>NZ_CP104209.1:2063663-2384826 GCF_025244765.1 Empedobacter stercoris | reverse complement strand
AGGAACTCCTAATGCAACCATAGATTTCATTTTATCACGCGTTAACTCACGGTCTAATTTATTTTCGATTAACCATGGGTAACGAGGCATGATAGATCCGTCTGATGTAGAACGTGGATTCCACATGTGTTTGTAATGCCAAGCATCTGGATTTTTACCTCCTTCACGGTGCAAGTCAGGACCTGTTCTTTTTGATCCCCATAAGAATGGATAATCGTAAACAAATTCTCCTGCTTTAGAGTATTCTCCATAACGTTTTACCTCGTCTCTAAACGGACGAATCATCTGAGTGTGACAAGCGTTACAACCTTCTCTAATATATAAATCACGTCCTTCTAACTCTAAAGGTGTATATGGTTTTACACTTGAAATTGTAGGTACGTTAGATTTTACTACAATTGTAGGTACAATCTCTACTAAACCACCAACAGCTAAAGTTAATACAGCTCCGATTGTTAAAACGATAGGAGTTCTTTCCATCCAAGAGTGTACTCCTTCTCCTTGTGTACGTGAAGCTGTTTTTGGTGCTAATGCAGGAGCTTCTGCTTCTTCATTCGCAATAAAGCTTCCTGATTTTACAGTTTTCCAAACATTAATAACCATTAAAATTGATCCAATCAAATATAATGTTCCTCCAAATGCACGTAATGGATATAACCATTGTTTAAGAATTGTAACTGTTTGTAAGAAGTTACCATATTCTAATGTTCCGTCAGCTGCGAATTGTTTCCACATTAAACCTTGTGTCCAACCTGCAACATACATAGGAATTACCCAGAATAAGATACCGAAAGTACCAATCCAGAAGTGTGCATTTGCCATCTTAACAGATGCTAATTTAGTTCCAAATAACTTTGGTACTAAGTAATAGATCATACCAAAAGCGATAAATCCATTCCATCCTAAAGTACCTACGTGTACGTGAGCAGGAACCCAGTCTGTAAAGTGACCAATTTTATTTAAAGTTTTTGTTGCTAATAACGGTCCTTCGAAGGTAGCCATACCATAACAAGTTAAAGCAACTACGAAGAATTTCAAGATTGGATTTTCTCTTACTTTATCCCATGCACCACGTAATGTTAATAAACCATTTAACATACCTCCCCAAGATGGAGCGATTAACATGATAGAGAATCCTGTTCCTAAAGCTTGTGCCCAACCTGGTAATGCTGTATAAAGCAAGTGGTGAGGTCCAGCCCAGATATAAATGAAAATCAATGACCAGAAGTGAACAATAGATAACTTGTATGAGAATACAGGTCTATTTGCTGCTTTTGGTACAAAGTAATACATTAATCCTAAAATAGGAGTTGTTAAGAAGAATGCTACGGCATTGTGTCCGTACCACCATTGCACTAACGCGTCTTGAACTCCAGAATATAATGAGTAAGACTTTGGAGCTGTTAAGCTAAAAGTCACTGGAATTTCTAAGTTATTAAATACGTGTAGCATTGTAATAGCTGCCCAAGTTCCGATGTAGAACCAAATAGCTACGTACAAGTGACGTACACGACGTTTAGCAATTGTTAAGAACATTTGTGCTCCGAACAACACCCAAACTAGCGCGATTAAAATATCAATTGGCCATTCGTGCTCAGCATACTCTTTAGAAGTGTTGTATCCTAAGATAAATGTAACAAATGATAATACAATAAATAATTGCCATCCCCAGAAAACGATCCAGCTTAAAACGTCGCTGTACATTCTGGTTTTCAACAATCTTTGCATTGAATAATAAGCTCCGGTAAAGAACGAGTTACCAACAAAGGCGAATACCGCGAATGTTGTGTGTATCATTCTTAATCTACCAAAACCAAGTGTTCCTTGCGAGTTGATTAAACCTTGAATATTCCCTCCAATTGTACCATCATCCGATCCGAAGATGTATTCTGGTAACGTAGGAAAAAACAACAAAGTTGCAACCAATACTCCAAAGAAAAATGCCATAACTGCCCAAAACAATGTGGCATAAAGGAAATACTTTACGATCTTATTGTCGTAACTAAAAGTCTGCATTTGCATTATGAGTCGATTTTATCTTGTGTTTTTTTATCATCTTTTAACATTCTCACTGCTGGAGATTCATCTTCGTCAAACTGTCCCTTTTTATATCCCATAAAGAATAATAGAAGGAAAATTGCCCCCAAAGAGACACTAACCAATATCATTAATAATAATATCCCCATAGCTCCACAAAATTACAAAGCCCTAAGTTCTTATCACAATGATTTTGGTCAGAGCAGTATGTATATACGTAATTTAAAATCAGTCTAAATTCCATTTCGTTATTTTATCTGCAATTCGTGTGCTTGCCGTAGCAAAAATTAACACTGAAATAGAACTTATTGGCATTAAAATCGCTGCTACGACTGGTTGTAAATATCCAGAAACGGCAAAACTAAGCCCAACTATATTGTATAAGAAACTAATAAAAAATGCAATTTTTACAAATTTCATTGTTGTCTTTGCTAATTTCAAAAAGTTTGGAATAGCCGAAAAACTTCTCGCATCCAAAATTCCGTCACATGAAGGTGAAAAACTGTTAATATCTTCAGAGATTGAAATCCCAACTGTACTTTGTTTCAAAGCTCCAGCATCATTTAATCCATCTCCAAGCATCATCACTTTTTTTCCATCTTCTTCCAATTGTTTGATGTATTCTAATTTATCCGTTGGTGATTGATTAAAAATCAATTTTGCATTTGATGGAAAAATCGTTTCTAAATATTCTTTTTCAGAATCATTATCCCCTGACAAAACATGCAATTGATATGCATCCAACTCTTTCAATATACCATCCAATCCTTTTCGGTATCGATTGGTATAAACAAATTTACCAAAAACTTCTCCATCAATTGATATAAAAACTTGAGATTGATTTAATCTATTTTCATTAAAAATTGCATTGGTAAAACTTCTCGACCCAACTTTTAATTGATGCCCATCTACTTCTGCTTGTTGACCTTTCCCAACTATTTCTTCGTAATTAGAAATCGGCAAATGATCGTCAACATTTAGTTTTTTATACAACGTACGACTAAGCGGGTGATTTGAATTTCTGATTAATGCTTTTACCAATTGTTTCTGATAATCGGATAATTCTTTTCCTTCGTATTGTACTTGCGCTTCGTCACTTTCTGTAATTGTTCCTGTCTTGTCAAAAACTACATCCGTAATTTTTTCCATTCTTTCTACAGTCGATGTGTTTTTTACATAAAACTTTTTGTTACCGAAAATACGCATCATATGTCCCAAAATAAACGGCGAGGACAATCCTAACGCACAAGGACAAGCAATAATAAGAATAGATGTGACTACTTCTAAAATTTTAGAAGAATCGTGATAATACCAGTAAACAGCTGAAATTGCTGTAATAATCAGAATAATTAACGTAAAATAATGACTAATCTTATTGGTTAATGCATTTAATTCTGATTCTTCTTTTTGAAAAGCATCATTGTTCCAAAGTTGGGTTAAATAACTTTGATTAACATCCGAAATAATTTCTAATTCGATGGCATGACCAGACTGCTTACCTCCTGCAAATATCTTATCTCCAGCTTTTTTAGGAATCAAACGCGCTTCTCCTGTCACAAACGAGTTGTCGATCATCGCTTCTCCTTTCATTAAAATAGCATCAGCTGGGATGATTTCTTCATTTCTGATTAATATTCGATCACCTTTTTTTAAATCAGCCAACAAAATAGGTTGTTCATATCCATCTTCTAACTTCGCAACTGCAATAGGGTAAAATGACTTATAATCTCTATCAAATGCTAACGCTTGCATCGTTTGTTGTTGAAACCATTTTCCTGTTAACATCAAAAACAATAACATTGCTAATGTATCGAAATAACCGGGCGAAATATCGAAAATGATATCATAAGTAGATTTGAACATAATCACGATTATCCCCAAAGCTATAGGTACATCGATATTGATGTATTTATTTTTCAAACCTTGCCAAGCAGAAACAAAATAATCAGTAGAAGAATAAAAGAATACAGGCAAAGACAACGCGAACATAGTCCAGCGGAAATATCCTTTATTTTCTTCTAACCATTGTTCTTTTACTTCTCCAAAAACCTCTACATATTCAGGGAACGATAGAAGCATTATATTTCCAAAACAGAAACCTGCAATTACCAATTTACTCACCAAAGAGCGATCGACTTTGCTTTTATTCTTTTTATCTAATGTTTTTAGATTAATAGATGGTTTGTACCCAAGATTTGTAATTAATCGTGCTAAATCTCCTAATTTCAAATCCGCATCTCGATAGGTAATCTGAACAGTTTTTTGAGTAAAATTAACATTAGAAGAAATGATATTTGGGTTGATTGTATCCAAACTCTCTAACAACCAAACACAGGAAGTACAGTGCATTACAGGTACATAAAAGGAGACAACTGTAACGCCATCATCAGAAAAATCTACAACTTTATCAAAGATTTCTTTTGTGTTTAAGAAATCAAATTGATGATTACTTTTTCCATCAGGACGCAAACCTGCATTACGATTAAGATCGTAATAATCTTTCAAGTTATTTACGTTTAAAATCTCGTAAACCGTTTTACAACCCTGACAACAAAAATCCTTTTCATCGAACTGAATAACCTCTTCTTCAATCCGTTGACCACAGTGAAAACAATTCTCTTCCATACTATTTTACAAAATTACTTTCCTTTTATCAGAATTAACGTTAACTTTGTATGAATTAAGTCATAACAATAAGATATGTCAGAGTTTAATGAGAATGTAGTATCGATTAAAGCGATGTTTGATAACCCAGAGTCTTTTGGGGTTTTTAGTAAAGAAGAATTGTTGGAGTTCGAGCAAGAGAAAAAAATCTTGAATCTAAAAAAAGGTGACGAAATCATCCAGGAAGGAAATACGCCAAAAGGTATTTACTGTGTGATGAAAGGGACAGCAAAACTTTTTAAGATTGGTTTCAACGGAAAAGAACAAATTTTACGCTTTATTAACGAAGGTGACATCATAGGATATCGTTCAATTTTAAGTCAAGAAGTTTTTGGTGCATCTGCAACTGCGATGACTGCGATTGAAATTTATTACATTCCAGAAAAATTCTTCTTAAAATTACTGGAAATTAATCCAAAATTAGCCTTCAATATTCTACAACGAATCGCAAAAGATTTAGGAGAATATGCACGTACAATTACATATTTAGCTCAAAAAACGGTTCGCGAACGATTGGCAGAAGTTTTAATTTTATTAGAAGGCAAATTAGGTACTGATAAAGATGGTTTCATCAATATTTCTTTAACACGTGAAGAAATGGCAAATTTAATTGGAACAGCAACAGAATCTGCAATTCGATTAATTTCTGAATTTAAAACAGATGAATTGATAGAAGTTGAAGGTCGAAAAATCAAACTTTTGGATCATCAAAAATTGACGAAATTAGGTCATGTAATATTATAATAAAGAAATCCTCTCAAAAAAATGAGAGGATTTTTTTTGCTTTAAACCTATTAGCTATTTTAATTTCATGTTATAACATGAAAAAATTCTAAAGTAAACACAAAAAAACTGATACATTTTTTTGAATTGATTGCCTGTAACTTTTGTTACAACGAAAAAAGGAACGAAACCCTACCTTTGAATTAATTGTAAATAGAAAAAAATGAAGAAGATAGTTTTTATGCTTGCTTTTGCAACTACTTTCACAGCACAAGCCAACACAACACAACTTGAAAACAACCAAATTGAACAATCGTACCAACTGAAAAAGAAAGGTAAATATGCAATTATGGTACAAAACAAAATGATGTTGATGTCATCGATTATGACTGGTCAGGAAATGTTAAAGAACAATCCGAAATCAACATTTGAAATTGTGATGATTGCTGCTGCTGTTAAGGATATAGCAGAAGATAATGAGCTAAAAGAAATGATGAAAAAAGCGAATGCAGCTGGAATTAAGTTTACTTCGTGCGAATTTGCAATGAATAAATTAGGTGTAAATAAATCTCAATATTTAGAGTTTGTGCAAACAACACCAAATGCATTTATTTATCTTTTCGAATTACAAGAAAAAGGTTTTAAACAAATTATACTTTAACCAAAAAAGATGGATTTTATCAATCCATCTTTTTTTATGTTATTCTTCCAAATCACTCTCTTCATCCTCATCATAATACTGAAAAAGGAAATTATTGTAAGGAAAACGTTTCATGTGAAGTTCTTTTACTTCTTCATAAACCGTTTCTCGTAATTCTTCTAAATTATCTTTTTCTGTAGCAGAAATAAACAATGTCGGATAATCCGTTTTTGCCATCCAAGTTCGTTTCCAATCTTCTAACGAATAGTTTTCAAATTTCTTTTCAGACAAATCATCTTCATCTTGTTTCGTATAAGAAAAATTATCAATTTTATTAAAAACCATAATCGTTGGCTTCTCTTTCGAATCAATTTCAGCTAAAATTTGATTCACTGAATTAACATGATCTTCAAAACTTGCATGCGAAATATCGACGACATGAACCAATAAATCTGCTTCACGAACCTCATCCAATGTCGACTTAAAGGATTCTACCAATTGTGTTGGCAATTTTCGAATAAACCCAACCGTATCCGTTAACAAGAAAGGTAAATTACCAATCACTACTTTACGAACTGTTGTATCTAATGTTGCAAATAACTTGTTTTCTGCAAAAACTTCTGACTTCGACAAAACATTCATCAACGTCGATTTTCCAACATTAGTATAACCAACCAACGCTACGCGCACCAATGCACCACGATTTTTACGTTGAGTCGCCATTTGCTTGTCAATTCCTTTCAGTTTTTCTTTCAGTAATGTAATACGATCACGAATAATACGTCTATCAGTTTCGATTTCCGTTTCTCCAGGACCACGCATTCCAATTCCACCTCGCTGACGCTCTAAATGCGTCCACATTCGTGTTAAACGAGGTAATAAATATTGATACTGTGCCAATTCTACTTGCGTTCTTGCATAAGAAGTTTGAGCTCTTTGTGCAAAAATATCAAGAATCAATTGTGTTCTATCAATAATTTTTTTATTGACAACTTTCTCAATATTTTTTAACTGAGACGGTGTTAATTCATCATCAAAAATTACTGTATCAATGTCATATTGCTCTACAAATGCAGCAATTTCATCTAATTTCCCGCTTCCTACAAAAAATTTAGAATCAGGACGATCCATTTTTTGAGTGAAACGTTCACCAACTGTAGCTCCTGCTGTATACGCCAAGAACTCCAATTCATCCATATATTCAGTCAGTTTTTCTTCGGATTGTTCGCGTGTAATCAATCCAACTAAAACGACCTTTTCGTATTGTGCTTCTTTCTTTTCTAACATAAATCTCTACAAAAATAAAATAAAGTTTTTGATGTCAAACCACTTCATCAAAATTCTTAACGATTATTTACAAAATCCCCTTAATTATACTCAAATAAAATTATCATATTTGCCAGCTAATTAAACAATATTTTATACGAAGAAAAATTTACTAGTTGGGGCTTTAACCCTATTATCATTAAATGTTAATGCTCAAAACCAAAATATTTCTTTTGAAGAATCTGAAGGTTTTTCAATCGGAAATCTAAACAACCAAAAAAAACTGGTTCAATTGGGAATATGTTTCTGATGAAAATTCTAAAGTCAATAATACAATTTCGAGCAAAGGAACGAATTCTGTATATGTTATAAATGATGAAGTAGAAGAAGGAAATTGGGGTGGAATCGCTTATCCAATTGCAAAGTATCGTAAATACACTATTTCTGCTGATGTTTATTTGGAGAAAACTGAAAATTCAAATTATGAAATGTTAGGCTTTTATAACGAAAACAATGAGTTCGATTTGGTTGGTGGTTTGATATTTTACTTTGATGGAGAAATTGCATACAAACACATGAAAAATAGTGTAACAGTTGGTACATGGACACCTAAAAAATGGTACAATGTGAAAGCTGAAGTCGATTTAAATGCAAAAAAAGTTATTTACTATTTAGATCATGTAAAAATTCAAGAAACAATTATAGATGATGTGAATAAAGATATTACCGAAGTAGATTTTAGTTTTGATAATTATGGTTCAAGTTTTTTTGTAGATAATGTAACTATTATTGATTTAGAAAATTTAGGATTAACAGAGAATAACAAGAATCCTATTTCTATTTATCCAAATCCATCTTCAACATACATTAATATTAATACTACAGAAAAAATAAAAACCGTTACCGTTACAGATTTAACAGGTAAAATAATTTTAAATCAACAAGATTCCAATAAAATCGATATTCATCATTTGTCAAATGGGGTATATCTTATCAACATTAATACAGACAACTCCCAATCAATTCAAAAATTTATAAAAAAGTAAATATTTAGAAAATAAAACCTAATTACTATAAATTTTAAAATATAACATTAGAAATGAGATTCTTCTTAATTATTTTTTCTAAACATTAAAAATTTCATTGCTAATTAAAATATCCTTTATAAATTTGTCTCAACAAAAAGAAATTATGTACACAGTTCAGTTCCATCATCATCACCATCATACTTGCACTCAAGCGAGCTGATTGTGATATGGACTTGTGCCAAATAATATATCTAAATCCCGTTTGAGTACATCAAACGGGTTTTCTTTTTTTTAGCTTTTTTGATGTACTCCTATAAATATAAAATAAAATGAATACATTAAAAATAGCCATTCAAAAATCAGGACGATTAAACGAAGATAGTCTTAAGTTACTTAAAGATTGTGGTGTTTCAATTGATAATGGTATTGATCAACTTCGTGTACAAGCTCGCAACTTTCCATTAGAAATTTTCTTCTTAAGAAACTCTGATATTCCTCAATATGTTAAAGATGGTGTAGTAGATTGTGCCATAATAGGTGAGAATTTATTAATAGAAAATGAGATGGAATTACCTGTTCTTCAAAAGTTAGGTTTTTCTAAATGTAGACTATCGGTAGCTGTTCCAAAATCTTCGCAATACAATTCTTTAAATGATTTTGAGAACAAAAAAATTGCTACTTCTTATCCAAATACGGTTTTAAACTTCTTTAAGTCAAAAAATATAAATATCGAAATTCATGAAATTTCTGGTTCTGTAGAAATTGCACCAAGCATTGGACTTTCAGACGCAATTGTAGATATTGTTTCTTCTGGAAACACTTTATTTAAAAATAATTTAAAAGAGTTTGAAACTATTCTCAAAAGCGAAGCTATTTTAATTTCTAGTGAGAATCTCGATTTTGATAAATTTTCTCTATTAAAAAAACTACAGTTTAGAATTGAATCTGTTCTTAAAGCTAGAAAGTCAAAGTATATTTTAATGAATGTTCCAAACGATAAAATAGAAATGGTAAGTAATATTCTTCCAGTTCTAAAATCGCCAACAGTTATGCCTCTTTCAGAATCAGGATGGAGTAGTGTACATTCGGTGATTAACGAAGATACCTTTTGGGACATCATCGAGCAATTAAAAGCTGCTGGTGCTGAAGGTATTTTAGTATTGGAAATTGAGAAAATGATTTTATAGTGTTGATGTGCTTAAGTTGTTAAGTTCATAAGTAGTTATTTATATAAAGAATAAAAAACACTTACAAACCTTAAAGACTTATAAACTTAAACACTTTATAACATAAAAACTAAAAAAGATGCAAACTTATATAAACCCACAACTTTCAGATTGGTCAGCTTTAACTTCTCGCCCAACGAAAGAAGCGCAAGATTTACAAAAATTCGTTTTAAATGTTTTTGGTAAAATTCAATTGGATAAAGATCAGGCCTTAATTGACTTTACCGAACAATTCGATAAAGTTCAATTAACTTCCTTAGAAGTTTCAGTTGAAGAAATGGAAGAAGCCAAAGCTTTAATTTCGGACGATTTAAAAAAAGCGATTCAATTAGCAGCTTCAAACATCGAGAAATTTCACGCCGTACAACGCGAAGAAATTAAAGTAATTGAAACGACTAAAGGTGTTAATTGTTGGAGAGAATCACGCGGAATCGAAAATGTCGGAATCTACATTCCAGGTGGAACAGCTCCATTATTTTCAACTACTTTGATGTTAGGAATTCCTGCAAAATTAGCCAGATGCGAAAACATTATTTTATGTACGCCTCCAAACAAAGAAGGTAAAATTCACCCAGCGATTTTATATACAGCCAACTTAATCGGAATTGATAAAATATATAAAGTTGGCGGAATTCAAGCCATTGGCGCATTAACTTTTGGAACAGAAACGATTCAGAAAGTGGATAAAATTTTCGGTCCAGGAAACCAATATGTAACGGCAGCCAAACAAGTTGCGCAAAATTTTGGTGTAGCAATCGATATGCCTGCGGGTCCAAGCGAAGTTTTAGTAATCGCAGATGAAACTTCGGTTCCGAAATATGTCGCAGCAGATTTACTTTCTCAGGCTGAACACGGCATCGACTCACAAGTGATTTTATTGACAACTAATCAGCAAACTTTAAAAGAAACAATTGTTGAATTACAATCTCAAATAGAACTTTTACCAAGAAGAGAATTAGCAGCAAAAGCTTTAGAAAATTCGAGAGGAATTGTTCTTAATTCAATTGAAGAATGTATAGCTTTTTCTAATATTTATGCACCAGAGCACTTAATTTTCGCTTGCGAAACAGCTGAAGATTATATTCCAAATATCATCAATGCCGGTTCTGTTTTCCTAGGAAACTATTCGTGCGAATCGGCTGGAGATTATGCTTCCGGAACCAATCATACCTTGCCAACAAATGGGTATGCGAAAAATTATTCTGGAGTTTCTTTAGATAGTTTCATCAAGAAAATTACGTTTCAAAAATTGACAGCAGAAGGAATTCTAAATATTGGTCCGGCCATCGAATTAATGGCTGAGGCTGAAGAATTATTTGCACACAAAAATGCGGTGACGCTAAGATTATTAGACTTGAAATAATTTGATAAGTGAGTAAGTTTTTAAGTGGTTTAGAATTGCGGTATAAATAACTTAAAAACCTAACAAAATAAGCATTTAACAACTTAAAAACCTGTCAACATAAACACTTAATAACTTAAAATAAAATGTTCAACATAAATAACATCATTCGTCCCAACGTAAAAGCAATGAAAGCGTATTCATCTGCGCGCGACGAATTTCAAGATATTAATGACGATTTCGTTTTCTTAGATGCCAACGAAAATCCTTTCAACAATGGTTTAAATCGCTATCCAGATCCTTTTCAACGCAAAGTAAAATCGATTTTAAGTGAAATTAAAAATTTTCCTACTGATCAGATTTTATTAGGCAATGGAAGCGACGAAGTTTTGGATTTAATTTTTCGTGCGTTTTGCGAACCGAATCAAGATAACGTCATCGCGATTTCACCTTCTTACGGAATGTACATCTTTTTGGCCAATTTAAACGCTGTGGAATACCGCAAATCCTTATTAAACGAATCAGATTTTCAACCCAACATCGAAGATATTTTCTCGAAAGTGGATGAAAATACAAAAATGATTTTCTTGTGTTCACCTAATAATCCAACAGGAGAAATCATTAAAAGAGAAGCGATTTTAGAAATTGTAAATAGTTTCAACGGATTGGTAATTATCGATGAAGCCTATATTGATTTCGCAACTGAACCATCTTGGATCGAAGAGATCAACAATTATCCAAACGTAATTGTTACGCAAACTTTATCAAAAGCTGTTGGTTTAGCCGGAATTCGTTTAGGAATTTTATATGCCTCTCAAGAAATTGTAGAGGTCTTAAATAAAATTAAACCGCCTTATAACATCAATCAATTGACACAATTAAAAGCGATTGAAATTTTAAGCGATTACGAAAAAGTGGTAGCAGCAACAAATACGATTGTTCAACAAAAAGAAGTTTTAGAAAATGCGTTAACGGAGATTTCTTTTGTCGAAAAAATCTATCCAAGTGATGCGAATTTTATCTTAATCAAAGTGGATAATGCCAACGAGCGTTACGACAAATTGGTTGAAAAAGGAATTGTCATCCGTAACCGTAACAATGACGATTTATGTAAGAATTGTTTGAGAATTACTGTTGGAACGGAAGAGGAAAATGGGAAGTTGGTACAAGTACTTAAGGGGTTAAGTTAGTAAGTGATTAAGTGTTTATGTGGTAGAGTGTCTAAGTTGGTTTTATCTCTGATTATTAAATATTTAAACTTACTAACTTAAAAACTTACTAACCGTACAACTTAAAAACATACAAACTAAACAACTTACAAACTTAATAACACACCTACTGACCAACTTAAAAACATTTTCCTTAACTTAATATCTATCAAACCTTAAAACCAAATAATATGGGCCTAGTTTATGATTTAAATTTATGGAAAGAAGCGCATCAACTAGTTTTAGAAGTGTATAAAACAGTCGATAAATTTCCTAAATCAGAGATTTTTGCTTTATCGAGTCAAATGAAACGTTGTGCAGTTTCTGTTCCGGCAAACATTGTTGAAGGATATAAAAAACAAACGAAAGCTCATCAAATACATTTTTATAACATTTCGGATACATCTTTAGAAGAACTGAAGTATTACTTTTTACTTTCTAGAGATTTGAAATATATAACTGAAAAAGAATACAAAATATTGATTAGTAAAAGTGAAGAAGTTGGAAAAATGATTACAGGTTATATTAAACATATCAAAAGTAAATAACTTAAAAACTTCATCACCTAATCACTTACAAACTAAAAAATGAAAAAAATACTTTTTATAGATAGAGACGGAACCCTAATTCTAGAACCAGCCGACTACCAAGTGGACAGCTTTGAGAAATTAGAATTCTATCCAGAAACATTTACTTATTTAGGGAAAATTGCCAAAGAATTGGATTACGAATTAGCGATGGTAACGAACCAAGATGGTTTAGGAACACCGGCAAATCCTGAAGAATTATTCTGGCCGATTCAAAATTTCGTAGTAAAAGCATTTGAAAACGAAGGAGTAAAATTTTCAGCAATTTTCATCGATAAAACTTTTGCACACGAAAATGCACCGACACGCAAGCCTGGAACTGCGATGTTAACTAAATACATCAACAATCCGGCATACGATTTAGCAAATTCGTTTGTAATCGGAGACCGAATTACCGATGTGAAATTAGCTCAGAATTTAGGAGCAAAAGGAATTTTTATTGCAAATGACGAAGCATTAGGAGCAGACGAAATCAACGATAACGAAGGTTTAAACGAAGCGATTGCATTAAAAACAACATCGTGGAAAGAGATTTACGAATTCTTAAAATTACAAAATCGTACGGCTTCTATTGTTCGTAACACAAACGAAACAAATATTAAAATCGATTTAAACTTAGACGGAACAGGGAAATCAGATATTTCGACTGGAATCCACTTTTTCGATCATATGTTAGATCAAATTGCGCGTCACGGGCAAATGGATTTAGTGATTAAGGTGGACGGTGATTTAGAAGTGGACGAACACCACACAATTGAAGATACAGCCATTGCGTTAGGTGAAGTTTTTGCTCAAGCGTTAGGAAATAAATTAGGGATCGAGCGCTATGGTTTCACTTTACCAATGGATGATTGTTTAGCGCAAGCGGCAATTGATTTTGGAGGAAGAAACTGGTTGGTTTGGGAAGCGGAATTTAAACGCGAAATGATTGGTCAAATGCCAACAGAAATGTTCTATCACTTCTTTAAATCGTTTACAGACGGTGCAAAATCGAACTTAAATATCAAAGCGGAAGGAACAAACGAACACCACAAAATCGAAGCGATTTTTAAAGCGTTTGCGAAAGCGATTAAAGTGGCGGTAAAACGTGATCCAGAAAAAATGATTTTACCATCAACAAAAGGACTTTTGTAATAATTTTTAAGTTGTAAAGTTATGAAGTGATAAAGTTATTTGTTGGTTTAAGACTTAAAATCCAACCACAAATTAACTTACAAACGTAAACACTTATCAACATAAAAACTTAACCACTCAAATAATATGATAGCAATAGTAAAATATAACGCAGGAAATGTAAAATCGGTTTACAATGCCGTAACTCGTTTGGGTTACGAAGCGGTAATTACAGATGATTTTGAAACCTTGCAAAATGCAGACAAAGTCATTTTTCCAGGTGTGGGAGAAGCGAGTTCGGCCATGACTTATCTAAAAGAAAAAGGATTAGATAAAATCATCCAAAACTTAAAACAACCAACGTTAGGAATTTGTTTAGGTCAGCAATTGATGTGTGCTTTTTCGGAAGAAGGAAATACAGAGTGTTTAGGAATTTTTCCCATTCAAGTGAAATTATTTCCATCAACGGAAATCGTTCCACATATGGGATGGAATACCATTTATGACTTAAAAACGTCTTTGTTTAACGGAATCGAAGAAAACTCGGACATCTATTATGTTCACAGCTTTTATTGTGAGAATTCAGAATATACGATTGCGAAAACCAACTATATTCTAGAATATTCAGCGGCTTTAAATAAAGATAATTTTTACGCGACTCAATTTCATCCAGAAAAATCAGCTGGAATTGGAGAACAGATTTTGAAGAACTTTTTGTCTTTATAGTTTGTCAGTTATGAAGTGATAAGGTTATTAAGTTGTAAAATTTTATGTTCAAAAGTTAATCCCCATTAATTGAAGAACACAATAACTAAAAAACTTACAAACATAATAATTGAAACACTTAAAAACACAATAACTTAAACACTTAAAAACATAATAACTTAAACACTTAAAAACATAATAACTGAAACACTTAAAAACATAAACACTTAAAATTTAAAGAAATGAGAATCATCCCAGCTATAGATATTATCGACGGAAAATGCGTTCGATTATCACAAGGCGATTACGATACAAAAAAAATATACAACGAAAACCCATTAGAAGTGGCGAAAGAATTCGAAGATTACGGAATCGAATATTTACACTTAGTGGATTTAGATGGAGCCAAATCAAAGCAAATCATCAACTATAAAACATTAGAATTAATTGCTTCTAAAACCAATTTAAAAGTGGATTTTGGTGGTGGAATTAAAGCTAATGATGATATCAGAATTGCTTTTGAATGTGGTGCGAATCAAATTACAGGTGGAAGTATTGCCGTTCAAAATCCGACGTTATTTCAAGAATGGATTGCGCAATACGGAAGCGAAAAAATCATTTTAGGAGCAGATGCTAAAGATCGTAAAATTGCGACGCACGGTTGGTTAGAAACTTCTGAATTAGATGTAATTGATTTTATCCAAGAATACAAAGCAAAAGGAATTGATTATGTAATTTGTACAGACATCGCAAAAGATGGTATGTTACAAGGAACATCAAACGAATTGTATGCAGAAATTTTAGCTGCTGCAGACGTTAAATTAATTGCATCTGGAGGCGTTTCTTCCATCGACGATTTAATTAAAGTAAAAGAATTAGGTTGCGAAGGAGCGATTTTAGGAAAGGCAATTTACGAAGGTCGTATTCAGTTAAAGGATTTGGTACAGTTTATCGGTTAGAAAGTGGTAAAGGGGGTAAGTTGGTAAGTTTTTAGGTTTTGAAACTAAACCACTTAATCTCTTAATCACCTAGTCACTTAAACACATAAAAACTTAAACACATAAAAACCTTAGAACGTGTTAAAAAAAAGAATCATCCCCTGTCTCGACATTAAAGATGGAAGAACAGTAAAAGGAGTTAATTTCGAAGGATTACGCGATGCGGGAGATCCGGTGGAATTAGCCAAGAAATATGTAGAAGAAGGCGCTGACGAATTGGTATTTTTGGATATTACAGCGACGCTTGAGAAACGCAAAACCTTAGCTGAAATGGTCGAAAAAATTGCGGCAGCGATTAATATTCCATTTACGGTGGGTGGCGGAATCAATTCGGTAGAAGATGCTTCGGCTGTAATTCAAGCAGGTGCGGATAAAGTTTCTGTGAATTCTTCTGCGGTAAAAAATCCTCAATTGGTGGCTGATTTAGCCTCTCGTTTTGGATCCCAATGTGTGGTGGTCGCAGTAGATACTCGCGACGTCAATGGAACGCAAAAAGTGTTTGTCAGCGGTGGAAAAATTGAAACCGAGTGGAAAACATTAGATTGGGTAAAGAAAGTGGAAGAACTAGGAGCTGGTGAAATTCTACTAACCTCAATGGATGGTGACGGAACAAAAACAGGTTTCAAAATAGATATTACGAAAGCGGTGGCTGATGCTGTAAATCTACCGGTGATTGCTTCGGGAGGAGCTGGAAAAATAGAACATTTTACAGAAGTTTTTACCCAAACAAAAGCAAGTGGCGCTTTGGCTGCAAGTATTTTTCATTTTGGTGAAGTTCCAATACCTATGCTTAAAAATTATTTAAAAGAACAAAATATACCGATACGATGAATATCGATTTCACAAAAAGTAATGATGGATTAGTTCCAGTTATTATTCAAAATTACCTAAACAATCAAGTGTTGATGTTAGGTTATATGAACGAAGAAGCGTTTAACAAAACACAAGAAAGTGGGAAAGTTACTTTCTTCTCACGTTCAAAAAACAGATTATGGACAAAAGGCGAAGAATCGGGAAACTTCCTTGAAGTAAAATCGATTGCAATTGATTGTGATAACGACACAATTCTAATCAAAGCAAAACCATATGGACCAACGTGTCATACAGGTTCTACAACGTGTTTCAACGAAATTTCGAATCGTGGATTTGTTTATGAATTAGAACAAACGATTAACGATCGAATCGATTTAGCAGAAGATAAAGATTCGTACACCTATAAGTTATACAATAAAGGAATCAATAAAGTGGCGCAGAAAGTCGGAGAAGAAGCCGTAGAAATTGTTATCGAAGCGAAAGACAATAACGACGATTTATTCTTAGGTGAAGCTGCCGATTTGATGTATCACTATTTGATTTTACTAAAAGCGAAAGGATTCAAATTAGAAGACGTGGAAAACGTTTTAAAATCAAGAGAAAATGGTCCAAGACGACCGGAATAAATTAGAAAAAACCTCATCTATCAGGATGAGGTTTTTTTATGAAAATATTTTGAATGGATTTTCCCATGTAATATCTATGGAAGCATAATGTGTGCTATGCGTAGCATTTTTTTCAATTAAATTATTCATATATCCTAAACTGATAGCCAACGGAGTGTTCTGTGGTCTAAAAGTATAAAACAAGGTAAAACGTGATTCTTTATATTTAAAACGACTCCATTCCTTGGATAAATTATGTTTATTCGTTGCAAAAAGAATTTCTGCACCTCCTGTAATCGTATGATGATTTTCTAAATCAATCGGAACTGAAATTTGTGATTTTAAACGAGAACGCAATTGTATAGGTTCATCCGTATTTTTCCAGTGATGATCGACAAATTTACGAGCTTCTTGTCGTACCGTTTGTGTTAATTTGACTTTCCCTATTGAAGTAGAATACGCCACACGTCCATAAATTCTCATTTCATTTTGTGTCGATATGTTTTCGATATCATCATCCATCGAATATTCCATTTGTTTACGATAACTTAAGGCATAAGACACTTTCCAATGTTTATCCAATTGGTGATAAAATTCTTGATTTATCACAATGATTGCTGGCTTTGATGTAATGTTGTAATTCTCTTCATCACTCTTTAAACCTAATCCAACATACGTCATTGATTCTATCTTTTCATTCAGATCTTGTTTCATTCCTAATGCGAACCAACTTGCACCATTGGTATCGCCCAAACCAGGAGGAGAAACTTGTGCATTGATGCAAATGGAAAAAAGAAGAAAACTTAAGAATGATATATATTTCATGGTAGTCGTTTGAATATGATACGTCAAAAGTAAAATGCAAATCTGTAACGAAATAGGAATCCTTTACTTATTTGAATAAAAATTTACATTTTTTTCAAAACAGATTCATTCAATTCTTGTTAAGAGGATTCAATTATAAATTCTCCAAATTCATTTTAAATGATAAATGATATTTAGCACCTTCACATAATTTTAATTTTAAAATTTAGAATTATTATAAATAAAGTCTTACTTTTGACATCAAATTAAAATTGGTCTAAATAATAATAGATAAGATAAACGCTAGATATGAAAAAGTTATTCATCACAGTTGCCGTATTAATCGCTTCTTTTTTACAAGCGCAAACCAACACTTTAATGGATGCAGGTTTTTGGAAAAACAAACCATCAGTTGAAACTGTAAAAGCAGAAATTGGAAAAGGAAACAGTCCTTCGCAGCAAAATGCAGGATTTTTTGATCCTGTGGTGATAGCGATAAATAATAAAGCAGATTTTGGTGTTTTAAAATTTTTAATTGAACAAGATGGAAATGCTGTGGATAAAAAAACACACCATTCTCGCATTTATTTGCAATGGGCTGCTGCAGCTGGAAATCTTGAATTAGTCAATTATTTAATCGCAAAAGGTTCCGATGTTCACTACAAAGACAGCCACGGTGATGATGTGATTACATACGCAGCAAGTGCTGGAAACAAGAATTTAGCGGTTTATGATGCCTTAATCAAAGCAGGTGCTAATCCTAAAGTAAAAAACGAGGATGGTACAAACATCATTATGGAGTCTATCGCAAATGATACGGATTTAAAAATTGCAGAATACTTTGTTTCTAAAGGTATTTCATTAACGGAGAAAGATAAATTCGGACGTACAGTAGCTGACTATTCTACGAAAGTTGGAAATTTAGAAATCTTAGATTTATTAGCTGCTAAAGGTGTAAAACCTACAGATCAAGCTTTATTTTTCGCAGCGCAAGGCTCTAGAATGAAAGAAAATGGAGTCGAAATTTTCAAAACTTTAGTTGAAAAATATAAATTAAATCCAAAAGCTCTAAACCCTCAAGGACAATCATTATTACACGCCTTATCTCGTCGTGGAAATTCAGAAATCATCAATTATGTAATTTCGAAAGGAGCTGATGTTAAAGTAGTAGATAAAGCAGGCAACACCGCATTAATGGTGGCTGCTGCCGGAAAAAACACCGATTTAATCAATTTATTCTTATCAAAATCTAACAATGTTAATGCTGTAAACTCTAATGGAGAATCGGCTTTGACAAAGACGGTAGCATCTGGAACTCCTGAAATCGTAACTTTATTAATCGATAAAGGTGCAAAAACGGATATCAAGGATAAAGAAGGTAATAATTTAGCATCATATTGGTTCAATTCTTTCAAACCAAATGATGAAACATTTGCACAAAAACAAGAAATATTAGCAAAGGCGAAGATAGATTTTAAAGCCACTCAACAAAAAGGTTCGACATTATTGCATTTAGCTGTAGATAAAGGTGATAACGCTTTAGTAAAGAAAGCAATTGAATTAGGAGTAAATATTAATGCACAAGACGAAGACGGGAATACAGCTTTACATAAAGCAGCTTTAATTGCTAAAGATGATCAAATCTTAAAAACTTTAATTGGTGCGGGTGCTCAAAAAAATTTAAAAACAGAATTTGAAGAAACAGCTTACGAATTAGCTGCTCAAAACGAATTCTTGAAGAAAAATAATGTATCGATTGACTTCTTAAAATAATACAGAAAATGAAATTTAACGTCATAAAAAAATTATTCAGCGTCGTAGTTATACTAATGGCTACTGCCACTTTCGCTCAAACAACGAAGTATAAAACAATGATTCAGATGGAGAATTATACAGGTAAGGAAGCTTACATTGTAATTTCTTTGATTAATCCAAAAGGACAATATGAGAAAACGTTAGGAGTTTTAGGAAAAGATAATGAATGGTATAATACGTTAAAAGAGTGGGATAAATTCAATAAAAAGAAAAAAGAAAAATTAAACGGAATTACAGGAGCTTCTGTGGCAGGTGGCGCAAGAGCAACACGTGTGATCGAATTTGATACAGCGAAATTAAATAAAGGGTATAAAATCCGTTTTGAATCTGCTGTTGAAACACAAAAGTACGTGGTAAAAGATGCTGAAATTGCATTAACATCTGCGGCATTAGACAATAAAGCAGGAATTAAAGGAACAGAATACATTAAAGCCGTACGTTTTATTAAAGTTCAGTAAAATGATCCTATCGATTTGGAGGTATGCCCATTTGGCATTAGCCTTTATATCATCAGCTTTTCTTTTAATCCTTTCCACGACAGGAGTAATTTTAGCGGTTGATGCCATCAATGAGAAATCTCCGGCCTACAAAGTCGAAAATTTTGAAAATATTACACTCGCGCAGGTTCTTCCGACATTGCGCGAGAATTATTTTGAAATTATCGAAATAAAAGTTGATAACAACGATTTTGTAACGATTGATGCTATGGACGAAGATGGGAATCCTATTCAATCTTACATCGATCCCCATACAGGAAAAAACATTGGAGAAATCGTTCCGAAAAGTGATTTCATCAATTGGACCACTGCCCTACACCGCTCATTATTTTTAAAAGAAACAGGACGCGCCATTGTGGGTATCGTTTCCTTTATCTTATTTTTAATTTCAGTGACTGGATTAATCTTAGTGATTCAACGCCAAAACGGAATTTTAAATTTCTTTACAAAAGTCAATAAAGACTCATTTGCCCAATATTTTCATGTGGCAACCGGACGTTGGTTGTTAATTCCTATTGTGATCATTGGATTAACAGGAACATTCATTTTCTTGGCACGATTAGAACCTTTAGTAGGCCAACCAACAGAAGTGGAACACCCCATCAAAGAAAATTTACCTGCCAAAGAGTTAAGCGAAATCAAATTCTTCCAAAACACAAAATTAAGTAGTGTAGAACGAATCGAATTTCCTTTTATTCCAGATGATGAAGCTGAACCATTTGTTGTTCATTTAAGAAAGAAAAGTGTAACAATCAATCAAGTGAATGGTGAAATTATGACTGAATCATTCCATCCGTATTCAGCTGTCGTGGAAAAATTCAATATCGATTTACACACAGGTCGTACCAATGTCATTTGGGCTGCAATTTTAGGAATCGCATCACTTAATATTTTATTCTTTATTTGGTCAGGATTTGCCATTACCTTAAAACGTACACGTACGAAAATCGGAAAGAATAAATTCAAGGCTAATGAAGCTGAAATTGTAGTTTTAGTGGGTTCTGAAAATGGTTCAACAGTTGGTTTTGCGAATAAAATTCATCAACAATTTTTAGCCAACGGAAAGAAATCCTTCATGGTTCAAATGAATCAATATGAAACGTATCCTAATGCTGAACATATCGTGGTTTTTACTTCCACTTATGGAATTGGAGATGCGCCCGCGAATGCCAAGAAATTTGAAGAATTAATTGCTCAATATCCTCAACCACAAAAGGTTAAATTCTCAGTCGTAGGATTTGGTTCAAGAGCTTACTCCGATTATTGTGGCTACGCGGTGAAAGTGGATCAATGGTTCGAAAAACAATCGTGGGCAACACGTTTATTGGATTTAAAAACCATCAACGATAAATCTCCAGAAGAATTTACAAATTGGGTGATTGCTTACAAAGAGGCTATGGATATTCCGTTAGCCACAACGCCAGCCATGTATGTGGGGAAAGCACCAAAATTAAAAGATTTAAAGGTGATTTCTTCGACACAAATTACCGATGAAGATGCCACTTTTACAGTAGTTTTAGATGCAAAACAGAAGTTTAAATCAGGCGATTTATTGGCTATTTATCCAGCGAATGATCATCGTGAGCGTTTGTATTCGATTGGTAAAGTCGAGAATAAATTACAACTTATTGTGAAGTTACATGAATTTGGATTAGGTTCTCAATATTTACACAACCTAAAAGAAAATTCAATTATAAAAGTAAGAATTGTTAAGAACAAAGCGTTTCATTTTCCTAAAAAAGCATCTCAAGTCATTATGATTGCAAATGGAACAGGTATTGCGCCTTTTCTTGGAATGATTGATGAGAACAAAAATAATGTTGAAACACATTTGTACACCGGTTTTCGACATTTAAATCCTACCACAAAAGGATATCAAGATTTTGCAAAAAAACAAATTGAAAAAAATCATTTAGCAAGCTATCACAACGCTTTTTCTCGTGAAGAAAACAAACAATATGTAATGGATTTAGTTCATCGAGATGCTAAGTTTTTTGCAGAAACCTTACAAAACAAAGGGATTATTATGGTTTGTGGGGCTTTAGCCATGCAACATGATGTAGAAAAGGTGTTAGAGGAAATTTGTCAAGAGCATTTAAATAAATCATTTGAAGAATTTAAAGCAAACGGACAATTTTTGACGGATTGTTATTAGAATTTGTTCCGTTTTATTTCTCCATAATTTTGAAAAATTTTATCGAATACTTCAAACACTCGAAATAACGTTTAAGTTTCTTCAGTTCAAGTAATTCTGACAAGAATTATATCGAGAACTAAGACGAAATTTTAAACTATTTTTACTTTTCCTAATACAACATAAATGAAAAATACATTTCTAAAAAATATATTCACTTTTATACTATTGTATGCTCTAATTCCGACGAATGCTCAAACGGTCGGAGTTAGAGACACAATTTTGATGGGAAGTCGTTTTCAAATTACTTTGGTTGATAAAGATTCTATTTCTGCCGAAAAAAATATTAACAAAGCAATTGATGAAATGATTAGAATCGAAGAATTAATTTCAGATTGGAAACCAACTTCACAGGTTTCTCAAGTCAATCAAAATGCAGGAATCAAACCAATAAAAGTTGATCGAGAAGTTTTTGAATTGACAAAAAGAGCAATTTATTTTTCTCAACTTACCAATGGAGCTTTTGATATTAGTTTTGCAGCAATGGACAAAGTTTGGAAATTTGATGGCACGATGGAAGAAATTCCAACAGAAAATGAAATCAAAAAAGCGATTGAAAAAGTTGGTTATCAAAACATCTTACTTGATGAAAAAAATTCGACTATTTTCTTGAAAAAAGCTGGAATGAAAATCGGTTTTGGATCAACAGGAAAGGGCTATGCAGCACAAAAAGCGCGAACTTATATGCAAAATTTAGGAATACAAGCTGGTATTATAGATGCTTCTGGTGATATGACAACTTGGGGAAATCAACCAAATGGTGAACCTTGGAAAATTGGAATTACAAACCCGTTCAAACGCTTTAAAATGGCAGATATTTTAGTTATGAAAAATGCTGCTGTTACTACATCTGGCGATTACGAAAAATTTATTTTAATTGACGGAATTCGTTATTCACATATCATCAATCCCAAAACTGGTTATCCTTCTACAGGTTTAACAGGTGTTACCGTGATTGGTCCTGATGCTGAAATGTGCAATGGTTTCAGTACTTCAATCATGGTTTTAGGAAAAGGAAAAGGTTTAGAATTGATCAATCAACAAAAAGACTACGCTGCACTTTTAATTACAGACAAAGGGAAAATTATTCGTTCTAAAAATTACAAGAAAATAAAACAGACTCTTGGGAGATAAAATTTACAAATTCACTTTTTAAAATTAATATTTTAACCTAAATATTTTGATGTAAAATAAAGTGTAAGTAAAATTATTAAGAATAATTATCTTTATACAGATTTTAACTTAAATTGTATGATTACTAATTCAATCTTAAAAAATGTTTATTATAATTTTATGAAAATCGGATTAATTACTTTGTCTGCAATTATGATTTTTATAGCTGGTAAAACATTTGGAGCTTTTATAAAATTATACATAATTTAAAATCTTCTTTTAGATTTTTTTTATTTATAAAATGTTTATATCATTGCTTTTACTTTAAAGAAATGAAAAAAAATGGTTACTAAAATCTCTAAATTTATATCTTCTGCAATTTTACTATTATTAATTTATTTTAATTTTAGTGAAAATTTATATATAGTAATCTTAATTATTTCTTTCATCTTCATTTTTAAAAAAATCACGCATAAAAAAGATTGTTTATAGTCTATTGAAAAAAAACTAAAACACTTCTTTGTCTAAAATAGATTTAGTTTTCCTGTATAGCAAATTACTTATCTTCTTAAAAAAATTCATCCCATTTGTAATTCGTGTTACACTTCATTTTAAATAAAAAATCGAAATTGCATCAAAATATTAAACAATGAATAACGATAAAAAAGCTCATTAGGAACATATATATGACGTAAAAACTCCACAAGAAGTTAGTTGGACACAAGAAAAACCCGAAACTTCTTTAAATTTTATTCAATCATTTTCGGTGGATAAAACAGCAAAAATTATTGATGTTGGCGGTGGAGAAAGTAAATTAGTTGATTTTTTATTGGAAGAAGGATACGAAAATATTTCGGTTTTGGATATTTCTGCAAATGCATTAGAAAAAGCTAAAAAACGTTTGGGAGATAGAGCTAAAAAAGTGAATTGGATTGTTGCGGATATCACCGAATTCGAACCTACAGAACAATACGATGTATGGCACGACAGAGCTGTTTTTCATTTTTTAACAGAAGATAATGACATCAAAAAATACCAAGATTTAGTTTCGAAAGCGGTGAAAGGCAAAATGGTTATCGGAACTTTTTCAACAAATGGACCTTTGAAATGTAGCGGTTTAGAAATTAAGCAAAACGATGAAATTTCGTTAACATCTACCTTTGCTGCTGATTTTGAAAAAATAGAATGTTTTACGATAGATCACATAACGCCATTTGATACGATACAAAATTTTATTTTTTGTAGTTTCAACAAAAAATAAAATGCGTTAGGGATTGCAGTGGAAATCCTTTGCTGTAGAGCAAAGATTGAAACGGAAAGCCCGCTCGAACGCCCAAAACATAAAAATCATCTGCTTAATTAAGTAGATGATTTTCTATTTGTAATACCTTATTGTATACTGCATTTTCTTTTTTGATATCGTTCAAAATCCAGTTTAATTCGGGATCAATTCGCTTTATTTTATGCTCTAAAGTAGGTTTAATCTCTTGATTAGGATATACACCATGTCCCATCTCTTCTCGCTTTTCGATAGGCGAAAGATAAACTGTTCCCACCGACATTTGTAGTTTTGAATGAGGTAACGTAAACTTAGGCATCAAACCAGCCACCGTTCCATTAAAATCGCCTCCAGTTTCTTCTCCAACAAAAAATGCACGATTCTTGAGTTGAAGATTCGCCGAAATAAGCGAAGAAGCGGAATACGATCCTCCATTGATCATCACATACAAATTCCCTTTGTAAATAAGCGATTTGTCTATTTTTACAAACGAGAAAGGCAGGTGCAATTCGTATTCATTATCCGAATTTTTGGATGTTGCAAAGTAGGTATAACCAGATCCCAACCAAAGTAACGGGTAGGAATAAGTGGGAAAAATATTGTACAATGATTTTCCAAATGAAGTCTTATTGGCAACAATTTTTTTACCTAAAAAAGACTTCGAATCATCGACCAAATACGCATACAAATAATGTGCATCTTTGATGAATCCGCCCCCGTTATTGCGAAGATCCAGTACCAAGTTTTGAACTTTATGATTTTTGATATCTGTAAAAACTTCTTTATATAGCTCTTGTATCTTACCTTTTCTAAAATCAGTTACTTTTAGTACTGCAATAGTACTGTCGTTCGTAGGAAAAGATAAATCTTTGGAATAAGCTGCCGAATTTTTGGAGTATCCGTACGTTTTTTGCTTAATTCGAACTTTTCGGTCGATTTGCTTTTGTTCTTTGGTGATTTTTGGAAGTTCCTTTTTCTCAGTTTCTTTTGATTTGGGATAAGTCCTAAATGTTTTTTTTCGGATTGGTTTATTCCCCATTAAAAAAGTAAGTTCGACTGAATCTTTAATCCCCTGCTCTAATGTAACATAATTCAAAAATGTTCGGTTGAATACATTATCTGTAAAAGTGGTGTTTTTCCCATCGCCAAAAATGCTTTTTTTGTATTTATCGTATAGATATTTTGTTGGAATATTATCTATAAAAACTAATGCTGAACCAGGATTTATTGGATTTATTTTAGACTGATCATGTACCAAAAAAACTGAATCATTTTTCCAAAAGAAACTATAATCATTAAACGCTGACTTTGAATCTTTGTATTGCTTTATTTCCTTTTTATTCAATCGTTTATAAATCGGATAAATATATGTATGTCCGTGCTCTAAACTTTCGAAAATCGGAAAAAACTTAATGTAAAAATCATTTGGTTTTAATGATTTTGTAAGGGTCTTTTTTAAGCTGTCAAATTTAAAATCTAATTCATTTTGAGCAAGATACATATCCAATTTTGGATGATATCTTTTTAGTTTTTTGTAGGCAAAATCAACGTCTTTCTTTAGCTTATTTGCTGGGATTTTTTTATCAATATGTGCATTGTATTTCTCCACAGAAACACAACTACACATTAAAAAGAGAAACAAATAAGTAAAAAGAGACGTTAATTTCATTCGGTATTCTAATAAAAGATAGAAAGTTACAATTTTGATGTTTTAGTTCGGTAATTATTTTGAGAAATCATTTTGATTTTCATGTTATTGACCTCCATTGTCATACTCATTGGTCCAGAAAAAGTTGATTCGTTAATGTTTTGATCGAAAACATTCATCGTTAAACTTCCGTTTAATTTGTACTCGTCAAAGTTAATATTTAACTGACTTGGCATTTTTATGTTACCAACCGAAGTCATTTCTACACCAAAATAAGCTTTTCCATCTGCAATTTTTAGTAATTTATACACTCCTTTAATATTCATCTCGATATCAACACCTTGCTGCAAAGGCATTTTGAAAGGAATTATCACTTCGTGCATATCCCCAATCTTAAAAGTTTCTTTTGGAAAAATCATAAACATAGACATCGAATTCATCATATTATCGTACAAATCTTTCATGTTCGATAAATCCCCTGTCATTTCATCCGATGAATATTGTCTTCCTTTCTCGTTCTCAACACCATTAATCTTGATTTTCAACAATTCTTTTGTTATAGCATCTTGATCCATTGGAATTTCTTGTCCATTGACATTCATTTTAGAATCTAACTTTTTGTAAAAAATTTCGAAAGGTAAATCACCTTCTTTATCCATTTCTTTTGTAACGGTTAAAGTTTGAAAACTCATGTCCATTTTAGTTTCCACTTGACTCAATTCATTCGAAAGTTTTTCGTCACCTGCCATTTGCATCTGCATGTTCATCTGCATATCCATGTCCATTTGATAGGATGATTCTGGGTGAAATTTCAGTTTGAATTGAAATGTTTCTTGTGCAAATCCTACGATAGAACTTGACACCATTAAAAACGTTGTAATTATTTGTTTCATTATTGATTTATTTAACTTCTTGATAAAATTCTTGAATAAAATTTTCCATGTATAGATGACGTTTTTCTGCAATTTGTTTTGCTGTTTTAGTGTTCATCAAATCTTTTAATCTAAATAATTTATCATAAAAATGTTGTACACTTGATGCATCTTTCGAGTTATCATACGGATTATACAAAATGCTGCCTACGCTCCCACCATAAGCAAAACAACGCGCAATTCCGACAGCTCCAATTGCATCCAAACGATCGGCATCTTGTACTATTTCTGCTTCTATTGTAGTTGGTTTATTTCCTTTACTAAACGAAACTTGCGAAACAATTTCTAAAATACGTACAATCGTTTCTTCCTCAACCTGAATAGATGCTAAAAACGCTCTAATTAACTTTTCAGATTTATCTACTCCATCATGCAATTTATAATCACCAATATCATGTGTCCAAGCAGCTAATTCGACTAAAAAAGGGTCTGCATCTTCAGTTTCTAAAATCTTTTTAGCGTTCGTTACTACACGTTCGATATGAAAATAATCGTGTCCAGTTCCTTCATCTAAAAAGGTTTTCTTGATATAAGCTTGTGTTTGAGCAAGTATGTCTTTTTTATTCATGCTAAAAAATATTTTCGAGTTTAAAAGTACATCAGAATCGTTATTCAACAAACTTGAATCTTCAGAATTAATTTAATCATCACTTTTAAAAGAATTATTTATAAAAAAATTGTATATTTGCACCTCAAATTTGTAAAACGGGACGAGTTCCCCAAATAATTAGTTATACTATGGCTACAAGAATTAGATTACAAAGACATGGTCGTAAAGGAAAACCATTCTTTCACATCGTAGTTGCTGACTCAAGAGCAAAACGTGATGGTCGTTTCATCGAAAAATTAGGTACTTACAACCCAATTACTAACCCTGCAACAATTGAATTAAACATTGATTCAGCTGTAGAATGGTTACAAACAGGTGCTGAGCCATCTAATACTGCTAAAGCTTTATTATCTTACAAAGGTGCTTACATGAAAAAACACTTATTAGGTGGTGTTGCTAAAGGAGCATTTTCTCAAGAAGAAGCTGAAAAACGTTTTGAAGCTTGGTTAGAAGCTAAAGATGCAAAAGTTCAAGCTAAAAAAGACGGTTTAACTTCAGGTGCTGCTGCTGCTAAAGCTGCTGCATTAGAAGCTGAAAAAGCTGTTAATGATGCGCGTGTAAAAGCTGCTCAGGAAGCTGAAGCTGCTGCACAAGCAGAAGAAACTCCTGCTGAAGAAGCAGAAGGTACAACTGAAGAAGTTGCTACAGAAGAATAATTTTTAAGTTCAGAGAAGTTCCAGATGACAAAAAATGATTGCTACTATTTAGGTAAAATTACAAAGAGACACGGTTTCAAGGGTAATTTAATCATTCATTTGGACACGGACGAACCAGAATTATACGATACTTTGGAAGCAGTGTTCATCGAGAAAGATGGTACACTGGTTCCATTTTTTTTTGAAACCTCTCAGCCTTATCAAGGCACAAAATTATTAGTAAAGTTTGAAGATGTTGAAGACGAAGAAGTCGACAAGTTAATCAATCGTGAACTTTATTTACCTCTTAAGTCGTTACCAGAACTTTCTGGAACAGACTTTTATTACCACGAAATTGTTGGTTTTACGATTTACGACCAAACAAATACAGAAGTTGGAACGATAAAATCTGTCAACGATTCTGCTGCTCAAGCTTATTTCGAAGTGGATGCAAACGGAAAAGAAATCCTAATTCCGATGATTGACGAATGGATTCTTGAAGTAAATCGTGAAGAAAAAGCAATGCTTATTAATATTCCTGATGGTTTATTAGAAATTTATTTGGGGTAAATCCTTATCTTTCATTTATTAATATTTTCAATAAATGGAAGAACTTATTCATTTTACTAATTCCACTCCATTCCACGGACATATTCATTTGATGTCTTTACAATTCGATGCTTTTAACTCTAAAATAGAACTAATTATTCAAGTCCGATACGATAATTATGATCACTTGTGGGAAATAAAAGCAGAAAATGTCATTGATTATAAAAACTTTAATCATTGTTCATTAACCCCATTTTTTCGAATTAAAGAATATACTAATCATTTTCTTGTAAAATATCATACAGAAGCTCAAATTACAATCAAATTAGATAAAATTCCTGATAAAAATCCAATTCTGTTAGGTAAAATTCATAGTTTTCTCAAAAAAGAAACTGGGTTATGGATGAATCTAAATAACTTAAACAAACGATACATCACTTTTCCGAAATCTCTCTTTCATAAATTTAGATTATTTTGTGAATCAGAGAATTTAACATATGAAATGGAAGAAATAAGCAAACCTATTAAATCAAATCTAAAACTTTTATTTTTTGGAAATGATTTAATCGCTCCTGACAATTACAGTTTTGGACAAGCTTTTATTCTTGCTGAAAATTTTAAAGCAAAAAGACTTAATTAAAAAACAATCCCTCTATTTTTATTGTCAATTTCGTACCTTTGCAAACTCAATCGTAATTAAAAATGGAAGAAGAAAAAAAATCATTGAATTTTATCGAGCAAATCATTGAAGATGATTTAGCTAATGGGATGCCAAAAGAAAATTTACGTTTTCGTTTCCCACCAGAACCAAATGGTTATTTGCACATCGGGCACGCAAAAGCAATCTGCTTAAACTTCGGTTTAGGACAACGTTACAATGCGCCTGTAAACTTACGTTTTGACGACACTAATCCTGACAAAGAAGAACAAGAATTCGTAGATTCTATCCGCGAAGATGTGAAATGGTTAGGTTTCGAGTGGGCTGAAGAACGTTATGCTTCTGATTATTTCCAGCAGCTTTACGATTGGGCTGTTCAATTAATCAAAGAAGGAAAAGCGTACATCGACGATCAATCTTCAGAAGTAATTAATGAACAACGTAAAACACCGTTTGAACCTGGAATCGAATCTCCTTATAGAAACCGTTCTGTTGAAGAAAATTTAGCGATTTTCGAACGAATGAAAGCAGGCGAATTTGAAGAAGGAACACATGTTTTACGTGCAAAAATTGACATGACTTCTCCAAATATGAACATGCGTGACCCTGTGATGTATCGTATTTTAAAACGTCCTCATCACCGTACTGGAGACACATGGAAAATGTACCCGATGTACGACTGGACACATGGAGAATCTGATTATATCGAAGGAATCTCACATTCATTATGTTCGTTAGAATTCAAAAATCACCGTGATTTATATGAATGGTATGCGAATAATGTTGAGTTACCGAATCAACCTCAAAAACCAAAACAACGCGAATTTGCTCGTGGTAATGTTTCGTACATGATTACAAGTAAGCGTAAATTAATGAAATTGGTACAAGAAGGAGTTGTAACAGGTTGGGATGATCCACGTATGCCAACTATTTCAGGTTTACGTCGTCGTGGGTACACACCAGAATCTATCAAGAACTTCTGGAATACTGCTGGTGTTGCAAAACGTGATAATGTATTGGATATTTCGTTATTGGAATTCTCTGTTCGTGATCATTTAAATAAAATCGCACCACGTGTTTTTGCTGTAATTGATCCAGTTAAAGTAATTATCGAAAACTATCCAGAAGGACAAGTTGAGGAATTAGAAATTGAGAATAATCCAGAAGATGAAACTGCGGGATCTCGCATCGTACCTTTTACTCGTGAAATTTATATTGAACGTGAAGATTTTATGGAAGAAGCGCCTAAAAAATTCTTCCGTTTATCATTAGGAAACGAAGTTCGTTTGAAAGGTGCCTACTTTATTAAAGCAGAACGAGTTGAAAAAGATGCTGAAGGAAACATTACAACAATTTTCGCTACTTATGATCCTGAAACAAAATCTGGTAGTGGAACTGAAGCGTCTAAACGTAAAGTAAAAGGAACATTACATTGGGTTTCTGCAACAGAAAATATTCCAATCGAAGTTCGCGAATACGATCGCTTATTTACAGTAGAATCTCCGGATGCAGAGAAAGATGTTGACTTCTTACAATTTGTTAACCCAAACTCATTAACGGTTAAAAATGGATTCGCTGAACCAGCGCTGAAAAACGCTAAAGTAGAAGATAAATTCCAATTTCAACGCATTGGATATTTTGCTTTGGATCGTGATTCTTCTGAAAATAAATTAGTTTTCAACAGAACTGTAACCCTAAAAGATACTTGGGCAAAAGTAAACAAATAATAAATCTATTTCATTAAATATCAAGCTCGGACAATTATGTTCGAGCTTTTTTTATTATATTTAATAAAATTTAAAACATGAATAATAAACTCTATTTCATCATATTTACTGCATTTATTGCCTTATACAGTTGTCAATCATCTAAAAATGCAACCACAAATAACACACAAGAAATAGAACATATACAGCACTCAGATTTAATTGGAAGGTGGAAACTTGTAAAGCTTTCGGGAGGAATAATAGGTCGCGAACAACTTCCACCAACTAATATGGTTACAGTTTTAGAATTCACACCAACCGAAATGATTACAATAATTAATGGTAAAGAAACCAATCGTACAACATACACTATAGCGAAAGGCAAAAGTATTCATACGACAGAACTTGTTCCCATGATTTACACAAATGGAAACCCTTCGATGGGTAAAAGTTTTCAGGTAGATCAAAATACACTTGGGATTAACGAAGAATTTAATGACGGTTTTTATTATACCTATATAAAAATTGGCGAAAACGATGACGGATTACTTAGAGAATAAAAACTCCATCAAAAATTGGAACGAAGATGACCGACCACGAGAGAAATTAGCTTTAAAAGGACGTTCATCTTTGTCTGATGCAGAATTATTAGCGATTATCATGGGGAGCGGAAACCGTGATGAATCAGCTGTAGAGTTAGCAAAACGCATCTTAAACTCCGCTAATAAAAACTGGAATGAATTAGCTAAATATTCGATTGAAGATTTATGCAAATTTAAAGGTATAGGCGAAGCAAAAGCTATTTCAATTATCACAGCAATGGAAATTGGACGCAGACGAAATTCGCAAGAAGTTTTGGAACGAGATAAAATAACATCAAGCAAAGATGCCGCTACCATTCTTCAACAACAAATTGGCGATTTACCAAACGAAGAATTTTGGGTTATGTTTCTTAATCAAGGAAATCGAATCATCAAAACAGAACAGATTTCTCGTGGTGGAATTACACAAACTGCCGTTGATGTACGCGTAATTTTTAAACGTGCTTTAGAATTAATGGCAACCGCAATCATACTTTCTCATAATCATCCTTCAGGAAATCTCGTTCCAAGCCAAGCGGATCAATCAATCACTCGAAAAATAAAAGAAGGCGCTACGTTATTGGATATACAAGTACTGGATCATATTATAGTTTCTCAAAAAGATTTTTATTCGTTTGCGGATGAAGGCCTAATTTGATATCTTTAAGGATTATTGCATCACTATTTTGAATTCAAAAGTCATCATATATACTGAAAAAATCACTAATCGAATCAATTACATATTTGATTTCATTTTTCGTGAATTTTCTGGAATTGACTACAACATAACAACCAATTTTGAAGAATTTTCCAATTCTTTTTTACCCAAAATTAATTTTTCGAATCAAACTTTAGAAGTCGAAATCAATTTCAACGTAAATGATATTTTTCTCGAAACTAATATTAAAGAAAATGTTGATTATTCTAAATTGAATGAAATTGGAAAATCATTTTACTGGCTTTCACGTTACGAAGAATATAATGCGAAAACTGAACAATTTGATCAACATAATCGATTTTTAGGTTCAGATTTAGATTATTCTCGACCAATTGTTGATGAAATTTGTCTTGATATTCAACAAAAAATACAAACTAAATATCCTGAAATTTCTTTTAAAAAAAGAGTTTTTAAACAAATCATTACACATGATGTTGATTATGCATGGAAGTATTTGCACCATAATTCAACGATAAAATATGGTTCGCTTTTCAAAAAGATTATTAAGGGAAATATCAATGAAGCCAAGAAGCAAATCAATGTTTTAACACATCAAGAAAAAGATCCGTATGACACCTATAATTATTTAAAAGGGTTAGCTAAGAAACATGAAATCGAAACCATCTTTTTTTGGTTATTGGGCGATTATTCTTCTTTTGATAAAAATCATCATTGGAAAAATAAACCACAACAGGAATTAATCCGCACTATTTCGAATTGGGCCAAAATTGGGATTCACCCGTCTTATCAATCCAATGTAGATGCTAAGTTATTAACAGCAGAAATTTCTCGTTTAAAATCGATTACAAATAATTCCGTTAAATCATCTCGCCAACATTTCATCAAATTGAGCTTTCCTTACACTTATCAACAATTGTTAATAAATGAAATTTCAGAAGATTATACGATGGGATTCCCGCATCAGATTGGGTTTAGAGCTGGGACTTCTACTCCTTTCAAATGGTTTGACTTATCAACAAATCAACAAACAATGTTAACAATCTATCCTTTTGTTGCTATGGATGTTACGTTGAAAAACTATTTACTATTAACACCACAACAAGCTATTGATGAATTAAAAACATTGAAGCAAACAATTAAAAACGTCAACGGTACGTTTATAACATTGTTTCATCAATCTAATCTAACTGAAAATTGGGCTGATTGGCGAAAAGTTTATGAAAGTATTTTCAAATGATAAAGCGAGTTTCACGAAAAAAATTAGATGTTAATAAATACACCGAATGTTTAAATAAATCGGTGAACTATCGTATTTATGCGGAAGTTTTTTATTTAGATGCTTTGGTTGAAAACAATTGGGATTGTTATGTTTTGAATGATTATGAAGCAATAATGCCTTTGCCTTTTGTGAAAAAAATTGGGTTTAAATTTATTACACAGCCTATTTATTGTCAACAATTAGGTGTTTTTCATCAAGAAAATTTATCGAAAGAAACCTTTCAACTTTTTGAAAATAAATTACATCGAAATTTAGTGAGAGCTTATTCTTTTAATGAAGAAAATACAGAAATGTTTGAGCCGAAGGGAATAAAACGAGTTAATCAAATTTTGGATTTGCAACAAGAAATTCAATTAGATAATAAAACGAAAAAAAATATTAAATCGTTTATTAATAAAAAGGTTGAATTAAAAAGTAATCATAATTTAGAAGAAATTGTTAACTTCAAAAAAGCAAATACTAATCATAGAGTAGATGTAAATAAATTAACAACATTAGCTAAAGTTCTATTAAAAAATAATAAAATAAAGATCGATTCTTGTTATCAAAATAATGAATTAATTGCTTTTAGCATTTTTGTGAAGAGCAAAAAAAGAATTATTTATCTAAATTCTTCCGCTAATCACTTCGCTAAAAAATTATCTGCTCCTACAGGGTTAATATATCATCAAATAAAGAAAAATGATGAATTTCATTATTTAGATTTTGAAGGATCGGAGATTAGTAGTATAAATCATTTTTTCAAAGGATTTGGAGCTACAGAAAAATTTTATACCAACTATAAAAATTTGTAAAGTGAAATTCAAAAAAATTAAGAAAAAAGATTTAGATTGTTTTTTTCATTCCGATTTTTATAAAAATCTAACTCATGTTCCTTTAACCTTAAATAGATTAACTTCTTACGTTCACAACCCTTATTCTAATGAAAATGATTATGTGTTATATCTACTAATCGAAAATGAACAGATCATCAGTTATCGCACTTTATTACATGATAAAAATAGCAAAGACGAAATATTCGTTTGGTCAAGTGGTAGTTGGACTAATCCATCATTTCGAAAAAAAGGTTATTCTAAACAATTATTTCTAGAAGTTAGAAAGGATTATAGTGATAAAATAATTATCTATACAAGAAGTATTTCTTCTAAAATATTATATCAATCTTTTAAAGATTTATATTTTATTGAAGATCATCATTCAAAAGAATTACATTATGATTTTTCAATTCTGAACAAAAAATTTCCTAAAATTATTAGTTCTATTTTAAATAAATTTATCCGAATCAAAAGCAATAAAGAATATAAAAATCAATTTAAAATTTCTAAGCTTAATATTGACACCTCTATTTTTTTAGATGAACAAATTTCTAATGATTTATTCCCCTTAACTATTGAAAAAATAAAATGGATAAAAAACTATCCTTGGTTACATCAAAAAAGCGAAGCAAAAAATAGCAACCAAATTTTTGATTTTAGCTTTATTGATTCAAGTTTCAAATCTGATGCTTTTGAAATGACGAATAAAAATGAGCAAGTGACAGCTTTTTACTACAGAAATATTCGTCAAAATATTTTTTATCTTCATTATGTTTATTATCAATCAAACAAAGAAGCGTTAATGATTGCTGAAGCAATTTTAGAAGAATTTAATGGCGAAAAGCTTAGTATAATTGTTATAAGAGATAAAGTAATTCAAGATTATATCCGAAAATTACAAAAACCTTTGTTTATAAAATCATATAAAAATTTTCTCTATATTTCTGAAGATAAAAAATATCATTTAACAAAAAACATTCAACACGGAATTGGTGAATTAATTTTTACATAAATCATGATTTTTAAGAAAAATATATATCCTTTTTACCATACTATTTCGAATAAAAAATTGTCTTACATCAATAATTTATATCCTCTAAAATCTGTTGACCAATTTCAACGTGAGTTAGATTTTTTTCAGAAAAATTATACTAATATTTCTCTTATAGAATTGATTGATTTTTACAAAAAAAATAACGAAATTCCGCAAAATAATTATTTTCATTTAACATTTGATGACGGTTTAAAAGAATCTATTTCTATCATTTCACCTATTTTGAAAGAGCGAAATTTGGATGCTACTTTTTTTATCAATCCAAGTTTTATCAATAATAAAGAGATTTTTTATCGCTATAAAGTAGGACTTTTACTAGAGAAAATTTCGGATAAAAATTTAATAAATAAATTTTTAAATTTTTCTATTCATGACACTAATATTATCAATCAACTTGTTGAAGAATATGAAATTAATCTTGACGAATTGGATATTTATCTTAATCAAAATGATATTAATCGCTTAATTAATCTAGGTTTCTCAATAGGCGCACATTCCATGAATCATCCATATTACAAGGATATTTCTTTTCAAGAACAATTAGTTCAAACAAATGATAGCTTAGATTATATTCAAAATAATTTTAACTTAGATTATCGTATTTTTTCATTTCCTTTTACAGACGATGGTGTTTCAAAATTATTTTTTGAAAGTATAAGTTCTGATTTAACTTTTGGAACAGCTGGAATGAAAGATGATATAATTTCTACAAATATTCAGCGTTTACCAATGGACAATTGTTTATCTAATCCTGCTATATTTATCAAAAAAAAGAAGTATAAATTTTATCTTCAAAAAATATTGAATAAACACATTGTTTTGCATTAAGTTAATCACAAATAATACCTGAAAATTTGTAAATTAACTATCTAAATTATCTACCTATGCATAAATTTATTTTTTATAGTGTAATATTTTCTGTGTTTTCATGTTCTTCGCAACAAGGAGGATTAATTTATCCTAATCAGAATAATAATCAAACATCATCCAAAATAACTCTAAATAATCAAGAGCAATCAACAATTAACTCTTTTGTTATAACAAATGATTTGCAACCAATTACTTTACAAATAAATGTAATTATTCTAAAACGTGATGATGGAACGGGAAATTACGATTTGAAAAATCCCAAAGAAAAAACCGCATTAGAGAACTTTATGAATTTCACGAATAATGTATGGAGCCAATTTTCTCAACCTAATGATTTGACAGGATGTCATACAGGAAAAGATTTTTATCCAGATGCAAAAATTCGTTTCAAATATAATTATATCGAAATTAAAGATGATTATGCATGGAATTATAAAAATAGTGGTGCTGATTTACAGAAAAAAAAATACAGCGGAATAACGCCATACAGAGGTTGGTATTTAACTTATTTGGATGATAAAATTGCAAAAGACAAAACAATTCCTAGAGGAATAAATGTTTATTTGACAATGGACGGAGATAATTATGATCGATTATATAAAGTTAAAAGTAAAGATTATAACTTAAATGGTGTAGCTGCAGCAGAATCTCCAAGTAATAATTTATCGCAAAGCACAAGTATTCATATACCCAATCGCTACCTAAAATATTTATCGCACAGATACCAAGATCCTATTCGATTTAATAAAACCGTTCAAGAGACCATGTCTTGGGATGTAAACGATGCCCGCGGTTTAGCTCACGAAATTGGACATAGTCTTGGTTTAGGACATCACAACCAATACCATAATGCAAATGCTTGTAAATATACAATTATGTCTCAAGTTGGTCTAAATCCAAGAAATTACCTTCAACCAACTGAAATTTTAAAAGTTCATAAAAATCTTCGAGAGACCAATTTGATTCAATTTGCTACAGAAGACTCTTTTTTAGGAAATACTTTTTTAATTGATGAAAACACAAAATGGGATAAAACACAACGCTTTTATTCTAATTTAAAAATAGAAGATAATATCTCTTTAACGATTACAGAACCTATAGTTATTTCTCCACAAGCAACAATTATCTTTGGAAACAATTCAAAAATTATTTTCGAAAATAAAGGAAAGATTATTTATCCAAATGGAAATGATTTTAAAAATTACATTCATAAAAAAAGTAATTCTATTGTTCAACATTAATTTTTAAATCCACCGAAAATATTCGCTTTGGATTATCATAAAGTTTTAAGACATTTCCATCAAAGTTTTTGGGTGTGTAAATTGCACACATAGTATTCTCTACATGATATAAATTATCATGAAACTGCTTTGGAACACCTTTCAATATTGCATTTACTATTTCAAATCGAATATCCTCTGGCGAGAAACCATAGTCGTGCCAAATCACTATTGAATTCTCATGAATTAAATGTTCAAAAACATTTTTAGTATCAGAAACTACAAAATCAAAATGATGATTACCATCAATAAAAATCACGTCAAACTTTTTATTTAAACCTGCAAAATTAAATTTTGTAGAATCTCCTAAGTGTTGTTTAATTATTGAATTATTTCGAATAAAAAAACCATGTGCATTTGCATATTCTTTTGTAAAATTATACGTTTTATAATCGTTAATATCCAAATCTAACGTATTCAAATCAGCTGCAACATCAGTTAAATTAGCTATACTTTCTCCTCTCCAAGTTCCTATTTCAAAATATTTACATTGCTCAAATTCTTTACATGCATTTTTCAACAATAATAAATCTGTGATTAGTGAACCTCCATCCAAAAACGCAACAGTCTCTAATCTTCCATCAAAATTAGGAAACAATTGATCCAACGAAACTTGCTTAAATCCTTTTTTATAAAAATCTGGCGTTTTCTTTTCCCAGTTTTCATTTTGATTGATAATAACATTTAATAACCATGGATTTTTACATATCTGTAAAATTCCATCTATTGTTTTTAATATTTTTTTTGAAAATGACATTTTAAATACTTTTTAAATACTTTCTAAATAAATAACATGCATACAAACCTGAAATAACAAAGGTGAATAACATGCCAAAAGCAGCTCCTTCAATTCCATAAGAGGGAATTAGAAATGCGTCAAAAATAACTAAACTTATAATTGAAAGTAAGGATACTCTAACATTCCAATCAGATCTACCAATTGTGCTATTCAAATTAATGTATAATATTCTGAAAAGCATTCCTAATACAACAGCAATTGTTACAATAAAAAACACTTTATCACCTAATAAATAGGTTTGATTAAAGAATAATTTGATCAACCAATCCTTTAAAAAATAGCTTCCGAAAACTATGATAACTCCAAGAGGGATAAAGATTTTGTAATAATTTTTAATATAAAACTTCAAAAAGTTTTTATCGTGACAATTCTGAATAATTCGAGGAAAATCCGTTTGAAATAAAATGGTCGGAAGAAATAATAAATTCATCGGAAGAATAATCGCAACCTTATATAAAGCAATATCTTTATCAAGCATGAATAATGCAATCATCGCAATATCAATCGAAAATAATAATTCAGACGCAAAATAAGCTAACGATTCCATTCTACCATATCGCCACATTGCTTTCCAATTCATTGAAGTAATCTGATTTACAGCTTTTTGAATTATATTTTTTGAATAAAAAAACAAACTCAAAAATGGAGCAATCGCTAACGAAACCATATATCCAATCGCGCCAAAATAAATCGTTAAAATAAATGTTAGTAACAATCCAATACAATTGATAAAAATATTGAGAAATGCAAACTTCTTATTTTTTCCATTTATTCGATAATCGATTGTTAAATGAGATTGAAAAAACATTCCAAAAAGACGTATTGCAAACAATAAAATAATCCATTCTAATTGCTCAAATTTAAGCGTATAAATATTTGCAACTGCTATAAAAATTAGAGCTAATAAAAATTGATAAACCATTCCATTCCTCAGTAACTTACGACTCAAATCTTGTTTTATTTGCTCATCATTTTCTCCTGCACCAAATTTCATTAGAACCTGTAACGAGCCAAAACCACTCCATGGAGACATAAAAGCTACAATTGAAGCAATAAGTGTTATTCGACCAAATTCATCTTGCGGAATCATTTTCACAATAAAAATTATATTAATCAACATGACTAATTTTTCTATCAAAAAAGATAAAAAAACGTAAAAGCCATTATTTTGCAAAAATGATTGTATAAATTTGATTAAATCTTTCATTTCAAAACTTCTGTATAAATTTCATTATAATGTTGGGCAATTTCTTCTTTAGCAAATAGCTTTCTTGCATAGTCATTCATCTTTTCAGCTTCTGCAAATTTCTTCCCTTTTATAACCTCAATCATCGCTTCAAACAATTGATCTTCATTTTCAGATTCGATTAAAATTCCAAAATTATTCGGAAAAAACTCTTCAATACCACCAACTTTCGTCGCAATTAATGGTAATCCTGTCGCAAAAGCTTCTGCTTGTACACAAGGTTGGTTTTCGAATCGACTAAATAACACAAAACAATCTGCATCATTCATCTTCTGATTAACTTCATGATGTTCTAATCGTCCAAAAGTTGTGATATAATTTTCTAACTTATGTTCTTTTATAAAATGTATAATTGGAGTTAAATCACCATTTCCTCCTATATAAAATTTAAACGAATAATTGTTTTCTGCTAATCTTTTTGCCACATTCAACATGCCTGAGATATTTTTGTGTTGATCACCTAAATGTGATAAATGCAAAAAACGAATTTCGTTAGAATTTAAATCTAATTTGTAATCAAATCTTTCTAAATCAACAACATTTGGAATTACTTGATAAGAAACTTTATGATTAATCTTTTTTATAGATTCTCCTAAATGAGTGGAAACAGGTAAAACTATATCAACAAAATTAAGAATTTTCTTAATCGCCAAGCGCTTATAAAACGGAAGTTGAATAAATTTATTCGGATGCAAATTCGTCCAATGTTCTGTTAAAATAACAGGTTTTTTATATTCTATTTTTAAGTAGGTTAATAATAAACCCGCTGGATAAATAACATTCAAATGAATTACATCAAAATGATTAACCAAAGCAATACCCTTTAGAAATGCTCTAATTTGTTTAATCAAATTAAACGGACCGAAAAAAGATGGTTTAAAATAAATAATTATCTCTCTTACATTTTCATTGATATTATCTGTAATCTCAAAATCAGATTTCAAATTTTGGTCCTTAATTGCATGTACAAGTATTACATTATTTAAAGTAGATATTGCTCTTAAATGGCGTTGTATAAAATCTCCATTATCTAAAAGTACACGACTTGGGTACCAAGAAGCCAAAGCTAATATATCTTTTCGCAAATTATTCACCTTACTTTTTATATCTCTTAAGTTCTTTCATTACAAAGTATAACTGAACTAAATAGCCTACTCCAGCAAAGAAAGAATATAGGGATAACGTTAAAAGTATATTTTTATTTAAACCGCCAATCACACAAGTTGTAATTGTGACCAAAACAAGGTAAATATTAAAGTATAAGGCGTAATGATTTTTCTTGATAACCACTACAATTTGTTGAATAGGATTCATCGCCGAACGACATAAAATCCAAAACGAAAGAATCCACGTCATAATATGCAAACCTCGCCATTCTGGACCAAGCATCCATTCGAGAATAAAAATTCCAATAAAATTCATCAACAAAAGAAAAACAGCAATTGCAGCAACATTATACACAATCACTTTTTTTGACAAATCATACAACTGATGCGCTCTATGATCAATCATTGAAGCTGATTTTTGAAAGAAAACCTTCGAAATCGAATTGGATAACAAAACCAATGGAACAACCAAAACTTTAGATGCATTTCCATAAAAACCTGCATCTTCTTTCGTAAAATAAAACAACAACAAAATCGTCATTAGATTATTCGCAATCACATTCAGAGATTCTGATGGTAATGTATACTTTATAATCTCTTTATTTTTTGAAATTGTTTTTTTTGCTAAATTAAAATCAATCGAAGAAAATCGCCCTTTGGTAATCGAAAAATAAAACACACAAGATAAAACTGTCCCGAAAATAGTTCCATAAATCAAACCTGTTTCTTTATAGCCCATCCAATAAAAAATGGCCTGAAAAACAACTGAAAAAACTGCATTAATCACGACTCCTGTTGAAATGCTTTTGAATAATTTATACTTAGTAAACAACGTATTTTGAACATTGTTCCAAGCTGTAAACAATCCTGCAACGCAACTTAGAAAAACAATAAATAAGGAGGTTTTGAACGTGAAAATTTTTTCTAAAACAGCGTAGCCTAAAAAGAATAAAATCGTTACAACGCTACTCACTAATAATAAGGTCGTGAACAAATTTCGAATTGCTTTAGACGATTTCGAAATTACAAAAATATTCTCCAAACGAAATGTTGTCAAAATAGAAAGAATAGCTACAAAACCTAAAAAAGCATTGTAAGTACCTGATGCTTCTGGTCCATAAATTCTTGCCAAAATTATTCCTCCAACAAGCATTATCGCTTGCGCAATCGTGTTCCCAGCAAGCAAGGACAAAACGCCTTTTGCATTCTTCGTTTTAAATTTTTCTAACCTTGTTTTCAATTGATGTAATCTTCATCAGCAAATCTACATAAAATCCTTAGCTTTGCATTTATGAACACAATAAAACACGTTTTTTTCGACCTTGATAATACACTTTGGGATTTCAGAAAAAATGCAAAATTCGCTTTAAAAGAACTTTATATAAAATACGATGTTGAAAACCGATATGGTTTTTCATTTGAAGAATTTCACCCTTTTTACCACGATAGTAACGAAAGTCTTTGGGCTTTAATTCGTGACAAAAAAATCACAAAAGAAGAATTAAGAGCAAGACGTTTTAAAGACGCTTTTGATAAATTAGGTATCGACAATGATGCTTTGGCGAAAATTTTCGAAGAAGAATACATGGAAACGATTACCAATTATAATGAAGTAGTAGATGGTGCAATGGAATTGTTAGATTATTTGAAACCAAATTACAACCTACATATCATTACAAATGGTTTTATCGAAGTCTCAAAACGTAAAATTGAAACATCAGATTTAAACGGTTATTTTGACACAGTTACCTATGCTGATGAAATCAAAATTTTGAAACCAGATCCTCGTATTTTCTCTTTAGCAATGGAAAAATCTGGCGCTAAAAAAGATGAGTCAATTTATATTGGTGATGATTGGATTGCGGATGCGGTTGGTGCAAAAGCATACGGAATGTCAGCAATTTTCTTTGATCGACTAGACGAAAACTTCTCAATGGATGACGTTCCAACGATTAAACATTTGGATGAAGTTAGAAATTATTTATAATAAAAAAAGGTTCAGAATTAGACTGCACCCAAAAGTTTGGACAGATTAAAAATTAATAATTATAAAAATGAGTTCGATATTGTATCGGGCTCATTTTATTTAAGTTCGATTTTATTCTATCGTTATTGTAATAGTAAATGTATTGTTTTATTTCTTTTTTTAGCTCTTCAATAGAATTAAATTTTTGTAAATAAAATAGTTCCGATTTCAGTATTCCGAAGAAATTCTCGATAATAGCATTATCTAAGCAATTTCCTTTTCTACTCATACTTTGTATGATTCCTTTTTCATTTAATAAAGCCTGATATTGTTTCATTTGATATTGCCATCCTTGATCGGAATGTAATATCAAATCTTTGGTGTCTTTCGTTATTTTAAATGCCTTTTTAAGCATTTGAGTTACTTGATTAAAAACAGGTCGTTCGCTTAACTCATAGCTGATAATTTCTTGATTGTACAGATCCATTATTGGTGATAAATATAGTTTTTTATCTTTTACTTTAAACTCGGTAACATCTGTTACCCATTTTTGGTTGGGTTTATCAGCCTTAAATGCTCTTTGCAAGATGTTTGGTGCAATCTTTCCTTGTTCTCCTTTGTAAGATTTGTATTTTTTTCTTCGAATCAAACTCTTTAATCCTAAGCTATTCATCAGTTTAAGAACAGTTTTATGATTGATGATAGTTCCTGATTTTCTTAATTCATCGGTAATTCGTCGATAGCCATATCGCCCTTTATGCTGATGATAAATGGATTTTATCTTAAGTTTTAATTCCTCGTATTTATCTGTTTTACTACGTGAAATATGATAGTAAAAGCTGCTTCTAGCCATATGTGTACAATCTAAAAGTAAATTTAGATGAAATTCTGGCCTTAATTCATTTATGGCTTGCGTCCAAGTTTCTTTTGTTTTTCTTCCTCGGCTTGAATTAAGGCATTGAACTTTTTTAAGAGTGCAACTTCACAACGTAAACGTTCAATCTCTAACAATAGTTCTTCTTCTCTTGTTAACGGTTGTTTCGATTTTTTAGGTCTACCCTTAGATGTGCTCATAGTCTTGGGACGGCCTTTTGGTTTGGGGTTTAATCCGTCTATTCCAAAGGTAGCAAAATCTTTTTGCCATTTTATAATAACCGATTCACTTGGAATATTAAATTTCAAGCGTGCTTCACGAAAACTAAGAAACTGTTTGGTTATAGACTTAATAACTTTCAACTTAAATTCAACGCTATACGTTTGGTTTTTTTTAGGTTCTATACCTGAAATTCCTTGATTATGATAATCAGAAACCCATTTCTTTAATAAAGAAGCATGTATATTTTCTTTTTTACTAATTGAACATATTGTTCGATGTTTTTCTAAAACTTCTTTCACACAACGTAACTTAAATGCTACACCATATTTTACTTTTCTTGTCATAAAAAATGCCCCCAAAAGTGTCTAACTTTTTGGGGGCAGTGTAAATTTTCTGAACCTTTTTTTATTTTCTAGCTTTATAATCTTACATCGAATAATAAATATCAAAAACATCCCCCATCACAAAATCATAACTTTATTTAGTAACAAAGCTTACGATAACCGAAAAAACCAATATGGAAGAGGCATAGGTGTTCTTAATTTTCCTTTCTCGATATTCGAAATAATTTTATTTGAAGCTTTTTCAGGATCAAGTATTGGAACAATGCGAGATTTTAGCTCATCAAACATTCCTGTATTGATATAAAATGGCATGGCACAATTTATAATTACCTTACGTTTTTGTTGTTTCATTTCGAGACTCACCGTTTTCGTAAAAACCAACTATTGCATATTTATTCGCTACATAAGCAGCTATTTTTGAAGTTGAAGTTTTTTCCTCCCATTGACGCAATATTACAAATCACACCTGTATTTCGTTTCACCATTTCGGGCAAAAAAGCATGCGTCAACACCATAACCGCATTAACATTCATCGTTCGGTTAATTTCTTCTAAGGTATGATCAATGTAATTTTTACCAACAACAATACCCGCATTGTTAATTAACACATCAATAGATTTATTATCATTTTTAATTTTTTCGATTGTTGATAAAAGCTCTTCTTGATTTGACAAATCTACCTGATAAGCAGAAATTGGAATATTAAAATGAGAAAACTCTTCTTTTACTTGGTTAATTCCAGCTAAATTATAATCGAGCATCACCAATTCTTGCGCACCTTTTTCTAACACTTTTCTGCTCATTATCTTTCCAATCCCAGAAGCAGAACCAGTAATCAAAACTATTTTATCTTTAAAATTAAATTTCATTATATCAATAATTTAATCATTTATAATTCACTATTCACGTTTGCTTTTACCATAAAAATAAGCATTCTCTTTTTATAATAAAATAGTAGATAAGCGTAATTTTTTTCTTTTGATCTATTCGATGTATTTAAGAAGATAATTTTGAAGGAAATATATTTTAAAAATTTATTACAAATTCTTTGCAAAATTAAAAATAGTCTTTATATTTGCAGTCCAAAATAAGAACAATCGTTTCTTATCAGGAATGGCCGAGTGGCGCAACTGAATAGCGCACTTGATTACGGCTCAAGAGGTTACAGGTTTGAATCCTGTCTCGGTCACAAAAGCAAAAGCTCATCAAAATTTGATGAGCTTTTTTGTTTTAATACACTTCTGTTTCTTGTGGAATTTCCTCTAATTTTTTCTTTTGTTTTGACATAAAAAAGATACAATTCCCGAACCAGGTTAACCAAAAAATATAAAATCCAAAATGAAATGTTTTCTTTAGTAATCGATGCGATGTTTCTGTGAAATCATAATATGTATAAATTAATCCTATTATTCCTATCGAAAGAAAGATTAAGGGCAATAACAATTGTTTCAAACGTTTGGTTGTTTTCATTTTCCAAACAGATAACACCACAAAAATTATCGCTTGAATCGCAAATAATAAAAGTGCTGTTTTCCACCACGATTTTAGAATAGTGTATTCGTTGTAAATAATCGTGATTCCGACTTTTCCGATGAATGACATTTTCGAAATCATGATTCCAGAAAGCAAAGAAGAAAAAGCTAAGATTAGTAAATGTATAATTTTGTTTTTCATTTGATTTAAATCAAAAAGTTAAATAAATTAATTGTTTAAATATCGTCTAAGTTCTCGATACGATTCATATCAGAATCACTAGAACTGACGAAATCATCGTAATAAAAATATTAAATAAGTTATTCCAATTATTAAACCAATCAGAACTGGAATTCCGATTATTAAATTATAAAAATCATTCGTACCAGATTCTGAATTTGAGAATTCATCAAATTTTAGTTTAGGTTTAAAGATTTTAATGATAATAAATCTTATTGTTAATCCTATAAAACCTCCAATAAATTCAAAAAGAATATATCCTAAAATTTCGAAAATCACTTGCATACAAATAATTTATATCCTAATATAATCAAAAAAAAGCCTTGCAAATGCAAGGCTTTTAAATATTTTAAAGAAATTGATTCTTATAAGTTAATTGAGAAATCCATTAATTCGTGGAATTTTCTTAATCTATCGATTAAACCCTCTCTATCTAAAGCTTCTAAAGATTCAGTTCCGAATTTTTCACAAGTTACAGATGCTAAAGCAGATCCATAAACGATTGCACGTTTCATATTATCGAAAGAAAAATCATTTGTTTTTGCTAAATATCCTGAGAATCCTCCTGCGAATGTATCTCCTGCTCCTGTTGGATCAAAAACATCTTCTAATGGTAAAGCTGGAGCAAAGAAAACTTGTTCATCTTGGAACAATAAAGCACCGTGCTCACCTTTTTTGATGATAACCGTTTTAGGACCAAATGTCATAATTTTTTTAGCTGCTTTTACTAAGCTGTATTCTCCTGACATTTGACGCGCTTCTTCATCATTAATAGAAATCACATCAACATCTTTGATGACATCCATTAATTCATCCCAAGCACAATCCATCCAAAAGTTCATTGTATCTAAAACAACCAAACCTGGACGTTGATCTAACTGCGTTAAAACTCCTTTTTGTACCAATGGATGTAAGTTACCTAACATCAAAACATCTGGAGATTTGTAAGTTTGAGGAACAACTGGATTAAACGTTTCTAATACATTCAATTCTGTAGCTAATGTATCACGTGTATTCAAATCGTTGTGGTATTTTCCTTCCCAGAAGAATGTTTTTCCATCTTTTACGATTTCCATTCCATCTAAATTGATTCCTTTCGAACGTAATAAATCAATGTATTTTTGAGGAAAATCTCCTCCAACAACTGAAACAATAGCTGTATCTACGCCTAATAGAGAAGACGCCATTCCGATATATGTAGCGGCACCACCTAAGATTTTATCTGTTTTCCCAAAAGGAGACTCTAATTTATCAAAGGCAACTGTACCAACTGTTAATAAACTCATTTTGTATATTCTAAATTAAATAATTTGCAAATGTATTGAATTGATTTGAATTAAGGCATAATGCCTATTTATTATTTTTAATTTAATCCCTTCTTAACTGCTTGTCCATTAAAAAATTACGATTAAATTATCACAAATATTTATAAAGCATTAGCTAAATCTGTAAACGCAACCTCTGTTTGTTCACCAGAAATCATGTCTTTTACTGTTGCTTTTTGTTCTGCAATTTCTTTCTCACCTAAAAGAATTACTTTTTTAATTCCTTTTTTATCAGCATATCCCATTTGCTTTTTCATTTTCGCATCATCAGGATAAACCTCCGTATTAATACCTTGTTGACGTAATTGTTTCACCAATTTCATCGCAACTGCAGCTTCTGTTTTTCCAAAATTAATGAACAATGCCTGAATATTCGTTGAATCTTCCAAAGCTGGAAATAGATTATTTTCTTCTAAAACTAAATAAATACGATCTAAACCAAACGAAATTCCAACACCAGAAATATCTTTCAGACCAAAAATGCCTGTCAAATCATCGTAGCGACCTCCACCACCAATAGATGATGAGAATTCTCCGATTTTTGCTTTTACTTCGAAAATGGCTCCAGTATAGTAATCTAATCCTCGAGCTAAAGTTAAGTTCAAGAATAATTCGGCAGATTGTAATCCTAAATTTGCTGTTTGCTCAAAAACAAATTCTAATTCTTCGATACCTTTTAATCCAGTTTCAGACGATTTTAAAATATCTTTTAACTGCGCAAATTGCGTTTTATAATCTCCTTTCATAGAGAATAAAGGTGACAAAATCTCGATTGCAGCTTCCGAAATTCCTTTTCCTCGCATTTCTTCTTTTACCGCTTCTTCCCCAATTTTATCTAATTTATCCAAAGCAACTGTAAAATCAATCAATTGAGCCGAAATATCTGCTACTTCTGCTAAACCAGATAAAATTTTACGGTTATTGATATGAATTTCAACTGGCGCTTTCAGTTCTGTAAAAACAGTATCGTATAACTGAACAAAATCAACCTCTTGTAACAGAGAATCTGAACCTACAACATCCGCATCACATTGAAAAAACTCTCTGAAACGCCCTTTCTGAGGACGATCTGCACGCCAAACAGGTTGAATTTGGTAACGTTTGAACGGAAATGTAATCTCATTTTGGTGTTGTACGACGTAACGTGCAAAAGGCACTGTTAAGTCGTAACGCAACGCTTTTTCTGAGATTTGAGATGTGATTTTTTGACTATTTCTATCTGTTAATAATTGTTCATCAACTTTCGCTAAATAATCACCAGAATTTAAAATCTTAAAAATTAATCGATCCCCCTCTTCTCCATATTTCCCTGTTAAGGTTGATAAATTTTCGAATGATGGAGTTTCGATCGGAGAAAATCCGAATAACACGAATTGTTTTTTAATCGTGTTGATAATATATTGACGACGATTCACTTCTAAAGGAGAGAAATCTCTTGTTCCTTTTGGAATCGATGGTTTTTGAATGGCCATTTTTCTAAATCTTACTTATAAAGATACAAAAATACATCATTTTGATTTTTAACCCGACATTTTAGGAATAAATCATTGATTTAGAAAATATTTATCTGTGCATCACATTTTATTGCATCATTTTTGAACAAAATCTTTTCTCGAATTGATGATTTTAATAAAAAAGAGGTAAACTTCAAACTTCATCCATCGTAATTCTAATTCGTAAATTAAATCGTAATTTTGCCTTATGTATTTAAAAGAACTTAAAGCAAGACAATTCAAGAATTTTGATGAAAATAATTTCGAATTTTCCTCAAAAATTAATGCATTTGTGGGACAAAATGGAAAGGGAAAAACCAATGTGTTGGACGCGATTCATTATTTGGCTTTAAGCAAATCGTATCTCAACCATTCGGATGCGATGAACATACAATTTGATTGTGATTTTTTTACATTAGAAGGCACTTTTGATAAGAATGAAGCAGATGATGTTATTTTCTGTTTGGTTCGTTCTGGTCAACCCAAACAACTAAAACGAAATTCGAAGTCATATGATCGTATATCGGATCATATCGGTCAATATCCTTTGGTCATGATTTCGCCTTATGATAGCGATTTGATAAAGGAAGGAAGTGAAGTTCGTCGAAAGTTTTTGGATAATATTATCTCGCAATCGAACAAGCAATATTTAGCTGATTTAATGCGATACAATAAAGTATTAGTCCAACGAAATGCTTTACTAAAATATTTTGTTGCCAATAATACGTTTGACGCTTCATCGTTAGAAATTTATGATGAAGAGTTGATTCATTTGGGTAAAAAAATACACGAAACTCGAAAAGAATTTATAAAAACTTTTTTAGACGCTTTCCTAAAATATTACAACGAAATTTCGGAAGGACGAGAAAAAGTAAATATCGAATATGTTTCGCAATTAAACGATGCACCTTTTGAAAAGGTTTTAAAAGATGCTTTATACAAAGATCGTTCGGCTCAATATTCTACAGCTGGAATTCATAAAGATGATTTGTTGTTTACGATCACCAATTATCCCATCAAAAAATTTGGGTCGCAAGGTCAACAAAAATCCTATTTAATTGCGTTGAAATTAGCTCAATTAGAAGTGATAAAAAATTCGCTCAACATTACACCTTTGTTATTATTGGATGATATTTTTGATAAATTAGACGAACATCGTGTAACACAATTGATTAAATTAGTGAACGAAGAACGTTTTGGTCAAATTTTTATTACCGATACACATCCCGAAAGAACTGAACAAATCATCAAACAAATTAACGCTGAAAGTAAAGTTTTCCGACTATGAAAAAGTATGAAAAACGAAGTAATCAACAAACGCTTGGTCAAGCTTTAGAGCATTTCATTAAACAAAATGGAAAAGAAGAATTGATTTGGGAAGTGAAGGCTGAAGAAGCTTGGCGAACTGTTATGGGCAAATTTTTTGAAAAATATACCGATCGTGTTGAAGTAAGACAACGTACTTTATATGTTAAAATTAATTCCCCTGCAATGCGTCATGAATTGATGATGGGAAAATCTAAAATCATTGCAAATATTAATGAGGAAATCAAAAAAGATTTTTTGGTTGATGTAAAAATTTATTAGAAAATGCCTTACATAGAACACTCAAACTATCCGAAACCCAGTTTTCTGAATCGAAATTCGCATTATTCTACGATCTATCCTGCTAAATTTAAAAAATATCCCGTTCCAACCTATACACGAGAAAAAATCGCCACAGAAGATGGTGATTTTTTGAATTTGGATTGGCGTTTTCAAGAAAATAAAGATCAATTAATCATACTTTTTCATGGTTTAGAAGGCGATTCGAAACGAACCTATCTAAATTCGTGTTCAGACTTCTTTTATAAAAAAGGCTTCAATATTTTGGCTTGGAATCATCGTTCGTGTGGTGGTGAGATGAATAAAACATTGCGTTTGTATCATCATGGTTCGATTGACGATGTTCATTGTGTGATTGAAAAAGCAATAAACGAAAATTATAAAAATATTTATTTGATTGGCTATTCGATGGGAGGAGCTTTGGTGTTAAATTATTTGGGTAATTACACCATCGATGAACGTATAAAATGTGGGGTTATTTTTTCTGCTCCAATTTCGCTGAAGTCTTGTGCAGATGAATTAAAGAAATTTCCAAATACTGTTTATTTCAAAAACTTCAAGAGAACACTTGCACAAAAATTTGCAGAAAAAGCCAAACAATTTCCTGGAAAAGTGAATGAAGAAATGATTGATAAAATCAAAACTTTTGATGAAGTGGACGATTATTTTACAGCGCCAATGCATGGTTATCAAAACAAAGAAGAGTATTATACTAAGGCTTCTCCAGCAACTGTTTTGAACCGTATCACAACACCTTGTTTGATTGTAAATGCTGCAAATGATCCTTTTTTGGGGGATGAGTGTTATCCTATTGAGCGATTAAAAAATCATTCCTACTGCACTTTCGAAATGCCTAAATATGGTGGACATTGTGGATTTCCTTTAAAGGATAATTCTCACTCTTGGTCTGAGATAAGGGCTTGGGAATTTATAAAGAGTTTGTAAAATAATACGCATAAAAAAACCTCGAAGTAAACTTCGAGGTTTTTGTTATTTATAGGTATGGAGTTATTATAACTCGTACCCTGGATTTTGTTTAATTAACGTTCCATCAATATTGATTTCCGCTCTTGGAATAGGGAAAGCAATAAGTGCTGGATCTACCGTTGTTGGAACATAAGATTTATCTCCCCAACGTAATAAATCCCATTGTCTTTGTCCTTCTCCCATTAACTCACGTGCACGTTCATCTTTAAGATCGTCCATTGTTACTGTTGTAACAGGTTCTAAACCTCGTTGAGTAATTAACGTATTGAAATATGTTACAGCTTTAGCAACATCACCACCGTTTAATTCAGCTTCAACACCGTTTAATAAAACCTCTTCATTTCTGATCATTTTGATGTTATCATTTCCTGAAATATTTGTGTATTTACCAGTAATGAATCCTTTTTCATTAATTAATGATTTTCTAATGTCAGATGCTTGATACAACTCATCAGCCACGCCTGCTTTAAGTTGAATATTAGCGTACCCGCTTGGGTTTAATCTATATCCATAAGATGTAGTTCCTAAAGACGATACTTGTCCAACTGCTAATTCGAAAATTGAATTTGAAGCTGCTCCATTTAACGTATAGTTAAAAGATTCTTTTAATAAACCTGAAGCAATTGGAGTTGTATAACCCTCTGCAGCCAATTCATTTGTTAAAGTTCTAACTTTAGCGTAATCACCTTTGTATAAGTAGAATCTTGACATTAAAGCTTTCAAAGCAGGAACACCTAAATCAGTTTTTGTTAATCCTGATCCTGTATTATTTGTCATTAATTCTAAAGCTTTTGTAAAATCTGCATCGATTTGTGCTTCAGTTTCAGCAATTGTTGCACGAGCCATTTTAGCTTTTGGATCAAATTTAGTTGGAATAACAATTCCTAAGTCTCCACCTGTATATTTTTGACCATAAAGTCTCAATAAGTCGAAGAATGCAATTGCTCTTAAACCATAAGCTTGTCCTTGAGAGAAAGAAGCTTTTGATCGATCTAAATCTGTACCATCTAATGTTGCAATATCAGTATTAATAACAATGTTTGTTTTCGCCACCATTGCATAGATTTGATTCCATGTACTTGTTGCGTAACCATCTGTTGATAACATTGTATAGTTTTGTACATTTTGGTAGTATCCTCCAGCTAAATTACTATACATATTGTCTGATCTTACTTCTCCGTACGCTAAGAAATCTGCTCCATAATATGTGTTTGCTCTCATCGATACATATGCACCTCTTACGAAAGCTTGAACTTCTTGTAAACTTTTTAAAGGAGCCTGTTCAACATCTTGGTAAAATTCTCTTTCAACGAAATCATCACTACACGATACATTGAATGATAATATCGATGCCGTTATGAATGCTATACTTAATAATCTTTTTTTCATTTTAATTTTTTTTTAGAAACTAACGTTAACACCTAATAAGAATGTTTTTAATACAGGTAAACTAAAGTTTGTGTACCCAGCAATGTTAGTTTCTGGATCAAACTTCAATCTATCATCAAAATTGTGTGTCCAGGCGTTATTTGCCATCACATACATTTGAACTGAATTAAGTCCAGTTCCTTGCAACATTTTAGAGTCAAATGTATAGGCTAATCTTGCGTTACTTAAACGAATGTAATCTGCATCATACAAGAAGCGTGTAGAAGCCGCGTTTGATCTTTTATTTCCTCCATAAACTGGTTTTGGATTAGAAGCTGTTGTATTTTCAGGTGTCCAATAATCTCCCATTACATCTCCATAACCAGGGTAGTTTGCTGTATATTGTCCATCACTAAAAGCGTAAGAAGACCAATCGTCATAGATTTTCCCTCCAAATCCGTATGTGAATTGTAAATCTAATGAGAATCCTTGGTAAGATAATGTTGTATTAAGACCTCCAAACACATTACTCATAAATGAACCTTGTACTTCTTGTACAGCTTCATTATAGTTATTTGTTGTTGCTCCATCTTTACCGTTAATGTACCATAATGGATCACCAGTTGCAGCGTCTACACCAGCCCATTTTCTTAAATAGAATGTACGAACACCTTCACCTTCTCTCATGATAGTAGTTGAAGTTTTTACTTCACCACCATATAAATCTGTAATTTCGTTATTTAACGTAGATAAGTTAAATCCTAAATTCCAGTTAAATTGATTACGGTCTCCTCTAATGATATCAGCATTTAAAGAGAATTCGAATCCTTCGTTTACTAACTCTCCAATATTATCAACGTAAGAAGTCATTCCTTGAGATCCTGAAATTGGAATACTAGAAATTAAGTCTTTTGTTTTCTTGTTGAAATATTCAGCAGAGAATTTAATACGATCATTTAAGAATCCGAAATCGATCCCTACGTTGAATGGGTTAACAGTTTCCCATGACAAGTTTGGATTAAACACTCCTGAATAATTTGCTCCTGCTGCATCATTGTAATTCGAATTAAATGAATATAATCCATAAGGATTTGCAGATACTTGGTTACCAATTTTACCGTAAGATGCTCTTAATTTCATCATCGATATAGCGCGGCTACCTTTAAGCATTCCAATTCTAGCTAAATCAACACCTACTCCAGCAGACCAGAAATCTCCTTCTTTTTGACCTGGCATAAATTGAGATAAAATATCACGACGATAAGAAGCGTCTACTAAAATTAATCTGTCATAATCGTAGTGTGCAGTAGCTGCATATCCCCAACGAGATGAAACACCTCTAGTACCACCATATCCTAATGGCACAACAAAGTTAGTTAATGTCTCTAAGTTAGGAGAACCTACGTTTTGAGCACTCGCATTTAAGAATTTAGAATCAGATTTATATGCTTCTTGAATTAACGAAACACCTACATTATGTAAATCATATTTTTGGTTCCAACTAACCATATTCTGTACGTTGAAATTGAAATATCTACTTACATAAGCATTACTCATCCCGTTTCTAGAAAAACCATCTCCGTGTAAAGGGCTATAGTATCTATCTTCTTCGATATTAATATATTCAGGGGCAAATACTAATGTGTATTTAATATTTTTCCAAATATCATATTCAGCCTTAAAGTTTGCAAAAACTCTTGCAGTCTGAGCTTTACTGTAGTTTAAATCTAATAAAGCAGCTGGATTGAATTGTCCATTTGATAAACGACCACTTGAAGGATCCCAGTAATAAGAACCGTCTGCGTTTCTTACTGGATCTGTTGGTCTATTAAAATATTGAGATAAAATAGGGTTAGCAAATCCTCCTCCATCTGGCAAAGATTTTAAATTACTATAAGACATTTGGATGTCTGTAGATAATTTTAATTTATCAGTTGCTTGGTAAGATAATTTATTTGTGAATGCTAAACGTTTGAAATCAGAATTTTTAATTACAGACTCTTGTTTAAAATAGTTAGCAGAAGCGTAGTAAGATAATCTATCATTAGCTCCAGAAACATTAAAGTCTACATTTTGTTGAAACCCTTTCTTTTGAGTTTCATCTTTCCAATTTGTATCTGCTGTAGAATTATAAATACCAGCAACACTTGCTCCTAAAGCTCCATCTGCTAATGTTTTATAAGTCATTGTCAAATCATCAAACATTCCTGGATTTGCCGCTTGATATCTGTTCATTACACCTACAGCTAAATACTCTTTGTATTCGTTAGCAGTAAATGGTCTGTACCCTTCAACTGCACGGTCATTCCATCCAATAGATGAAGAGAAGTTAAATTTAGCAGCACCTTTTCTTCCTGATTTTGTTGTAACAATAATTACACCTGCTCCTGCATCAGCACCATATACTGCTGTTGAAACGGCATCTTTTAAAACAGTTACACTTTCGATATCATCAGGATTCATACTTGCTAAAATGTTACTTGTAGTATTATTTCTTGTTAAATCACCACTTGAAACACGTACTCCATCAACAATCCAAATTGGGTTTGTACTACCGTTAATAGAAGAAATACCACGTACACGTACATTAGCCATACCTCCTGGTTGCCCTGAAGCATTACCTGTTTGTACCCCAGACACACGTCCTTGTAACATTTTATCTACAGAAGCAACTGGAAGGTCTTCAATAGATTTTGATGTCATTGTACTTGTAGCACCTGTTATTTCTTTTACAGTTTTTGTTTGACCAAAACCAATAACAACAACCTCGTCTAAATCTTTTGTTTCATCAGCAAATTTTAAAGCTCCTAAGTTAGTAGAAGTTACTTTAAATTCTTTTCCATTGATTACTAATGTATCTCCTACTTTAGCATCAATGTTAAAATTCCCATTCTCGTCTGTATATGCAACTTTATCAGTACCTTTTACAGTAACCTCTACGTCAGACTCTGGGAAATTGTTGGCATCGTTAACTACACCCGTTACTTGAGCAAAAGCCATTGTTCCTAACCCTAGGAAAGCTAATAAGCCCAAAGATGTTAATCTTCTCCTCATAGTTTTATATTTTATAACATTTTGGACAAAACTCTAACTTTTTTTTAAGATTTCCAAAAACTTAAGGTTTTTTTTATTTATCAAGTATACAATATAAAATAGCTATATAATACTAAATAACAACAATTATATTCAAAAAATATCACTAAATTAAATTAATTGCATGTCGTTAATAAATAAAACTTATCTTTAATATTCTTTTTTACATTATTGATTTTAACTTTACCTTTAATTTAATCTTAAAGCTTCATAATATTTATCAAAAAAAATGGCTATCTAAAAAGATAGCCATTTTGGTATTTAACAAGTTTATTAAAAATCTTTATATATTAATAACCTGGAGTTTGCGTCATATTTGTATTTAAATTTAATACAGATTGAGGAATTGGAAATTGCCATTTGAAATCACCAGCTTTTAATGTTAATTCAGAAGAAGATGTACCAGTACCATCTGCTAAATATCCATTTCCACTTCTCTGAATTCCACTTGTGTAAGCTGAAGAAATTCCACTAACACCTTGTAAACGTTTTAATGTGAACCAACGGTCACCGTTTTCGAAAGCTAATTCTTTGCGACGCTCTAATTGGATTGCATCAAAAATAGCAGCTCCTGTTTCTCCTCCTTCGTATGAAGAGTAACGTACATCTCTCAATTTATTAAGAGTTGTTAATGCACTTGCACTGTCTCCTGCTAAATATTGAGCTTCCGCTAAATTTAAGATTGCTTCTTCAACACGTAAATAACGACCGTTATTTAATCCTAATTTAACTTTACCATTGATGTATTTATTAACAGCAATTACTTGTTGATAATCATGATTAGAAGGGGTAAAAACTTTGAAATATGCATTAACACGCTCAGGTTCTGTTTCTTGATTGTATAAAGCATAAAAATCTTTATCTACCGCGTATTCAATTACAATATTTTCATCAGTTGCTCCTTGACTAAAATTTGTACCAATTGTAGGATCTCCAGAATTAACAAATGGAATTTCGAATAATACTCCATTGCTATTATTAGATGTCCACAACGCTGCTAATTCAGAAGGATTAGCTGGTGCTACTGCATCAACAGCAGGTTGTGTAAATTCGATTGCTTTCTTGTAATCTCCTTTGTATAAATATATTTTACCTAATAAAGCTTGAGCTGCATATTGATTAATTACAGACGCTTCTTTTGTTGCTTTCAAATTTGGAATAGCTGCTTCTAAATCTGCAATCATTTTATCGTACGTTTCTGCAATTGTAGCATCACGTTTAGGCATTGCTTTTGGATCATATTGATCGATATATGCAATACCTACAGTTGTAGGTGCATCTGCAGATTGTGTAGGAATTTCGGCATAAGTGCGAGCTACCTCAAAGTGTGCTAATGCACGAACAGCTTTTGCTTGAGCGACAACATTATTCTTGAAATCACCATCAGGTAAATTATCTGCATTAGCTAAAATAATATTGGCTCTTGAGATAATATTGTATGATGTTGAATAAATACTTGTTGGTACAGAGTTAGAATTATATGCCCATGTATGCGCTCTTTGTCCTGAACGACGTCCATTAGGATCTAAGATTAAGTTGTCAGACATAATATCACCAACTGCGATAATATCACTTGCATTGCTTAATCCTGCATAATAACCTGCTTGACCAAAACCTTTGTATACTCCATTTAATGCATTGGTAAAATCAGATTCTGTTTTGTAATAATCTGAAACTTCAATAGCGTCGAATGGTTTTTGATTGATATCATCATCACTACATGATGTAAAACTTAATGCACAAGCTAATAATGATAATACTAAAATATTTTTTTTCATTTTGTTACAATTTTTTAGAATGATACATTAAATCCGATTGAAAAAAAACGAACTAACGGATAAGAGAACGCTGTAAATGAGTTAGATACATATCCTGATGATCCTGCCGCACTACTTTCACTTGTTCCTGTACCAGCAATTGGGTTACCATGGTAATTTGTCCACAATGCTAAGTTTTGTACTTGAGCAAACATTCTTAAATTTTTAACAAAAGTACCTTCTACTAACTTAGAGAAATTGTATCCTAATGATAAACTACGGAATGCGATATAATCTGAGCTCTCTAAATATTTTGTAGAATATTCTGGCCCTGTTGTATTAGGCATTGCAAATGCTGCATGATCACCTGGTTGTTTCCAGTAATTTGCTGCTTCTACCACGTGGTTATCTAAAGATGTTGGATCTGTTAAGTATGCGTATGTGTTGTTGTACATGTATCCACCTGCTGAGTATGTAAAGTCTGCATTAATGTCAAATCCGTAGAATTTTGCATTCAATCCGAAACCTCCCATTAATTTTGGAAGTGGCGTTTTATTTGTTGCAACAGCGTCACCACCATCATAAACATCCGTTATGTTTCCGTCTTTATCAAAGTACAAATCTTTACCCGTATTTGCGTCAACACCTGCATGTTTTACTAAATAGAATTGGTAAGGTTTACCACCTGATACATGAATCATACTTTCGTAAGAATCAGACATGATCAATGAATTTTGACCATCTGCTAATTCATTAACTTTGTAATTTAAGTTTGTTACGTTACCGTAGAAAGATAAATCAAAGTTTTTAGAACGAATTACATCATAGTTTAACTCTAACTCAACACCTTCTGTTTTAATTTCTCCAGCATTAACAGTTGTTATATATCCTCCTGCTTCTGCAGATAGTTGTTTGTTAAAAATAAAGTCTGAACGTAATTCATTGAAATATGCAGCAGAACCTGTTAAACGACTTCCAAAGAATCCGAAATCAACTCCTACATTAAATTTCTTGTTAGTTTCCCAAGTTGCATTAACATCAGCTAAGTTAGTTGTAGGAAAACTTGCAGGATTACCATTATAAGTTCCTAAGATATTCATCAAGTTCATATTTGCATAACGTGCCAAACCTGAGTCATCTCCTACTTCACCGTATGATGCTTTAAGTGTTAAATTACTAACTGCTTTTGCATCACGTAAAAAGTTCTCTTTTGCTAAATTCCATCCCAAAGCAACACCCCAGAATGTTCCATATTTATTATCTAAACCTGCTAAAGAAGTACCGTCACGACGAACATAAGCATCTACAAAATATTTATTAGCAAAATCATAAGACGCTGCCCCTAAATAACCAAATTTAGTTACTCTCCATCTTTCTGATCTTGAATTTTGTTCGATTAAAGTAGCTGAACCTTGCGTTTGTAAATTATCGTTAGGAAAACCTGCTCCATATAAAGACATTGAATATAAACTTTGGTTAATATATTCTGTTGCAGCTGTTACGCGTAAGTTATGTTTTCCAAAACTATTTTCGTAAGAAACCTCATTACGCCAGTTGTAATCGAAACGATCTGTACTTCTATCTGTTTTAGCACCAGCATCACCTAATAATTCAGATAATAACGCAGATGGTTTTAGGAAGTTTTCATATTGTGTGCGGTTATATGTTGCACCAAAAGTTGTACGTGCTGATACATTTTTTGTAATATCAGCTTCTACAAATCCAGTCCCATAAATACGTAAATATCTTGTTTCAGCATCAGTATTTTCCATCTCATCTGCAACAGGGTATCCCATGTAGTTTGCATTTGGATTGTAGATACGATCTCCTTGTTCATCTAATGCATAATCACCGTTTGCATCCATTTGATAGAATGTTTCGTATGGGCGATTCATTAATGTATTAAAGAAAGGTGATTGTGCATTCACACGGTCACGAGGAGAATCTAAAGTTGTATAAGATCCATTTACATTAACACCGTAACGTAACCAATCTTTTACTTTAGTTGTATTATTAAATGTTGCAGAAATTCTTTCTAAACCATTATAATACTGTACAGCACCCTCGTTCTTATCATATCCAATAGAAAAATTATTTGATGATTCACCATCATTTTTACTAATCGAAACAAAGTGAGATGATGTTAAACCATTTTTGTATAAATCATCAGACCATTTGTGGTCATTCTTTGATAAACGTGCGATTTCTTCTGAAGTACGAGCTTGTCCTAATCCTAAATTAGGAATAGTACTTAAACTATTTTGGTAATTTAACAATTGCTCGGCATTCATCAAATTAATATTTGGCAAGTCAACCATATCGTTAACTCCAATACGAGACGAATAGCTTACAATTGCTTCACCTTTTTTCGCAGATTTAGTTTTCATGATGATTACACCGTTCGCTCCACGAGATCCAAAGATTGCTAATTGAGAAGCATCTTTCAATACCTTTACTTCTTCGATATCTGCAGGGTTAATTGTATTAACATCAGAAGCTGTCATATACGTACCATCAACAACATATAATGGAGATTTTACACCACCATTCAAACCAATTGCTCCACGAATTGTAACGTTAGCAGTTGCACCAGGAGCACCACTCATTGCTTGAGATGACAAACCAGCCGCTTTACCTCCCAACATTTGGTCAATAGAAACAGAAGGGTTCATCTGTTCTAAATCTTTTGCCTTAACAGTTGTTACACCTGATTTAGATGGAGCGTTGAAAATAGATTTTACAACTACTTCACTTAAATCAACTGGACTACTTGTTGTAGCAACATACTTTAAAGTTCCTAAGCTATTGCTTGTTACTGTGAATTCTTTCCCATTAATTACTAAAACATCTCCAATTTTAGCATCAATATCAAATTTTCCGTCTAAATCAGTATAGACAACTTTGTCCGTACCTTTTACAGATACTTCTACATCCGATTCCGGAAAATTATCTGCGTCATTTACAACACCTGTTACTTGAGCAAATGCAGCTGTTCCTAAACCAAGGAAAGCCAATAAACTCAAAGATGTGATTATTCTCCTCATAGTCTTATTTTTATAAAATAGGGGAACAAATCCGCAAATTAAATTTTAGCTAAATAAAACAAATTGATAAATATTTAATATTTTATTAAATCAAGACAAAAAAGGTTTTATTTATCAGCTTTAAAATTTGAGAGAATGATAATTTTAGAAAGATTACATTTTTAACAAATATGATAAACATCTATCTGTTTTTATGTTAATTATTTTCAATTACACTAAAATCAATATTGCATAATATTAAAAAAACAATTAATTACAATTATTTTTTTATACGAAGAACCGTTAAAAAATGACACTAAAAATTATCTTTTTCTTAATGGAAAAATAATTTTTAAAATAAAAAAGACGGCTAAAATAGCCGTCTTAAAGTTAAATCAATTAATTGGTCAATTAATCAATTTTGATATTATCGATAATTAAATCGTACGCAACTTCTTTTCCTACTTTTAAAGAAAATAAGTCATTTCCGACTGTTTTTTGAATATCAAGTCCTTCAATATTTAAGGTTACAAGAACCCATTCTCCTTTTGTATCTATTGCACCATTGTATTGGTTATTTTCTGCTCCAGAAACTGTAACTGGTTGATTTGCTAATTCGCCTACATTAAAAGGTGTAAAACCAGTTGTAGATTTGTTTACATTTAATGATAATGATTTTCCTGATTTACCTTTTACATAGAATGTAATTTTCTTCGGATTAGTAGGAAGTTCGTTTGTTAACTTTGCAGTAAATACATAATCGTTACCTGCTGGTGTTCCTTTTATTTGTAATGCATTCGAATCATCTCTTCCTAAACCTACAGCACTTGTTGCATAGTCTTTAAGTCCAAATTTTGCGTTAATAGAAGACATAAAATCTGCCCAAACGTTAAAATCAGATCCTTTAAATAACAAGTTAGCAGCTTCTGTATCATTTCCGCCACCTGGATTTTGTCCTCCACCTACATCAAAACGAGGTTGATCAAAGTTGACATCTTTTGTATCACGGATATATACTTGCCAAGTAGACCCATATTTAGAAACTACAACTGTAATAGAACCACTTCCTGTTGGTAATGGCTCGTCTTTCCAATCTGCAAAGTTTGAGTTTCTTAATACTACACCTGAACGGCTTCCTGTTTTATCAACTAATTCTCTGTTCTCTATTTGAGATGCTGTACCATATGTTTTATCAACATCTGGTTGTAAGAATTGTACATTGTTAATCTTAACTAATGTGTTCACATTCTCATTTCTCATTGCCTCTGCTAAACTATTGAACTCTTTTGGCTGAATAGCTTGAATAGGCTCACATGTTTTAACTACATATTTCTCATACTCTGTAAGACCTATACGACCTATATCAAAAGAAGGGTCCACTGATCCGATTTTTACAATACCTGCTCTTGTATCTTGTTGAGCTCTTAAGCCTTTAAGACGAATTTGAATCTTAGAACCTAAAGGGTATTTTGTATATAGATTACCTGCATTAATTTCTATTTGAGTTCCGACAGTTGGATTTACTGGATCATCTTGAATAGAAATTGTTTTGTAGATATTTCCTGTTTCATCGCTTGAAATAACATACGCTTCTAAAATTAAATCATCAAGAATTGCTTTATTCTCATCAACGTTTAATTGATTCGAATTCACTTTTTGCATTAACTCTGGTAAAGTAATATTCGCTGTAGGTAAGTTACACTCGATTGGAGGAGTTGAATAGTCGTCATCTTGTACACACGACTGTGCTGTAAATAAGCCTAAACTTAAGGCTGTAGCTAATGTTATTTTTGATATTGTATTCATTGTTATATTTTCTTTAGTCGTTAATTAAAATCTGAAATAAATGTTTGCAAAATAAGTTGTTCCCATTCCATAGAACATTTTTGGTCCAAACATGCGTTGATAATTTTTATCGATTGCATTGTTGTAGTTACCAATTCTCATTTGTTCAAATCCTCCAGTGACATAACTTTTATTGTTTAAAACATTATTGATCGTTCCTGAAATTCCTGCAGAATATTTACCAATACGGAATGTTTTTCCTAAGTTGATATTCAACATAAATTCATCACTAAATTTTTCTTGTTTTAACACTTGTTTCAATCCTTCTTCAGTTACATTAGGCACAACTGCACCTTGAGCACCTGTAACAAAACCGCTTGTTCTACGGTATGGAGCGATATCAGCATAATTATTCATTAAATAATTCCCTGAAACACCTACCCACCAAAACTTAGGTGCACGATATTCTGCTCCTAAAGAAAATCCTGATTGAGGCCCTGACGCTACTTTATAATTTTCGATATGAGCTGTTCCGAAATTTTTGTAAGGAATACCTTGTACACCAAATTCGTCTGAATATAAATTATAGCTTGGATTATCTTTGTAAATATATTGACCAATAGATGCTACTGCTGATAAAGTAAGAACGGGTAAAACTTGTGCTTCTACAGCCAACTCAGTTCCTAAATATTCTTTACCAACACCAGTCATTACTTCTGATACAAATAATCTACTTTCGTCACTTGTTCCATCGATATAACCAAACGATTTTTCAATTTCATCTTTTGTTCTTGTATAGTATGCAGTAGCACGAGCTTTGATACGTGGCGCTCTTAAAATATATGATAGATCACTTGAGAAAATTTTCGCACTTTCTATTCCATCAACAGTTACATCATTCATACGAGCATTTGGAAAAATTTCATCAGAAGTTGGTGCTTCTGTTTGATACATTACATTTGCTTGCACAAAATTACGTCCGTCTAATTTTACCAAGAAATTAGATTTAACTCCAAAATCTACGAAATCATACGTTTTACTTTTTCCATAAGAACGATCTTTGTACATTTCGTTTTGAAATTTACCATCACGATAGAACTTCGTTAAGGCAGCTTTCATTCCAATCGTTACATCTAAAAATTTTCCTTTGATTTTAGACTGCATATATAAATCTGCATAATCACGGTTAATTTCGTAGTAGTACTCTTGTTTATCTCCTTTTCCAACTCTATCTCTTTCAGAAGCATCACGGTTATCTAAAAGATTAAAGCGATAATAACGTGCTACACCATTATCTACTATAGAGTTATAATCATCTGTATTCAACACATATTGCGCACCCATTAAATCTTGGATCTCACGATACAATTTAGATTTTGTATTTTGGTAAGATGCTGCGATTGTCAAATCGATATTTGGTGCTAACTCTGTTTGGAAATTTGTGTAAGCAGTAGCTGTTTGATCTTCGTTAACATCAGCTGTCAACCAATATGCTGCTCTTCCTGTAGCACTATTTTCATTAGCTCTATATAAATTACCCCAATTTAACTGAGAAATCTCTCCATTTCTCCATTGACCAAGTACTTTATTGTAGTTTGCTTGCTGAAAATCTGTTGGAATTCCATTGATATTGTTACGATCAAAAAGATAATAACTTGGCATGTTTCCATAATACGTTGGTGATGGATTATTTGCATTAAACCAATCTAAACGAGAACCACTTTCTTTACCAAATTGATACGAAAGTGTTGTTGTCAATTTAGATTTTTCATTAATATTCCAATGGTGCGTTAACATATTTACTGGTTCGAAGGTTTTCTTCACACGTTCGTTACGTTTTTCACCATCTTGCCATCCCCAATACGAATTGTAGTAAATTCCTTTCATATCTACCACTTCTTGTGTATTTGGAGAACCAGTAGAACGACGAGTAGGCGCACCAAAACTTGTCAAGTTTAAGGTATGTTTTTCATTAAACTTTTTCTCTATACCTAAATAGTACGCATAAGCATCATAAAAAGTACCTTCTATAATTCCTTCTTCAGCCCAACGTCTACTTCCTGAAATCATAAATGCCCAACCATTATCCATCAAACCTGTGTTATAGGTTGCCATTACACGATTTCTGTACGAACGATTGGTGTTAGAATAAGCTAAACTTACTCCTTTACGCATTGTCGAAGGACGAGTATCAAAATTTGTTACTCCTCCTAAATCTCCAAAAGCATATTTAGAAGGCTCTAATCCGTATGTTAACTCTTCTGGACGACGAGTAACATCATTTAGACCTCCCCAGTTATTGAAGGTTGCACGTCCATTATCCATTTTGTTCATACGAACTCCATTAAAATGTACGTCATTATATTTGTTATCTAAACCTCTTGGTTTAAACCAATACGAACCTAATTCGTATGCAGATACACGAGCAAAAACGTCGCGTGAAGATTGTAAAAGTCCTGAATTTGAAGCTGTAGAACTTTCATCATCAGATAACTCATCATCTGTTAATGTAATAATACCAACTTCTGCTGTATTTGGATTAAATGTTAATTTAATTTCACCTAAGTCAAGCTCTTTTTGTCCTGCTACAGTGATTTCTTTTTCAAAAGGGTCGTACCCTACGCCATAAACTTGTAATTTGTATGTTCCATCTGGAATATCAACAAACTGAAAATAACCTATACGATCAGTAATCGCAGCATCATTCACTGCGCCTCCGTCTAATCGTACAGTGAGGTTATAAACCTCTTCACCAGTTGCAGCATTTTTAGCCACCCCAGTAACCTTTGTCTGCGCCTGTGCAAAAGCGACAGTTGCAGCAAAGACCGAAAGACTTAACAATAATTTGTTCATTCAAACGAATTTTTATTTATAAATTAGCTATCTAAAAAAAATAGGACAACAAATTTAGTAAATTCATAATTAATAACATATGTTTAAAATTAATAAATCTTTAACTTTATTAATAATCTTTAATTTATTTTTAACGTTAACTACTCAAGCTCAAACTAAATATGCGAGTGCGACAGTCGCTTTTTATAATGTTGAAAATATTTTTGACACCATAAAATCGGTGGGATATATTGACGGAACATTACCATTTAATGATAAAAATTATCATATCCAGATTGCAGAATCTGACATTTCAAAGTACGAAACAGAAGATTTCAAACAAAGTTACACCTACGAAAACATAAAAGGAAAGAAAATTATTCGTCCTTTAATTCTTCAAGAAGAGTTTTTACCAAATGGGAATAAAAGATGGAATACGCAAAAATATTTTCAAAAAATCAATAATATTTCAAAAGTAATTAGCGAATTAGGCGCTGATGTTACAAATACCGCACCTGTTATTGTAGGGATTTGCGAAATTGAAACGAAAGAAGTTTTAGAAGATTTAGCAAACAGTTCGGCTTTAAAAAAATACGATTATGGTGTTGTTCATTTTAATTCATTTGATGCCAGAGGAGTTGACACAGGTTTATTGTATCAAAAATCTCGTTTCAAAGTAATTGAAGCAAAACCTCATCCTATTTTTAATTATGATGCAGATGGTAGACGTCGATACACACGTGATATTTTACAAGTGACTGGATTATTAGATGGAGAAGAAATTACGTTTTTAGTTAACCACTGGCCATCTCGTAGTGGAGGAGAAAAAGCTTCGATGCCAGCTCGTATGGAAGCTGCAAAAGTGATGAAAGGTATTTTTGAAGATTTAAAAGCTCAAAATCCGAATGCAAAAGTAATTGCAATGGGAGATTTTAATGATGATCCTATTTCACCAAGTATCAAAAACACATTCAATCCTGCTGGAGAAATTTCTAAATCAACAGAAAACGGCTACTATAATCCAATGTTACCTTTATACAAAAAAGGAATTGGGACTTTAGCTTATCGTGATGCTTGGAATTTATTTGATCAATTTATATCTACTTCATCATTGGTTACAAAAAACAAAGATTATTCTTCTTATAAAATCTTTAAAACAGAGGTTTTTAACAAAGATTATCTAATTGCAACAGAAGGTGCATACAAAGGTTTTCCAAATCGTATGTGGAGTGGTGATACATATCGTGCAAATGGTTACTCTGACCACTTCCCTGTTTACACAATCTTATTAAAACAAGTGAAATAATATGAATAAATTAGCACAATTATTTGGTCAAAAAAATAATCGTCTTCTTACAATATACACAACTGCTGGGTATCCAAATTTATCGGATACCCCATTTGTTTTAAGAGAATTAGACAAAAACAAAGTTGATATTATAGAAGTCGGAATTCCATATTCTGATCCTTTAGCAGATGGTCCAACAATTCAAGCAACGAGCGAAAAAGCTTTGGCCAATGGAATGACATTGAATATTTTATTCGAACAATTAAAAGATGTAAAGGATGAAATTTCTGCACCTATTGTATTAATGGGTTACTATAATCAAGTCATGACATTTGGATTAGAGAAGTTTTTACAGCATTGTAAAGAGAGTGGTGTTTCTGGATTGATATTACCCGATATGCCTTACGATATTTACTTGACTCAACACAAAGAACTTTTCGAAAAGTATGATCAAAATGTTACGTTCTTAATTACGCCTTTAACAACCGAAAAACGTGTAAAAGAGATCAACGATGCTACTTCTGGTTTTGTTTACATTGTATCAAATTCTGCGACAACAGGAGCAACAACTTCTAATTATAACGAAGATTTTTTATCAAACATCAAGAATTTAGGGTTAACGAAACCTCATCAAATTGGATTTGGCATCTCGACTAAACAAGATGTAGAAAAAGCATGGGAATTTGCAAATGGTGCAATTATCGGAAGTGCATTTTTACGTGTTTTAGAAAAAGCTGAGGGCAATTATTCTGAAGCGATTAAAAATTACATTTCGAGTTTGAGATAAATTTCCTACGAAAAAACATACAAACAAAAAAGCAAGCCCTCGTAAAGGCTTGCTTTTATATTTGAAACATGTTTTTCTATTTATTCTACAATCAAGATAAAATAGTTCTTTTTACCTTTTTGTAATAACACGTATTTATCTGCTATTAAATTTTCTGTTGTCAATACAAAATCATCTGCAACTTTTTCTTTGTTAACTGAAATTGCATTTGCTTTTAACTCACGTCGCGCTTCAGAATTCGATTTCAAGAAACCTGTTTTATCCGCTAACGCAGCTACAATATCTAATCCTGCTTCGATATCTGTCATCGCTACAGTTGCTTGTGGTACACCTTCGAAAACTGATAAAAATGTTTCTCCATCCAATTCTTTTAAATCTTCTGAAGTCGATTTTCCGAATAAAACCTGAGAAGCCTTTTCTGCTTTTCTCAATTCTTCGACACCATGAACTAAAATCGTAATCTCAGTTGCTAATTTACGTTGTAATTCACGTAAATGCGGTTCTTGACGGTGACGTTCGATCAAATCATCAATCGCTTCTTTTTCTAAGAAAGTATAAATTTTGATGTAACGTTCTGCATCTGCATCTGCTTGATTTAACCAAAATTGGTAAAATTTATACGATGATGTTCTTTTTTTGTCTAACCAAATATTTTCTCCTCCTTCAGATTTACCAAATTTAGAACCATCAGCTTTTGTTGTTAATGGACAAGTAAACGCAAACGCTTCTCCTTGAACTGTACGTCGAATTAATTCTGTTCCTGTCGTAATATTTCCCCATTGATCAGAACCTCCCATTTGCAATTTAACACCTAACTCTTTGTATAAATGCAAATAATCGTAACCTTGAATTAATTGGTACGTAAATTCTGTAAACGACATTCCGACATTAGACTCTGATGAAAGACGCGATTTTACTGAATCTTTCGCCATCATGTAGTTAACTGTAATATGTTTCCCTACGTTACGAGCAAAATCAATAAAAGAGAAATTTTTCATCCAATCGTAGTTATTCACCAATAAAGCTGAATTACCATTGTTCGTATCAAAATCTAAGAAACGAGATAATTGCGCTTTAATTCCAGCTACATATTTATTTAATGTTTCTTCATCTAACAAACTTCTTTCTGCAGCTTTACCAGTTGGATCTCCAATAAATCCTGTTGCACCACCAACCAAAGCAATTGGACGATGTCCGTGACGTTGTAAATGAACCAATAAGAAAATCGGAACCAAACTTCCTACGTGAAGAGAATCTGCAGTAGGATCAAAACCTACATAACCAGAAGTCATTTCTTTATTTAGTTGTTCTTCTGTCCCTGGCATTATATTGTGAACCAGTCCTCTCCAAGTCAATTCTTCAATTAATGGATTCATAGTATATTTAATGTGTTTTTTATCTAAATTTTACGAGTTACAAAGTTACTATTTTTCAGTAATATTAATAGTGAATAAAGAGATAAAAAAAATCAAGGTTTTCCAAATGGAAAACCTTGATTTGAGATATAATTATATGAGGATAAAATTATATTAAAAAAATGTTATGAAGGATTTTGTTCACATAAAGGATTAGAATTTAATTCTGAACGAGGAATAACCCAAGTCCATCTTAAATCTGTAGCCGGAACTTCCCATACGTTGTTTATAACAGCTGCTACAGCACCAGTATCACGACGATTAAGGGCAGATTTTGTACGTTTTAAATCGAAGAATCTGAATCCTTCTCCCCATAATTCGATACGACGGTGTAAATACAACTCGTCTAAATAAGCTTGTCCCGATGTTGTAAATGATGTAAATTCTGTATCTCTTGCTTGTGCTAATTCAGTCAAAACACTCTTAGAACCTGCTTCGTCTCCTAAATAATATTTTGCTTCGGCTTCTATTAGGTACATTTCTGCTACTCGCATAAAAGGAACATCACCCAACGCAACATTATTATCTTTATTTTTTGTTAAAAATTTTTGAGATGTATATGGGTATTTTGAATAACTCGATGGCAAACCTAAGTCTGGATGATTTCCTGTTGGATCAACTACTTGCGCACGAACATCCGATGTTGGAAAAGCAGCATATAACTTATGATTCATCACTTTTGGAGCTTGACGAATTTGTGTTGAGTTATAATTACGAGACATATATGCATGAAAGTTTCCAAAGAAATCAGTTTGATCATCTTGAATTGCAATTCCCCACATCCATTCTTTATTGGTAAAATCATTAAAACCTTTCAGATAATCTTCTGATGGCATCAATGTTTTATTCTTTCTTGCTAAAGCCGCATATTGTGCTGCTTTCGCATAATCTTGTTGCACCAATGCGACACGAGCTTTAAGTCCTTGTACGTTATCTAAAGAAAAATGTGAGTTGTGTAGTTTAGAAATACCTGTTAATTGTTTTTCAGCTTGATCTAAATCTGACCAAATTTGTTTATACACTTCTTCTACTGTAGATCTTTCTTTAGGATCTTCCATTAACTCTGGTGAAGGATCTAAGCGAATAACTACTCCTAATTGAGAATTCGTTTTTCCTGCTTCGTATCTATTAGCATACAATTGAACTAATTGAAAATAGCCAAAAGCTCTGTAAGCATATGCTTGTCCAATTGCATTATTCTTTAATGTTTGATTACCTCCTGCATCTTGCCCATATGTAATAACATTATTTGCATTACGCATCATAGAGTACCAAAAATTCCATGGATAAGCGATATTTCCTGAAGATTCGTTGTTAATATCTAACCATCTCAATGTAGAAACGAACCATCCGTTACCTGTAGAAGGAAACACAACATCATCACCTAATACATCACTTACAATTAATTGGGCTGTATATCCATTTTGACCTTGTGAAGAGTTTTGTCTAACATACATATTTCTATGCATCCCGTTAATAATCGTCATCAAGTTTTCTCCTGTAGAATATGCTGTTTCATCTCCAATTTCTGAAGTAGGAATTGTATCTAAGAAATCATCAGCACATGATGTTAAGGATAGAGAAGTCCCTAAAACTATTGCTGCTAATATATATTTTACTTTTTTCATTGTTTATTTTTTTTAAAATTGAACATTTAACCCTACACTCACAATTCTTGATGGTGTATAACGGTATGATGTTGTTCCATTAAACGACTGTACTGGTTCTAAACCTTTTCTAGCTGTCCAGCTTACAAGATTTTCTCCACTTAAGAACAGTTTTAAAGAAGACAATCCAAATCTGTCAATTTGATCTTTCTTAAAAGAGTATCCAAATGTTGCTGATCTAAATGCTAAATAATCTGAATCTACCAACCAACGTGATGAAGCTGCTAAATTTTGGCTCACATTATTAGTTGATAATTTAGGAATGTTCGTCACCTGTCCTGGAGTTGACCATGCATTTAGCATATCAATATGGATTGCTCCTCCATCTGGTGCTGTGTCAATTAAGTTAGCATAATTTCCATCGTAAGTTTGTCCTCCAATTTGATAAGTAAACAATGTATTCAAGAAGAAACCTTTGTACGAAAAGTTATTAGAAAAACTTCCGTATACATCTGGAATAGAAGATCCTACATATCCATACTCTGCGTTATTATGATTTACAGTATAAGCTTTTCCGTCAATGATACGCGTACTTGTATCATTATCTTTTTCAGGGTCTTGTACATATAATGCACGACCATCAGAAGGGTCTACACCATGATACTTTCTTAACCAAAAATCGTATAAAGAGCGACCTACTGCCAAACGTTTTGTTCCGTTAATAATTTCTTCTTGACCATTTGGCATTGTTAAGATTTCATTTTTGATTGTAGATGCATCTACATTTAAATCCCAACGGAAGTTTTCGTTACGGATAATACCGAATTGTAAAGCAATCTCAATTCCTGAATTCTCTAGATCTCCAATGTTTTTGTTAAAACTATTCCCTGGTACTCCTGATGAGTTTGGTGTTGGAACTGCGAAAATTAAATCTTCAGTTTTACGTTTGTAATATTCAACACTACCGGAAATTCTATTATTTAAGAAACTAAATTCTAATGCAACATCAAATTGCTTATTTGTTTCCCATGTTAAATCAGGATTACCCATTTGAGATAAATAAATACCTCCATTCATCCCATTATTGTATCCTAAATCATATAAATTCAAATCAGCTTGATATCCTGGTGCTTCGGACATTCCTCCATCATTCCCAACTTCTCCATAAGATGTTCTTAATTTTAATAGATTAACAAAACTTGAATCTCTCAAGAATGATTCTCTATGGATATTCCAAGCTGCACCTGCTGACCAGAATGTTCCTTTATCTCTACCTTGTGCAAAACGAGAAGATTGATCTTGTCTTACCGAAGCCGATAAAGAGTAAGTACTATTGTAATCATAATTAACACGTCCAAAGTAAGATTCTTTTCTTAAATCGATTGAGTATCCAGTATTACTTGTATTTACGATAAAGTTTGATAATTCTCTAATCCCTCCAACAACTTCGTGTGTTTTTCTCGTATAAGCATATTGTATATTACGATCAATAGACTCGTGTCCTAAATCTACTTGTAAGTTATGTAGTCCGAATGATTTTTGATAAGATAAAATTTGATTTAAAGTTAATGATGTTGTTTTTTGTCTTGTAATCCCTAATGCAGCTGTACCAATTGCATCTCCAATTTCTTTGTTCTGATAAGATTTGAAGTTATAATTTTGGATATCATATGCAACATTCGTTCTAAATGTTAATCCTGGTAACAAATTAAACTCTGCAAAAGTTCTGGTAAAAACAGCATTCGTTTCACGGAAACGATCGTTTAATAATGTTTCTTGCAAAACATTACGTCCTACTCCTGCTCCTGCTCCACGACCTCTTGTAAAAGTACCATCATATCTTACGTTACCATTTTCATCGTACATTCTTTTCCCTTCATCATCGTATAAATACGGTGAATATATTGGCCCCATAAAACGTGCAGTATAAAATGGATTAATATAAGATGAACCTTCTCCATCTTCTGCTTGTTTAGATTTTGTTAATGCACCCGTTATATCTGTACCAATTTTCAACCATTTACTTACACGAGAATCTACATTTACACGAGCGTTATATCTTTCGAAGTCAGATTTTATAATATAACCTTCTTCATTATTATAACCTAAAGATGCAAAGTAATTTGTATCATCAGAAGCACCTGCATAACTCAAGTTATATTGTTGAAGAGATCCAACTCTAGTCACAGCATCCATCCAATCAAAGTCGTTATATAACATTGACGCATTTGGGTTCAACTCACCATTAATAATCACCTCATTATTTGGAACATTATAAATGTTGTTTTTCAAATTCTGAGTTATCAAATTATTTGATGCCCATTGATTCGCTTGTTCTACTGTAGCATTTGGGTTTGATTCTAAATAACCATTACGCATTGATGTCCAAGTCAATTTATAATAATCTTCAGCTCCTACCTTAGCATACTCAGGCACCCCTCTTGTTACAACTCCGGTATTCGAGCTAAATGTGAACTTCCCTTTATTTCCTTTCTTCCCCTTTTTTGTCGTAATCATTACAACTCCATTTGCAGCTGCAGATCCGTATAATGAAGTAGATGAAGCGTCTTTTAGAACACTAAACGATTCGATATCATTCGGATTAATATCAGACAAAGACCCTGTGAAAATAGCACCGTCAACAACAAATAATGGTGAATTTGATAAATTATAAGAAGAAATACCTCTTATTCGAATATTAGCACCAGAACCAGGTTGTCCTGTAGAAGTTGAAAATTGAACTCCAGGAGCTCCACCTTCTAAGGCTTTTGCAACATTAGTTAATGCACGATCTTCAAAAACTTCAGATTTAATCTGAACATTAGAACCCACTACGGTTTCTTTCTTTTGAACACCATAAGCTGTAACTACAGTTTCTTGTAAATCTACAGTACTAGTTTTTTTAGGATTGATTACTCCTAAATTATTACTTGTAACTATATACTCTTCGCCATTAATAACTAAAATATCTCCAACTTTAGCATCAATGTCAAAATTTCCATTTTCGTCTGTATACACAATATTCTGAGTTCCTTTTACAGAAACTTCAATGTCAGACTCTGGAAAACCATTTGCATCATTCACTGTCCCTTTTGTTTGAGCAAATACAAGTGTACTTAACCCAAGAAAAGCGATCAATGATAAAGAAGTCATTTTTTTTCTCATGTGTTTTTGATTTATCTAATGCAATATTAACATTTTTTAACACATTTCCAAAAAAATCATAATTTTAACACAAAAAACCACTTATAATTACATATTTTTAATTATTCAATATAATCTTTTGTTATTTAACACATTAAAAAACACGTTCAATGCAAACGCTTTTTGAAAACGAAAAATTCAAATGGATTAATTTACATAATCCAACGAAAGAAGAATTAGATGAAATTGCAACAAAATATAATTTTCAGAAATTAACGATAGAAGATAGTTTAGAACCTGGCCATTTACCAAAATACGAATCAGATGATCAAAATGTTTCGTTTTTATTGATTCGGTTTTTTGATAAAGAACATCGCATGTTGAAAAACATCATTCGAGAATTTAGTCACAAAATCAGTATTTACATAGGAACAGATTTTATCGTGACTGTTCATCAAAAAGAAACGGATATGTTTGATCGTATTCAGGAAAAATATCTTTCAAATCCTGATTTATCCAAAATAACGATTAAAGGAATTTTGTATCGAATCATTTCCGAAACAATCAAAACTTACGAACAACCGGCTTACAGAATGGATGAAGGTGTTGACTTATTAGAACAAATGATTTTTTCAGATGATTTTAGAAGAATCAAACTTCAAAACCTTTATCAAATTAAACGAGAAGCAACCGCTTGTAAAAAAATATTAGATTATACATTAGAAGCGTTGAAAGAATATCGATTAGATCATAAACGCACAAGTTCCTCTCAAGATTTAATCGAAGAGAATGTAAAAATGCTGCATTTGCATTCACAAATTGTTGATGATGTCCAAAGTTTACTATCTATTTATCTTTCGATTAACGGTCAGAAATCGAATGAAATCATGCAAACTTTAACCATTTTTTCTGCATTTTTCTTACCCTTAACTTTTATCGCTGGAATTTATGGAATGAATTTCGATTTCATGCCCGAGTTAAATTACAAATTAGGCTATCCAATTTGTTTACTTGTCATGTTATTAGTGGTAATTTTTATTTACTTTTGGTTCAGGAAAAAAAAATATTTATAATTCAGTATGATTTTCGTAACGGGAGGAACAGGTTTGGTTGGCGCGCATTTGTTGGTAGAATTGGCAAAAAAGCAACAACCTATTCGTGCTTTAAAACGAAAAACATCGAACACAGAAACCATCCAAAATTTCTTTGCGGAACAAAATGCTTCGCAATTTTATCAATTTATTCATTGGATTGATGGTGATTTGTTGGATATAACTGAACTTCCGAATTTATTAGACGGGATTGAAACAATTTATCACGCTGCTGCTTTTGTTTCATTTGATGAACGTCAAGAAGAAGAAATTTTCAATACGAATATTTTAGGAACTGAATCTTTAGTAAATGAAGCGATAGATACCGGAATAAAGGAGTTTTTCTTTATCAGCTCGATTGCTTCCATGGATGATATTAATCCTGTTACAAAAATGATTGATGAACTTTCTCCTTGGAACAATAGCTTAACGCATTCGTCGTATTCTATTTCAAAATTTAGAGCTGAGATGGAAGTTTGGCGCGCTTCACAAGAAGGTGTTAAGGTAATTATTATTAACCCAGGTGTCATCATCGGGACGTTAGATACAAAACGCGCAAGCGAAAGTTTGTTCCAACAAAATTCCTCGAAAAATGATTATGCTCCTTCTGGCGGAACAGCTTTTGTTGATGTACGAGACGTTGTCAATATTTTATTTCAGTTGATTGACAAGCAACTTTTTAATCAAAAATTCATTGTAATTTCTGAAAATAAAACATACAAAGAAGTATTTGATTATGTCGCAATCAATAGCAAGCGATCTGTAAAAAATGTTTCGAATTCAACGTTAAAAATCATTAAAAACCTTTCTATTTTCAGTCGCATTTTTGGAGGAAAATACATGACGAAAGCCAATTATTATTCGTTAACATCTGTGACAAATTACGATAATTCCAAAGTCGTAAAAGCATTAGATTACAATTTCATTTCGGTAAAAGATGCCGTGGATTATCATTATACTCGTTTTCAAAAACTAAATTCTACAAAATAGTTTACTTTTGTTTTATGGAACAACAATTCATTTCAACACTTTCAATAACTGCTTCAGAATTAACATCAGGAAGCGTTTCAGCTAAAAGTCCATCAAATATTGCGTTGGTTAAATATTGGGGAAAAAAGAAAAATCAAATTCCAACCAATAGCTCTATCAGTTACACATTAACGAATAGTTACACGGAAACTGAATTAAGATTTTCTCCAAAAACTTCAGATACTTTTGAGGTAGACGTTTATTTGGAAGGTGAATTAAAAGAAAGTTTTGCACCAAAAATCATTACTTTTTTTGAACGAATTACCGCTTATATTTCATTCTTAAAGCATTATAAATTTGAAGTCCATACGCACAACTCTTTCCCACACAGCTCTGGAATTGCTTCTTCGGCATCTGGAATGTCTGCATTGGCGTTATGTTTAGTGCAAATAGAAAATTTATTAGGCGCAAATTTATCTGAAGAAAATGCTTTGAAAAAAGCTTCTTTTTTAGCACGTTTAGGTTCTGGAAGTGCTTGTCGTTCGGTTTACAAAGGTTTGGTTGAATGGGGAGAAAATGACTTCATTGAAGGAAGTTCAGATTTATTTGGAACAAAATATCCTGATGCAGAAATTCATGATGTTTTCAAAACTTTTCATGATACCATTTTATTGATTCACGAAGGTCAAAAATCAGTTTCTTCTACTGTTGGTCATAACTTGATGAATGGACATCCATATGCGGAACGTCGTTTTGTAGAAGCAAATGAAAATTTAGAAAAATTATTAGCTATTCTGAAAGCTGGTGATGTGAAAGCATTTGGAGAATTAGTGGAACACGAAGCCCTAACGTTGCACGCCATGATGATGATGTCGAATCCTGCGTTTATTTTGATGAAACCAAATACAGTTGCAGCTTTAGAAAAATTGTGGGAATTCCGTCGTGAAACAGGAAATCATTTGTATTTCACTTTAGATGCTGGTGCAAATGTACATTTACTATATCCTGAGCAAGATGCGGAAGCGATTGAAATCTTCATCAAAAATGAATTAAAACAATTCTGTCAAAACGGAAATTACATAAAAGATAAAGTGAGTTTTTAATCACTTCTAAAATAAAAAAGGTTGTCAATTTATTTGATGACCTTTTTTATTCTATTATTTGTCCCGTCCTGAAATAGCGATACAAAAAAGAAATCGTTATTATGGAAGAAAGAAGCAATTATGTCAAACGTACTCAGCGCGATTACAGTATGTCTTTTAAGTTGAATGTTGTAAAAGAAATTGAGTCTGGGGAATTATCTACTGTGGGCGCTTGCCGTAAGTATGGCATCCAAGCCCGAAGTACAGTTATGAGTTGGCTCAGAAAATTTGGTACCTTTGATTGGGAGAACCAAACACCCTCGAATATGCCAAAGTCACCAGAACAAAAGATCATGGAGCTTGAAGCCCAAGTAAAGCTTTTGCAAAAGCAGAAGGCTTTACTTGAGAAACAAGCTTATGTGGCTGATAAAAAAGCCATTATTTTCGATATGATGATTAACCTTGCCGAAGAGGAATATCAAATTGATATACGAAAAAACTCACCACCCGAACTATCGATTCTTTCCGAAAGGAACAAAAAGAAACCATAAGTTTCTCCTGTGAATTGTTCGGGGTTGACCGACAGGTTTATTATCGTCATTTGAAACGAAGAGCAAAGCGGCAACAAAATGCACAGCAGGTTGTGGATTGGGTAGCAGAGCTGCGAATGATTCATCCAAAAATGGGTGGAAAGAAACTGTATTTTCTTTTGAAAGAGAAACTTGAAAATTTAAGAATTGGCAGAGACAAATTCTTTGACTTCTTAAGGGCTAACCATTTGTTAATCATTTCCAAAAGAAGTTATCACAAAACTACCAATTCGTATCATCGTTTTAAAAAACATAAAAATTTGATTAAAGATTATCAATACAAAAAGCCTAATAATGTTTGGGTATCAGACATAACTTACTTGGGAAACAGAGAAAACCCAGCCTATTTAAGCTTGATAACCGATGCTTATTCTAAGAAAATCGTAGGCTTTGACGTGTCGGATTCTTTGGCTACAGCATCTTGTTTAAATGCTCTAAAAATGGCATTGAAAAAAGAAAACCCGAAGAGTCTTATTCATCACTCAGACAGAGGATTACAATATTGTTCCGATGATTATCAAAAGTTATTAAAAAAGCATAAAATACGTTGTAGTATGACACAAGAATCAGATCCTTATGAGAATGCCATAGCCGAAAGAATTAATGGAATTTTAAAACAAGAGTATGATATTGATAAATTTAATGTAGATTTGAATACAAGAAAGATTTTGGTCAAACAAACCGTAGAGATTTATAATGAGTTCAGACCACACTTGTCAAACCATTATTTAACGCCGATGCAAATGCACCAACAACAAGAATTAATACCAAAATCGTACAAAAAGAAAAACAGTACAAATACGAATATATGTACTGTTTAAAATAAAATTTTATTGGTCTAATCCTGTATCATTTTTTCAGGACGTTACAATTTATTGGTTTCTCCTTTCCCAAAAATAACCAAACTCAAAAAAACACTCATTCCGATAACGACAATAATGTTGCCTAATCCAATTTCTATCGGGAAAAAAACTAATCGTATTGCGAAAATAGTTGTTGTAAATAGAACTACTTTTAACCAAAAAATGTAATCAAATTTAGTTTTTGGAAGAATTTGTTTTGGCATTTTATAAATCCAAAAAGCAATAAAAATCGCACCTAAAAATGTGCTAAAATGTTGTAGAAATTTATATCCGCCATGTTCAAGTTATAAGTGCAACTGGCCAAGTAGATTTTAGTTTTTCGATAGGGCTAATATAGCCAAACTTTCTTACTCTTCTATTGTTAATTAATTTTTCTATTTGTTTGATTCTTAGGTTACTTACTAAATTCAGGTCTGTTTTCTTTGGTAAAAATCTTCTTATCAAGCCTATTCTGTTCTCAACAGTTCCTTTATCTTGCGAGGTGTAGGGTCGGGTGAAATAGGTTTTGATATGGTGTTTTTCGGCTATTTGTTTGTGTCCGGCAAACTCTTTTCCGTTGTCAAAAGTCATGGTTTTGATCCAGCTGCTACCTATTCTGGATATTCTTTTATTGATTAATTCTTGAATGTTTTGAGCGTATTTTCCTTGCAATTTGTCTAAGGTGGTTACCAAAGTTGCTCGGTCTGTCATCACTAATAGAGCTGATTTGTGGTCTTTCCCCATCATTAAATCGACTTCGATGTCTCCCAATCTTTCTCGTTGTTCAACTACTTTTGGACGTTTCTCAATGGATACTCTGTCTTTGATTATACCTCGGGTTTGTTTATAGTTGCCTCTTTTGAATCTGCGTCTGCCATGTCTTAAAAATTTATACAGATTTTTATAGGGCGCGTCAGCTCTGCGATTACTCTTTTTACAGTCCCATATCCATTGATAGATGCATTCTAGAGAAACACCCTGAACGCCCATGCACTTCCATTCTACAGCAATCAATTCTGGACTTAGTTGTTCATTCTTTAACCAATTAGCTGCCTGATTTTTAAGCGACTTTGTGAATTTTACTGCCTTGTTTTTTTGTTTGTGCCTTAAACTTGTTTTTTCTTGCGCCAAATCAGGAATATAGCTACCTGCGTGTAGACCACGCTTGCCAATATTTCTTTGTAATTCACGCGTGATGGTAGATTTATGTACGCCTATTAAATCAGCAATATCTTTTTTGCTTTTTCCTGCGGTCAAAAGTATTCCAATTTGGTATCTTTGTTCCTGGTCGAGTTGTTTATATATTTTTTTTACAAATCAAATTTAGCACTTGGCTAATCATTGGGGGCTAGCCCCCAATGATTTAATTTGAGTTGCACTTATTTGTTGAACTTAGATCCTTTTATTTCGAAATTATTGAAAGGAATTTGAAACCAAGTTTCCTCTAAAGCTGGAATTAATTTCGTAAAATATCCCATTCGTGGGTGAAAGCATCCCAAAAAAGATGCGAATAAGCTCCTATTATAATTGAAAGAATCACAATTATCCAATGTTTTTTAAAATAGTAAATCCAATCAAAATTTAGAAATTGAGCAAATCGTTCTTTTAAAAAAATAGGTAAATGATGAATTAAAATATTTCGGACAAATAGGTAAAAAACGAAACAATAAATAAGAGCAATTGGTAAGTCAAAATACAAAACACCCCAGAACAAATGACTGTGCGTCGCTATAATCTCCATTCGAGAGAAATATTCTAAATCTGGCGACATCGAACCAATGATTAATCCCGTCATCGAAAACCAATTCGATTTTAGTTTTTTTAGCGGAAGAATAATTGCTGGATGGCAAAAAGTTAGTGGCATTTAGAGTTTATTTTGATGCAAAGTAAATCAAAATATCCATTAACTACCAAAACGTTTGATGTTAACTTTTCGTTCCTTAATTTTCAGAATAAGCGGTTCATATTCTGTATTTTGTTCCTTTTCTACCGTTATTTTATTCAAATATGTTTTTGCATAAACATGTTCTGGTAAACTATTTTCAACAAGATGAAATGTATAATTTCCGACAGGTAAAAAAGCTGTATATTCACCTCTATCATTTGTTTTAACTGTAAAAATCTGTCCATTTTCGTGATTAAAAACCAACGTAAACCCGAATAAATTTGCCGAAACCTGATACTCCAAATTTGAAGATAATTCATACTCAACTTTCCCTCTCACAACACCAGTTTGTTGCATTGGAATAGAAATAGAAGTCGTTTTAGAATTAATATTAACCGCATAATCTTGTGCAAACCATTTTTGTCCAGGAAGTTTGATTAAATAATTACCATATGGAACTTTTTTATACTTGATATTACCTTCCAAATCTGTAATAAAGTTAGTTTCATTTATCTTTACATTACGACTATCAGCCACTTTATCACCTTCATCAAAAATACCATTTGCATTGTAATCATAAAACACAAACAAATTTAATGTTCCGTCTTTTACATCTGTTACAGTGCGTTTCGCAGGCAAATTATATTGAACACCAACCTGCAAATAAGTTTGTTTGTTGTTAAAAGTTTTCGAATCATAATGACTAAAATTCGCTTGTGTACTTACAATAAAATTATCAATTGGTTGATAATCCACAGAAGCTCCAAAAGTTAGGGTATTTCCAAAATTTTTGTCAATATTATAATAAGTAGAAACTGCCGTATTCAATTTTTTCTGAAAAAAGCTTTGACGAAAACTCGCCGAAGTTGTAAAACGTTCTAATTGATGATTTAGATTATTCGTCGAATAAACCTCTGCAATCATCATACTTCCTCGTTGATAAATTGAGTTTAACTGAAAGTTTTTCACATTCCACGTTAATTGTCCATAAACAATTGGATCAACCTTACTCAATTCGTTTAGCTCAGAAAATCCTCCCAAAGCATTCAACACCAACTGATGCACACGAGAATTAGACAACCACGTAAATGTTCCGTTCAAATAAGCTGATTTAAAGTCCATCGGCATATACTTAAACGTCTCATAATTCAGAATATTTGATTTTTCTATATTCAATTTAGGAGAAATCGAAACATTAAAATGACTTGCCAATTTGAATGATATACCCGTCTCAAAACGTAACGCTTTCGACTCATTCGCTTGTGTATAATTCATCAAATATGGATCGATAGATTTCGGATTGTTATTGGTAACCGTTAACGAAGACCACAACGAAAATTTAGAAAACGTTCGTTGAAAACGCTGATTAAGATACAATGCTCCACGTCGTGTCCCCGGATAATATCCTGAGCTGTAATAATTGGAACTATAAAAATCAAATTTACCAATTGTTCCAGAAACATTTGCAGAAATCGACATCGAGTTTTCGACATTGTTCGTCTCTTTAAATTTTGATAAACCATACCCAAATTTCATCGAGAAATTCCACTTGTTTGGTGTAATCCATTTGTAACCATTTGTCAAAATAAAGTTCGTTGTAGAATAAGTTCTATCAAACAAAGCTGTTGTTTCTAATTCGTTTTTATCTTTTATTAAAAATCGTCCATTCGCAAAAGTTGTGTTGCTATTCTTGAAAACATCGTTCGTCAAATCATCTAATAAATTGTAATTTTTTTCGACCGTTCCGACTACAATTCGGTTATCATTCTTATCATAATTATTAAACAACATCACTCCACGTCCGTTAACTGGAATATCAAAATCGTTGTTATTGATTGATCCTATTAAAATTCCTTTGTCTTTGCGTTGATATTTCACCCAAGAATCTGTCAAAACCATGTCTTGATTCTTATTCCAAGTTGTTCCATTAATATTATATGCAAATTCATTCAACCCAACCGAAAATTCTTGATGAGCCATTAAATTATAATTCGCATTAGCAGAATTAATATCGCGAGCAGTTAATCGAACATAATTTGAAGAAAAATTGGTCCAATTCTGATTTAGCATTGTTGGATCTATATACACACGATTGGAACTTGCATTCTGAATGGTAAAAAACACATTTCCTGCAAAATCTTTGGTCGTTGTATAACCCGAAACATTTGCCTGAAAACTTTCAATTTTAATCATATCTCGGTCTACATATTTAGAAAATCGAACAATTTTTTCTTGAAAAGCTTCAACTATAAGTCGTTTGTTATTATAAGTATAACTTCCTCTGAAATCAGGAAGTACATTGGTTAACAAAATTTCTTCGGCTTGATTTCCCATATTCATTACTTTTAATTCATAATGAATAGAATCTCCTTCTTGACGGTAAAAAATATTACTCTGGACAGGAAAAATTTTGATGTTTCTCTTTTGCAAAACAACAACTGAAGTAACAGATTTTCCTATTTCTTTTTTACTTAAAAAATCAATAATATTGAATTCTAAATCTAATTTCCCAGCCATTTGCGATTTACTCACCGTAAATTGCATTGGAATAAAAGCCTTCTTGTTTGGATTGATTTTAATTTGAAGATTATCTTGCGAATACGATCTTATAGCCGAAGGAATTTTAAGTCCCAGACGAGCATTTATCGTATCATTGGTTGTATTTTCTAATTGAAGAATAACAGAAAAGTTGTTGCTATCTTCTAATTTAACTTCTTTTATTGTACTAAATTTCAATCCGTTATTTATTGTTTGAGCAAGTAAGTTTTGTCCGCTAACAAGGAAAAGCAGAATAAAAAATACGCTTCGAAAATAATTAATTGAAAAGAACATATTGTTTTACAAAGGTGTAATCGTGTACAGCAAAGAAGTTGAATAATTCCCAGGTTTGCTATTCAAAATTTTATTATCCGACGGAGTTGTAGAATAAATAATATTGTATTTTTTTGAAGCTGTTTTAGAACTATTCGTCATCAATGATTGATTGTAATTCGAAAGTTTTATAACCTTAGAAAGATTATTTGTTTCGATGTCTTTTATCTGAACATTGATTGAATTTAATTCCAAATTCTGTGCATCACTCGATTGTAAATATTGATTAAGCGACGAAACTTGAATATCGTAAGCAGTATCAGAAGAAACTATTAAGCCGTTTTGATATTCTTTCTTCACACCATTTCTATAATCTTGTATTGTATTGAAAACCAATTCTGCATTTACAGCAGAACCATCGACCGCAATAGAAAACGTCGGAGCTGATTCGTAATTTCCGTTTGGACTAATTTGCATTTCAATCGGAAAAAGACTTTTACCAATCAGGGTTCCAAATTCATTCAATAAAGAAAACTCGAATTGAATTGAATAATTGTTCCATGATTTCAGAGCATTTAGATATGTTCCTGCATCTATCACAATATCATAATTCAAGACAATTGCACCATATTTTCCTGTAGTTGTAGCAATAGTCAAAGGAGAATTTCGGATAAAATAATTTGGAGAAAAACTCATCGCGATGTTATTCTGAATAACTCCTAATTGATTTAGCGTAGGATAATTCTCTGAATAATATTGAGAAGTTGTATAATTATTAAATTTTAGCTTCAGTTTTTCGACAGGAAATTCTTTTTTCTGAGAATTTACAATAGGCGAGACAACACGCGCAACTAAAGACCAATTTTTATAATTTAAAGCACCAGACATGTGCATTTCTACAGCTACAACATTAGTCACCGTAACTCCACTACTTCCATTTACTTGCACCCAACCATTATTGTGGGCATTTAACGTAAACTGAGCAGACACTGCCATTGTCAACAATAATGTAATTGTTGAAACTATTTTCTGAAACAAATTATTATTTATCATTTGAGAACGTCAATTCAGCAATTTTCAATTGATCATCTTTCTCAAAACTTAAAGTTGAGGTAACAATATACGAGCCTTTTGGCAAATCCTTTGGCAATGGTATATATACAATTCTTTTATCAGTTGGTAAACTATAAAAAACTGCATCTTGCAATTTTATTTGTTGACCATTTTCTTGATTAATGATTTCATTTCTAATCGTTCCTTCGCTCCAAACATTTCCTTCATTGGAAATATTAAGCACCAAACGGTTTTCAGTTTTATCGTAAACAAAATTTGTAAACTCTACATTTGTATCACGTGCAATATTTAACCGTTGATAAATTTTGACACCTGTACGAATCGAGATTTTAATATTTTCTCCACTTTTGTTTTGTCCATCGATCGGATTTGTTTGCGTGATGTACATCATTGCTGTATGCACACTCTCTGCATTTATCTTTTCAGGAACTTGCATCAGAACTTCTATTTCTTTCGATTCTCTTGGCAAAAGTGTAAATGTATTACTTGGTAAAACTGTGATCCAGTTTGCATTACTTGTTGGTAAAGTATTAGGTTCAGAGACTACATTACCTCCAAACTCATCATACTTCCAATCATTAAAAGAAACAGACAACTCTAATGTATGTGCATCACTTACATTGGTTACCAAAATCTTTTTACGCTCAGACTCACCAGGATTTAACGCAAAATAAGTCCTTGGTGGACTTACAGAAATACCTGATTGTGCACTAATCTTAGTTGAAATGATTAATGCTAAAAAAGAAACGATTGTTAAAAAACGAAGAACTTTCATAAGCAAAAAAAGAAGTGATATTTTTCAATACCACTTCCTGTTTTTTTATATTATTGTGCCTCAATTGTATAAGTTACAGTAGTTGTATAAACATTAGGATTCTCAACATTGTAGTATTTATTTAGATAAGCATTGTTTCCTCTTCCTTTATACGCAACGTTGAATTTTAAATCTGTACCACCAACTGCACTAGAAATTAAATTTTTATCAGAATTAGTTAAATTTTTAACTTCAGGAAACTTAGCCTTTGTTAATTCATTCCCTGTTCCTAAACTTGCTTGTAAATTAATTGTACTTACAGCAATTTTATGATCTTTACCATCTTTAGATGTATATTCTAAATTTTCGTTATCAGATTTCACTTTTACAGCAAAACCACCAGTACTATATACAATTAAGTGGTCGTTCATGTTTGATGTAACACCATTAGAATAATCTTCTTTTGTTTGATATTCTAAGTTTACAATATTATCACCTCCAATTAAAATTGTTTGAATTGGGTATAATTTTACATTCAATGTTGCTGAAGCTGTTTTAGGTCCCACTGCCTCTTGTGCAAAAGCTGTTCCAGAAACTAATCCACAGAAAATTGTTAAAAAAAATGCTAATTTTTTCATGATTTTATAATTTGTTAAAAATTTATTAAAAAATATTTGTTAAACAATCTGGTAGTTTGTATATTTAAGATTGGTTATTCTCAAATGCGATTGCAAATGTAGAAGTTGTTTTTTATTCTTAAAAGATTAAATCATACCAAAAGATGATGAAAAACGACATTTCTAACTATTTAATTCGGAGTGCTTTGTCTGAATTTAGTCGGAGAAATCCCCGTGTTTTTCTTGAAAAACGCAGTAAAATTGGTTTCTTGAAGGAAATTGAGTTCCAGCGCAATGTCTTTTATTGACATTTTTGAGTTGACTAATAAAATCTTTGCATTTTTCATCAATTCTTCAACAATCATTTCTTTTGCTGTTTTTCCAAAAACGATTTGAGTTGCTTTATCTAACCTTCTTTTTGTAATAAAAAGTTTATCACTGTAAAAAGATACTTGTTTATTTTCCTTGACATTTTCTTGCAAAAGTTTTTTGAATTTTGTCGCAAGTTCTACATCAAAATCATCTTGTATAAATTGGCTTTGCATATCAAATGTTTCCATTTGACCATTGATAATAATACGTTCCAAAAGATTATGAGCAAGCTTCATATCTAATTCATTTTCGAATGCAGTAAAGAAATATTGCAAATAATTAGCCTCAAAAATTGGAGCAGAACAAATTCTATTCTCAACAATATTTATAATATCTCGCGAAAAAAGTGTAGAATTTTCTAACTTCAAGTTCTCTTCGATTGATTTCGAATAAAACTCTTGTTTAAAAACAATATAATAAGCATCAGTACGAGTAGTTTGTTTCACAAAATCTTGGGAGATATTGGGAGCTATAAAAAGAAAATGATTTTTGGGAATCGAATATTCTTTTCCATTTATTTTATGAACAAATTTTTTAGAACCAGACCAGATTATTCCAAAATACTCATCAACGGATAACTCTTTTCTCAATTCCTCTATTTGTAGGATATCATTCAATTCAAATGCAGTTATACCTACATCAAAAATCAAATTATTATAAACATTACGACTATTCAACAACATAAGTCTATACTATTTTATCAATGTTATCTATGCAAAATTACGACCATTTTTAATCAAATCACTTGATATAAATCAAGTTATAATTTTAGGGCTCCAAAAATAATAAAATACAATATGCTATTTAAGTATTTTTAGAAATTAACTAAAAAAGGAAGCTTATTTTTAATGAATAAAAAAAGTCTCAATAAATATTGAGACTTTTAAATGTATTATAATGTAGAAATTTTCTAATAACCTTCTGCTCCTTGATCTCCTTTTACAATCGCCAAAGCAGATGAAGTGCCTATTCTTTTCACACCTAAATCAATCATCTTTTTTGCTTCTTCTGTTGTACGAACTCCTCCAGAAGCTTTAACGGGTAAAGAACCAGCGTTCTCAAGCATTAACTTAATCACATGTTCGTTTGCACCATTTGGTTCTCCATTGTCTGTTTTATAAAAACCAGTCGAAGATTTAACGAATACTTTTGATGCGTATTCATCTCCAATTTTATTCAAAACAATATCACGAATAAGTTGCGTAATTTCAACAATTTGTTCGTCCGATAAAGCAGCAGTTTCTATAATCCATTTTACAACTTTACCTTCACGTAAAGCTACTGAAGTAGCAGATTCTACTTCCTCTCTTACTTTATCAATTTCACCTTTTTTGAACGCTTCGTAGTTCACTACAAAATCTAATTCATCAGCTCCATCTGCAATCGCTTTTTGCGCTTCTCTCAACTTTTCATTCAAATCGTAAGTTCCCTCTGGAAAACCAATTACAGTTCCCAAAACAACTTTCGATTTTTTCTCATCCAATAATTCACGAACTGATCGTACATAATCAGGACGAATCATCACCGCATAAATCTGATTATCTATGGCTTCTTGCGCCAATTGGTGCACCATATCTAATGTATCAGAATTCGAAATACCTGCTTGTTCAGGCGTTTTAAGATACGTCGAGTCTAAATATTGATTAATATTCATCTTTGTATATTAAAGTTTTATTTGTCTATCTATCGGTTGCTCCAACGAAATTATTGTTTCTGTTCGCGTTACACCATCAATTTGCTGAATTTTCTTGTTCAAAACATTCATTAAATGAAGGTTATCACGACTCAGAATTTTCAAGAAAATTCCATAATTTCCCGTTGTAAAATGAGCTTCGACCACTTCTGGAATTTCTTCCAAAGCTTTAACGACTAATTTATAAGATGAAGGTTTATCCATAAAAACCCCAACAAAAGACATTGTAGAATATCCTAAAATAGATGGATTAACGATAACTTTTGTCGAATTAATCACACCCGAATTTTCTAACTTCTTTATACGTTGATGAACCGCTGTATTTGATATTCCTAATTCTTTTGCCAATTGTGACACAGGAATATTAGCGTCATCCATAAAAGCATTCAGAATCAATTTATCAATTCCATCAATCTCTACTTGACCATTTTCGTGGATTCTCACCTTTTCTAAAATTAAACCGCTACAAATTTAATATTTTAAAATGGTATAAACGGGAAAATGATCGCTATATCCACCGAAATATTTTCCACCAACAAAAGTTCTAAATGGCAAACCGCTTGATTTCCCGCCACTATTCTTCAGAAAATTCGCATCAAAAATAGCTGTTTTGATGTATTCTAAATTTGATTGTGAAGTTAAAAATCCTTGCGAGAAAAGTTGCTGATCAAATAACATCCATTGCTTTTTAAAGATCATAGAACCTCTTTTATACGATTGTAGACTGACCATTGGATTGAATAATTCTTTTCTGCTTATTTCTTCTTGTTTAGAACGAGTATCCAATTCATCAATTAAGTCAGAATTTGTTGGAGAATCATTAAAATCTCCCATCACAACAATTTTTGCCGAATAATTTTCGGTTAACAAATCGTTAATTCTTTTTCGAATCGTTTTTAAAATATGTTGACGTTTTAATTGATTGACTTCTTTATCAATTTTAGAAGGCAAATGAACAATAAAAATATGAATAATTTCGCCAATTAAATTTCCTTTCACATATAAAATATCTCGTGTATAAGATTTTGTATCATACTGATCTTTAAAGATAAATCTAATTGGTTCGCTTTCTATAACTTCAAAAAATTGTTGACGATAAATTAATCCAACATTTATTTTTCTTTCGTCTAATGATTTATATAAAAGTGTTTTATAATCACCATCTTTCAAAAAATCATTTTGAATCAAATCTTGCAAAACCTCTTCATTTTCAACCTCAGCCAAACCAACCAAACATGGTAATTCATTTGTTTCTAATTTTCCAATTTTAGAGATGCAGAATGCAATCTTTTTCACCTTTGTATCATAACGATTATCTTTCCATTTGATAAAATTACTGGGCAAAAAAGATTCGTCTGAAGATTTAGAATAAAAATTTTCGACATTATAAAATGCGATTGTCACTAGATTTTGTTTCAAAAGAATTGTTTTTATGCAAAATTAAGAAAGAAACTAAGTGTATAAAAATTGGTTTCTTAAAAAGAATTAAATAGACAGCTCTTTCAAAAGTGAAATTATACATGAAGTTGAAAAAAAAAACAGTAAAAAATTATCAACTTGAACAATTTTGTTTCAATAAATTATTAACTTGACGACCTATCAAAAATCATGTTAAAAATTATACTAAAATTAGTGTAAATGATTGATTTATGGTCAATTTAATCTGTTAAATATTGTATATTTGCAAAGTTTGCATTTTCTGCATTCAAAATTGAAAAAATGTATTTTTAATTGACTATTATTAAAATAGTCTCAAAAAAATTTAAAACATAATGTCAAAAATTCATTACACACTTACGGATGAAGCTCCGATGTTGGCAACTCACTCATTTTTGCCAATCGTACAAGGATTCACTAAAACAGCTGATATTACAATCGAAGTTCCAGATATTTCTTTAGCTGGTCGTATTTTAGCTAATTTCCCTGAATTCTTAAAAGAAGAACAAAGAATTCCTGATGCTTTAGCAGAATTAGGAGCTTTGGCGACTACTCCGGAAGCAAACATCATTAAGTTACCTAACATTTCGGCTTCTGTTCCTCAGTTAGACGAAGCAATTGCTGAATTGCAAGCGAAAGGTTTTGCTGTACCAAATTATCCAGCTGAACCAAAAAATGAAGATGAAAAAGCAATCAAAGCTAGATACGGAAAAGTTTTAGGTTCTGCTGTAAACCCAGTTTTACGTGAAGGAAACTCTGACCGTCGTGCACCAAAAGCTGTTAAAAACTATGCAAAAGCTAATCCTCACAAAATGGGAGCTTGGGCTACAGACAGCAAAACAAAAGTTGCTTATATGAAATCTGGTGATTTCTATGGTACTGAAAATTCAACTACGTTAGAAAACGCAACTGAATATACAATCAAATTTTACGGAGAAGATGGTTCTGTTCAAGAATTAAAATCAGCAGCACCTTTAAAAGCTGGAGAAGTAATTGATTCTTCTGTAATGAACTTAAACTCTTTAAGATCATTTGTTCAAGAAGCGATTCAAGAAGCAAAAGATAAAAACGTATTGTTGTCTGCTCACTTAAAAGCAACAATGATGAAAGTTTCTGATCCAGTTATTTTTGGAGCTATCGTTGAAACTTTCTTCAAAGATGTTTTCGTAAAATATGCTGATACTTTCAAAGCATTAGATATTAATCCAAACAACGGTTTAGCCGATTTATTCGAAAAAATCAAAGGTCATGCGCAAGAAGCAGAAATTAAAGCTGCTATCGAAGCTGATTTAGCAAATGGACCACGTGTTGCAATGGTGAATTCTGATAAAGGAATTACAAACTTCCACGTTCCTTCTGATATTATTGTTGATGCTTCTATGGCTGCATTAGTAAGAAACGGAGGTAAAATGTGGAACAAGGATGGTGCTGAAGAAGATACTGTAGCAATTATCCCAGACCGTTCTTACGCTGGTTTCTACGAAGCTGTTGTAGACGATATGAAAGAAAATGGAGCATTAGATCCAACTAAAATTGGTACAGTTCCTAACGTTGGTTTAATGGCTCAAAAAGCTGAAGAGTACGGATCACATGATAAAACTTTCCAAGCTCCTGCAAATGGAACAATCAAAATTGAAGATGCTAACGGCAACACTTTATTAGAGCAAAAAGTTGAAGCAACTGATATTTTCAGAATGTGTCAAACAAAAGATGCACCTATCCAAGATTGGGTAAAATTAGCAGTTAACAGATCTCGTTTATCTGATACACCTGCAATTTTCTGGTTAGATAAAGAAAGAGCTCACGATCAACAAATCATCAAAAAAGTTGAAAAATACTTAGCTGATCATGATACAACAGGTTTAGATATCCGTATCATGGACGTTAAAGATGCCATGAAAGAAACATTGAAACGTGCAAGAGAAGGAAAAGATACAATTTCTGTTTCAGGAAACGTATTACGTGACTATTTAACAGATTTATTCCCAATTTTAGAATTAGGAACTTCTGCTAAAATGTTATCTATCGTTCCATTGATGAACGGAGGTGGATTATTCGAAACTGGTGCGGGTGGATCTGCTCCAAAACACATCGAACAATTCGTAGAAGAAGGTTACTTACGTTGGGATTCTTTAGGAGAATTCTTAGCTTTACAAGCTTCTTTAGAGCATGTTTCTCAAACGCAAGGAAATGCAAAAGCACAAACTTTAGCTGATGCTTTAGATGAAGCAAATGCAAAATTCTTAGCAACTGATAAATCTCCAGGACGTAAATTAGGAACTATCGATAACCGTGGATCTCACTTTTATTTAGCTATGTATTGGGCAGAAGCTTTAGCAAACCAAACAGCAAATGCTGATTTAGCAGCTAAATTCGCTCCAGTAGCAAAAGCAATGCAAGAGAATGAAGCAAAAATTAACGAAGAATTAATTGCAGCACAAGGTCAACCACAAGAAATTGGAGGTTACTACAAAGCTGACTTCGTTAAAACAACTGCAGCAATGCGCCCATCAGCGACATTAAATGCAATTGTAGACGCAATCTAAGATTTCGAAAACAACTAAACATAAAAAAAGCCTCCAAATTTGGAGGCTTTTTTTATGTTTTACTTTTAATATTGCTCTAAAAGATATTTAACCAAATCTGTAGAAGTCACAATCCCAACAACCTCGTTATTATCTACAACTGGCAAAGAGTGAAAACTTTGTTGTGATAAAATCTCTGCAACATCCTTAATGTTTGTTTCAGAAGAAACAGTTACAGGCTCTTTTACCATCACATCTTTCAGTTCGTATGTATCATACAAAGCATTCAATGCATTCGTATCAACATCACCCACTCCATATCCTAATCTCGAAACATCATTTTTACTTACAACTCCTACCAACTTAGTTCCTTCAGTTACAGGAATATGTCGAATATTATACTCCTTGAACAATTCATTCACTACGCTTAATTTCTTATTTGCTGGAACTGCAATTAAAACTTTTGCCATAATCTGATTTACTGGTACTCTTTGTTTCATTTTCTTAATTATTTAAATTGATTAACTTTTCTATAGTAAAATTCATCAATAATTCATTCATTTGAAATGATATGCAATAGTAAAAAATAAAATAAAATTTCGTGTCTTAAATAGATTTGACTGTTTTTTTTTGAGGATTCTAACAGCTTGTTTATTTATAAAAAATCTTTCAACAACTCATTAAATAAAATCGATTTTATCAATTAAAAAAAATTAACAAATGTTTATTTTTTTATCTGTCAAGTTAATAATAATTTTAAAGATTAAGATTTATTGAATCGAAATAATTTTATACTCGCATGAAATATTTTTATTTACTCGCATTATACTTAATTACAGTTACAACTTTTGCGCAATCCAAATTAGAAACAGCCATAAAAAGTCTTCAGACAAATTATGCACAAGAAAAAGTTTATTTATTATTTGATAAACAAGACTACATTGCTGGAGACAATATATGGTTCAAAGCTTATACACTAAATGGATATCAACCAAGTTTGATCTCTACCAATCTAATCGTAGAATTATATGATAAAGATAAAAACTTATTGAACCGAAAATTGGTGCCGATTATAAATGGAGAAAGTGATGGAACATTAAACACAAAAGCTGAACATGAAGAAGGAATTTATTTTGTGAGAGCGTACACAACTCACATGACTTTTTTTCCTGAGCAATTTCAATACATTAATCAAATCAAGATTTTCAATCCAAATTCTAAATTAAAAATCGTTCCAAATCAAAACCTAAAATGGAATGCAAAAGCGCACGCTGAAGGAGGAAATTTTATTCAAAATCAAACGACAAAATTCGCTGTACGATTAAAATCTGACGGAAAGTTACCTAAAAAATGGCGTGGAATTGTTTTCGAGAAAGACAATCCAACCAACCAACTATCAACATTTGAAAATTTAGATGAAAACGTGGCTACATTTTCATTGAGAGCAGAAGAAGGTAAACTCTATCAAGTACAAATAACTGATGACAAAGGAATTCAACAAATTATTGATTTACCTGAACCGAAAAAAGAAGGCGTATTATTAAAAGTTGTGCGTAACAGCAAGGATATTATGATACAACTGAAAAGTATTAATCAAGAAAATCCCTTGTTAAACCATAAAATTATTGGTACAATAAACAATGAACTTGTGATGAGTTCTCAGATTATAAAAAGTATCGAAACCGCATCTACACTTGTCCCAAATGAAGTTTTAGAGAATGATAAAGGAGTTCTCAACATTACCGTTTTCAATGAAAATGATCAAGAAATTGCCAATCGATTACTCTTTATTAATCGCAATGATTTGTATAAAAAACCCGCCATTACTTTCGAAACAACTACTCGTCCACGCGAATTAAATACAATACAACTTGAATCTGATCAAGAAATCAACTTCGCTTCAGTCATTAAAGATCAAAAAGAGAATGATGAAGACAATTTACTTTCGGCTATTTGGTTGTCGCGAGATTTCACCTCAAACATCAGCAATCCTGCTCAATATTTCAAGAACAATGAATATTCTGAAAATTTGGATGCCCTACTTATTACAGAAAAATGGAGAAGATTCACATGGGAAGATATCATCGTAGGAAACATTGTAAAACCTGATTTTGAAACAGATAAACGTTATTTATCGTATAAAGGAAAGGCGTACATGAATGGAAGAGAATTAAGCGATGCTGAATTGAGTATTATCTACAAAATGCAAGATAGTCCGAAGAATTTTGCTACACTTTCCACTGATTACGAAGGAAGTTTCGAAATGAATAATTTATTCTATTATGGTCCTATGGCGATGAATTATTTTTTGAATTCGGAAAATTCTAAACCCGCTAATAATGGAACATTGACTATATCGGTTGCTCCAAATTATAAAACAAAAGCGTATAAAGCTAAATTACCTGCTACACCTTATGTGTTAGAAGAAATATCGGATGCAGCAAACAGTAAAGAGATTGAAAAACAACATACCTATAAGAAGAATATAAAAATCATTAATGATAAAAGTATTCGATTAAAAGAAGTTGTGGTAAAAGCCGATAGTAAATCTAAAACAATAAAGCTAAACGAAGAATTGAGCAGTGGAATGTTTAAGAATATTAACGAAACAGTAATTGATTTTGTAAACGAACCTCAACCCATCGAAGGTTATTATAACGTGGTTGATTTTTTAGCTGGAAGAGTTGCTGGACTTACGGTTTCTAACGGTATTCCAAAAATTAGAAATGCTGAAGTTAATATTTATCTAAATGAAATGAAAATTTCTCCAGACAACCTAAACGGAATAAACATTCGAGATATTGCCATGGTAAAAGTATTCAAAGGTGCAGGTTTATTAGGAAATGCAATCGCTATTTACACCAAAAGAGGAAGTGATGCGCCAATTGACAACACACCAATGTTAACGAATAATTTGATTCAATTAGGTGGATACAACAATTCGCTCCCATACTTTAGTCTTGATGATTATGAATCTCTATACTCCGAAGTTCCAGATGACATTAGAAGTACTTTATTTTGGAATCCAAACTTATATATTGAACCAGGAGAAAATACATCCATCGAATATTTTAACAACGATAGTCCAGGGAATTATAAATTAACCATAATTGGTTTTGACGAAAAAGGAAACCCTGTTTTCTACGAAGGTAAAATTGAATAAGAATAAAAAAACGTTTTGAATAGCTCAAAACGTTTTTTTTTATTGTTTAAAACCTCGCCTGTACTTGTACGCTTCCGGTATGTATCGGTTTATTCTCTTCCGTTTTTCGTCCATCATACGAAATATTTAATTGCAGAAAACTTGTGATTTGTCGTTGCAATTGCAATTGCCAAACAAAATTATTTCCTGCTCGTAAACCTTCCATCATTTGATTTCCTACAATTGATTCTTGATTACCCACAAATTGATTGTTGATAAAACTAAAACTTCCCAACAAACTCATCTTTTCCGAACTATTCCATTGCAATTCTGTACCCAAATCAGACTGATTTAATTGCTCTTCTCCAGAAACATTTTTCTTATTCTGATAATTATAAAACAACGAAGCTACAATTGATTTCTCCGTTTGATAACTGATTTTTGGCAATAAACGAAGATTGTTTAACTTGTAACGACGACTTGCAAAAATCTCCGAATCGCTATTAATTACCATATATTCTGTGTCAAAACTCGCAATCAAATCTTTTAAAATCTTGTAACGTGTTTGCAACAAATAACTATCCGAATCGCGGTATTCAGAACCTGTATAAACATAGGTTTGGGATTGTTGTTGATTATAAATAAAATTCGTCGACCATTTATATTGTGTGCCTTGATTAAAGAAAATCGATGAACGAATACTTCTTGTTTTCCCTAAAATCAAAGCAGATTTTGTAAAAGGATTCCATTCTAACGTCGAACCTTCTTTGCGTAAAGAATTACCTGCCGAAATATTTTGTTGAAACATCCAACGATTCCAGAATTCATTCTCCGTATTGAAAACCTGTTTTGGACGAAAACGTAACGTAAAATTGAATTGATTTTTATTTGTTTTTAAATACTCTATTGTATTCGTATATACACGAATATAATTTGCTTGATCGATAAATTCTGCCACTTCAAACTCATCAATTTGCTCTATTCCATCTCCGTTATAATCCGTCCATTTGTAAATCCCCATTCCATCCGAAACTTTTACATACTGAAATTCTCGCTGCGGCTCTACTCCACTCCCCACTTCATAATCTACATTTAACTGCAATCCTTGATTGAAAAAAGCTTTGTACCATTTCACATTACCCGTCATAAAATCTTCGTTTGCCGCATCCAAAAATTGATAATTTACTCGTCGATAATGAAAATTTATGCCTAATTGATGATTTTGTTTTTGAATTAGAGATGAATTAAAAATTAGTCCTTTACTTTGTTGAATATTTTGCCAAGTCCCTAAACGAACCGAATCATCTTGACGTTGATAAACCGTTAAGTCTATTTTTCGCCCAATAGAATCTGCAAAACCTCCTTTCAACTGAAACTCATTCCATTTAAAACTCAAATTCGATTTTTCATTTTGTACCAAATCATCGATATCATTATTTTCTCCCCAAACACGCGTACCAACCCAAAATTTAGATCCAATTTTTCGTTTTCCATCAATCATGTAGCGTGCAAAATTGGTATTTTGAAGCGTTGCATTAGTTGATAAAATATTGGCTTGCGCAACAATCTCATCCTTTTCTGTTTTATAATTCGCATCTATTTGATTTCTCAAACCTTTGTACAGGCCTGTATTTTCAAGATAATCAAATGTGTATTGTGCGTTAAATTTTTCTTTCCAAGTTGAATTGATTTTTGCTGTGATAAAATTCTGATTTACGCCACTTAATTCTTGTTCCAAGTTAAAATCACGCGCAAATTCTACCGCACGCAAACGCTCGGCACTCTTGTAGTTTTTGTTGATAAAATTCCATTCTGCATAAGGTGTAATTTTCCAATCGTTAAAAGAAAATGTTTTTTCACCATAAACACGGGTTGCTAATCCAGAATTAGCGTTATCATCAATCGAAGAAAATAAATTTTGATCATAATTACTCAGTCCTACATTAAAACCAATATTTCCATTATCTTTCAACTGATATTGACCATTTAGTGTATAAATCTGTAATTTCTTTGGGGAAATCAATTGCTTAATTGGTTCGTAATCGCCTTGTAAAACACCCGTAACAGGTTCAGTAAATTGAAAAACTTTTCCGTTCTGGTTTGCATTTATTTGACGATAATTTCCTTGATTAGCACCGACATACGTAAACGCAACTTGATACAATTCGTCATTTGGATCAGTCGAATATTCAAAAATATCTAAGCCATTTAAGTTCACTTTTCGATATAAAATTCGGTTCGAATCATAACTTGTTCTTTCAGCAGAAACAGTGTACATTTTAGCTGGATCATTTCCTGCATTGGCCAAAATTTGTTTTTCATCATCTGTTAAATCATTTCCAAGCGAATTGTTTTTCGAATCACCTTGAGAAAAGAAAAAACCTGACAGTTTTAATCGTTCTGTTTCATACTCAGCTCCACCGTAAAGTAAAACTTGGGAATAATTGCGCGAATTATATAAATACTCGACATTAATACGCGTGTTTGCAGTAATTAATCGGTTCGACGTAAACGAAATTTCTCCCGTATTGTAATTAATAACGTAATCATTTTGCTCTCCTCGCTCTAATTGAACACCATCAATGTAAACTTTTTCACTTCCCGAAATAATTATCACATACAGCTCATTGTTCTTTCCTGAAAGGCGGTAAGGACCTTGATTTCCGTCTTGTCCTACAAAATTAACACGCATAAATTCGCCTCGTGTAATACTTCCTGAAGCAAAAATAGTTGTCGAAGATTTCTCACCTTTTAATTGCGTGGATAATTGTAAACCTGTTACTTTTTGATTGAATGGATTGAAAAAATCTCGTTCTTGATTGGTGTTAATATCAATATGTCCTGCTCTAATTTTAGAATTTTTATTGGCTAATTCGATGTAAACTTTATCAAATTCTTGTAAATTCTGCGTATAACCATCAGATTCTATCGGAACATTATTGTCCGCTATTGCCGCACTTACTGTAATGTCATCCGATAATTTACCAGACAGCTCCAAGTCTAACGAAGATTGTACAGAGCCACTTTGGTTATTCCCAAAACGAATTCCACGAACCATCGACCCTTTGCTATTTAATCCTTCAAAAATATCTTTGGTTGCTTGCTTTGAATCGGGTTCGAGTTGATAAAAAATGTTAACAGGTTTGTCATCTTTCACAATAATCGACGGATTCTTTGCGTAGAAAACTGATTCGACCAATTTCGGATTGACGAAATATTGAATTCTCACCATTTGTCTTGCTAACGAAGTTGTGAAATAAATTTCGTTTCGATCAAAATTAATTGAATAATGATCTTTTGGAATTGCATGACCAGCAGAATCTAAAACTTGAAATTTTTCGGTTAAAATTCCTTTATACTGAAGTTTTATGGTATCTGAAATTAGAACAGAATCTTGTCTGAAATTTGGATTTTTCCAACCAAAATTTTGAGCAAAAACAAAACTGTTTGCTAACCAAAAACTCAGAAAGAATAAAACGCGAAACTGCAAAAGATTTTTAATAAATAACGATATTTTTGGTTAAAAATTTTACTCGAATGTAAATCACTTTTTTTGAACTAAATAATAATCCTTTTGAATACGATCATTATAATTTTTTTGATTTTTTGACGAATGATTTAAATCGACAACGCCAATTTTTTGAAACGAATAATTCTTAAATTGTTCTGCTATCAAAATTGAATCGGATTGATTTGCTAACATTCCAAACTTCGTTTCTTTCGGAAAATTTAGCTTCTTTCCATCATAAATTGCCGGAATAGAAGTGCCATAATCTAACACTATTTCTGGTACAAAACTTTGCGTTTCGTATGTTTTAATCTGATATTGTTTTTCTAATCTATGAAGATTTTTAGCTGATGAATACAGTTCCTCGGAAAACGTTAATTTTGAAAGTGGAAAGCCAAATGCAACAACTGTACACATCAATAATACGGTGGAATAAAATACTTGTTCGAAAGACTTTATTTTTAATCCTTTGAGTATTGATAGACCTAAAACTAATCCAACAACCGCAAACGGAATCGACCAAACCAAAAATTCTGATAACCGATCTTTTGTATAAATAAAAACTCCTACAGCGATTACAATTCCAATTAAACCATATAAACCAAAAGCGAAATTTGTAAAATATTTTTCAACTTTATTGCTAAAGTTTTTAAATTCTAATCTTAAATATTCGATATAAAAACCAATATTCATCGCTAATGGAATCAAAACTGGTAATAAATATCTTGATTTTTTTTCTGGAATTAACGATAATAAAACCACAGAAAAAACCGTCCATAACCATGCAAATTGATAGGTTCTTTTATTGGTTACTTTATGTCTCAGATAAGGATAAATTAAACTTACCAAAGCTGGAATTGTCCACAAACCAGATTGTGTAAAAAAGCTCCAGTAATAATAAATTGGGCGAGTATTGTAACTGTGCCAATTGTTTACTTCTTTTGTAGAAGCTGCTAAAAAGTGCTCAGCATCAAAGTATTTTACATACAACATCCAAGCAAATCCTACAACACAACCCAATATAATCGTCAATAAAGCGATGCTTAAATTTCTACCTAATTTCTGTCTAAAAACTAAAAAATAAGCAATTAAAAATGGCAAAAATAAGGCATACAACGAAACTGGACCTTTGCTCATGATCGAACATCCTAAGAAGAAAAATGCAACTATAAAATTGAATAAATTAAATTTAGTTACTTGAAACTCCTTCACTAAAAAGAAAATTGTACCCATCATAAAACTATGCGTGTACATATCCCAATTGTTATCTCTTCCTGAGAAAAAAACGTAAAACGACGTAATCAAAACCAATGAAGAATTTACAACTTGCTGTTTTGTTAAATCGAATTTTGTTAACGTTTTATAAAACCAAATAACTAATAAAATGGTAATTAAAACAACTGGAACGCGTAACCAAAAGAAATTTTCGAAACCAAAAACATTTCCAAATACAGCTGTAATCCATGTTGGTAAAGGTGGTTTTTCGTATCGAGGTAAACCATTAAGTGTAGTAAAAATCCAATTTCCATTATTCACCATTTCTCTCGCAGAAATTATATTTCTCGCTTCCATAATGTTGGTTTGTAGAACATCTAAGTTGACAAACAACATCAAGATTGTCACAATGATTAAAAATAAAACTGAATTTTGTTTAATCCACTGAACCATTTTTTTCTTTTCGTTTGATTAATATATTTCGAGCATAAACAATGAATCCCATAAAATGCCCAACAAATAAAACGGGATCTTTTCGGATAATTGCATAAATTAAAATCAATAAGGATCCAGATAAACTAATTAACCAAAATCCCATTGGTAATTGTGATTCATTTTTTCTTTCAGAATAAAGCCATTGATAGATAAACCGAAAGGTGAAAAGAACCTGAGAAACAATCCCTAATGATAACAACCATGTCGGAATTTTTTCGTTTTTAAATAGTAAATCTACATCAAAAATACCGTTATTAAATCCATACAAAACAATTAACACAGGAAAAATATACAAGAAAATACGGACAATTTTCGGGAATTCGTGCCAATGATTTTGCAACTGTATGTTTCTGATATAAATGTAATATGTTAGCGTTTGACCTAACATAATCGAAAAATCATGACGCAAATAACCATATAAAAATAAAAGTACAGAGGCAAAAAGACTAATTTCCCAAAACAATTTTGGTGTAAGTACTTTTTTATTTTTTTCGGAAACAATCCATTGCAAAATTAGCCGACTTGAAAAAAGCGTTTGCGCAATAAATCCAATGCTAATTATAATCCAATTTGACATTATGCTCCTTCTTGAATCTTATAATTGATGTATTTTTTCTTCATCCAAACAAATGCAAAACAATCCATCAAAGGACCTAATAGACGGTTCCATAAATTGAATTTCGATTCGCCTGCAATTCGAGGAAAGTGTTTTACGGGAACTTGAGTTACAGTTCCGTTTTGAAGTAGAATCATAGCTGGTAAAAAACGATGCAACCCTTTGAACATTGGAATCTTTTTCGCTTTATCAGCATTGATAACTTTTAATGGACAACCGGTATCATCCATTCCGTCATTTGTAAAAGCTCTTCGGATTGAATTTGCAATTTTAGATGACATATTTTTCACAAAAGAATCTTTACGATCTGCACGAACACCCGTAACCAAATCATATTGATCTGCTAAACCTAAAAGCTTATTGAAATCTTCGGGAGCTGTTTGTAAATCTGCATCAATATAACCTACCCATTTCGAATGTACAGAATCAAAACCAGCTTTTATTGCAGCTGACAATCCATAATTTTTATCAAAAGATATGTAGTGAAACTTCTCGTTTCTTTGGCAGATTTCTTTGATTAATGGTAAACTTTTATCTTTAGAACCATCATTAATCAGTAAAATTTCAGTTGATTTTACAGCGGTTTTTACATACTTATTCATCTCATTTTCCAAACGTAACAAATTATCTTCTTCGTTATAGATTGGAATAATAATTGTGAATTCTGTTGACATTTATTTAATATTTCAAAGTTCAAAGCTATGAAATATTAAATAAAAAATAAGACATTAATGCTTAGACCAACTTGTTTATTGTCAATTATTTAAATATATTGATTATTAAACAGAAAGTAGTTTATCCATTTCTTGAATTATACGATTCTTATCTTTATCGCCCTCACTTACTAAAACTACTGCATTTCCTTCTCCGTAAGGTTTATAGCGTTTCAAAAAACTTTCACTTTTAAATAATCCGATTGTCTTTGTTGGAGCAGCACAACTTAGATGCATCATTCCAGAATCAGCAGCAATTACAAATTCACAATTTTTCATTACTGCAGCAATTTCTCTTACATCTTTGCTATAAAAAGTAGGAAGTTTATGTGTTAACATTGAAATGTTTTCGACAGGTAAAATCTCAATTAAATTATATTCTTCTGAATATTTTGGATAGAAAACCTCATAAAATTCAGTCCACCAATCGGCTACATAACATTTCGTACCTGTTGCATAGGTGAAAAATGCTAATGTTTTTTTTGCTTTATTTTTAGTCAAATGATCAAGCGTTTCTTTTCCTATTTGAACCTCTTTTTCTGTTAACTGAATATCTAAAGATGGAATGGGAGAATGATCATGCTTATTTTTAAATAATTCTTTAAATTTTCTCAATTGATAAACTGGATATTGTGCTTGATGAAGTTGATTTTCTTGAGTTGTATCAAGTTCAAATTCACTCCCAAAAATTTTATATTTAGAATTCGCAAAAGAAGTAGAAAGTCGACCCGAAGAAGAATTTTTATCAACATTAATGACTAAATCGTACTTTTTTTGTTTGATTTTCATCCACACTTTCGCGTAGTTAATTAATTCTTTAAAAGGTTTTTTGGGTAATTCTATTATTTGATCAACTTGTGGATAATTTTCGAAAATAATTGGAGCAACCTTTCCTTTTACAAATAAATCGATTTTCACCTCTGGAAAATCTTTTATAATTTCTTGTACTAAAGGTGTTATTAACAATAAATTTCCTAAACGTTGGTTAGGTCTGTTTATCAATACTCTTCTTAATTCAAGAAGTTCATCTTTTTCTATTTTTGGCAAATTTCCATCGCCAATACCTCCAGTTAATCCACGCATTATTGTACGTCGAAAATGATTGATTGATTTCTTAAAACTCATTAAAGAATGTTAGTTTGAAGATTACATATATTGCAATCTAAAATATTTCACGAAACTATGTAAACTATCGGTAATTACAACTATTTTTTTCAAAAAAAAAGACCTCATTTTAGAGGCCTTTGCATTATTTTGTCTTCGTTGGACGAACTTCTATTTTACTTGGTAAAACATTTGAATTCATTTTTAATAAATCAACTATCATTTGTCCTAAATCTTCGGGCTGAATTTTCCATCCATCTTCAGAATTTGGGACATGATCATTGAAGTGAGATGTTACAGAACCAGGCATGATCGTTGTACACTTGATATCATAATTTCTTAAATCTAACATCGCTGCTTGTGTAAACCCTACTACTCCAAATTTTGAAGCATTATATCCAGCACCATTGGCAAAAAAATTAGTTCCTGCTAAAGATGCGATCGAAATATAATAACCTTTTGACACTTTCAAAGCCTCAACAGAAGCTTTTATTGTATGAAAAACACCTGTTAAATTAGTGTCTATCATTGCGTTCCAATCCTCTAAAGAAAGCTCATCTACTGGTGCAAATTTCCCTAAACCAGCATTCGCGATGACGATATCCAAACGACCAAAAGCAGAAATAATTTGTTCTACAGCATTTTGCTCATCTTCGAAATGTCTAACATCTGACTGAATAGCCAAAACATTATCTTTTCCTAAGTATTCGCGTGCTTTTTCGACATCATTTATGTTTCTTCCTGAATTAGCAACTTTAAGTCCATTTTCAACTAAAACTTTTGCTATTCCTAACCCAATTCCTTTTGTTGCGCCTGTAATATACGCGACTTTATTTTCTATATTTTGCATTATAATTATTTTTGATTTAACCAATTCCATTTGCCATCTTTTCGGTAAATATAACCGCCTTCTTTTGCATTTTCTTGATGTACATAAATTGCATCATACTCTAAAGTTACAATTTCATTTTTAGAAACGCCATTTAAATTACGCTTTATTCCATCTTTGTAATTAGAATAAAGAGACGTTCCTTTTGGAATCATCATCAACGTTCCGAAATCATAATTTTTAATTTTGAACGGATCTTTTTCTCCTCCTAATCCATAAATCTGACTCCCTTTTTTCAAATTATTGACTATATACAGACGCGTATATCCCTTTTTATCAATCATTCGATATAAATAATCAACCACACCATCGCCAAAAAAATCACCTTTTATCGCAAAACATTTGTAAGCAGTTGCCAAATAAAATTCGTTAAATGCAGGATGTGTAGCAATCTCTGTTTCGAACTGATTGATAAAATTTTGTTGTGTAATCAAATAGCCACTAAATGTGTACAAATCATTTTGTAAAACGGCTTCATTCACTCCTTCGTCCAAAATTAATTTAGAAGAACTGATATCAATTTTTACCCAATTTCCACTTTTCGCTTTTCCACTATCTTTGATAGAAAAAGCTTCTCCTTTTTCTAAAATTTTAACAGGATAACCATATGGAATTTTTCCGACACGTTTGCCATTTGGAGCAGTTCTAATCGTCAATCCTTCTTGTGCAATAACTTGATAAATTTCTTGCGAAAACGCAATTGAACTCATCACCAGAAAGAATCCAAAAATTATTTTTTTCATGATGTAAAATTAAAAAGCTTCAAGAAATCTTGAAGCTTTTTGTTGATTTATTTTAAACTAAAATTAGTTAAAATTCGGCTTTCTTTTTTCTATAAAAGCTGTTGTTCCTTCTTTGAAATCATCTTCATCAAATAAATTTCCAAAACTCTGAATTTCAATTTCAAAACCATTGTCTTTATCCGATGCATTTATTGCTTTTATCGCGTGACGAATAGCAACAGAAGAATTCTTTACAATTTTACCTGCAATTTCTTTCGCACGATTTATTAATTCTGCTTGTTCCACTACTTCGTTTACCAATCCCATCTCATACGCACGATCTGCCGTAAACATATCTGCCGTCATAATTGCCTGCATAGCACGACCTTTTCCAATTAATTTTGGTAAACGTTGCGTTCCACCATAACCAGGAATTAAACCTAAAGTAACCTCTGGCAATCCTAACTTTGCATTTGTAGATGCGATACGAAAATGTGAAGCCATCGCCAATTCTAATCCTCCACCTAAAGCGAAACCGTTAACAGCCGCAATAACAGGTTTTGTTAAGTTTTCTACTTTATCAAATACATTTTCTTGTCCTTTCGCAGCCAATTGTTCTCCTTGATGACCATCGAAATTTGCAAACTCTTTGATATCTGCACCTGCTACAAAAGATTTTTCTCCAGAACCTGTCAAAATAATCGCTCGAATTTCATCGTTTGAGTTTGCATTAGTCAAAAAATTAGAAAGATCTTCTAATAAATCTTTGTTCAAGGCATTTAATGCTTGTGGACGATTTAAAGTTACCAATGCAATTTTATTTTCTACTTCAACAATAAGATTGTCATAATTATTTTCCATTTTATTTGTGTTTTTATTATTCTCTCAAAAATATCAATTGTTGAAAGAACTAAAAAATTTATCAAAAAATAATTTGTTGGTTTCAAAATCATTTCTAAATTTGCCTCAATGAATACATTATTTACAAATAACTGGTGGTGGTTAATCGAACAACAAAACGTTGGTTCGTAAGACCTCTATGCAATTATATGTAGAAAAGGCTTGTCGTAACCGACAAGCCTTTTTTTGTGCTCTAAACCTAAATATTTAGCAAATGAATTTAACTTTTAACATACAGAAAGAAACTGTTTTAGCTGATTTAACGACTCCTGTTCAACTCTATTTGAAGCTGAGAGACATTTATCCAAATGCATTATTATTAGAAAGTTCAGACTACCATTCGAAGACGGATGCAAATTCATTTATTTGCCTAAATCCGATCGCGACTTTCAAGGTAACGAAAGGAATCGTAAATGAAACTTACAAAAATGGTAAGACGAAAGAGTATGAATTAAAAGGTCAGAATTTAACTGAAAAGTTCAAGGAATTTACCGCTCAATTCAATATCCAAAATGGAGAAGATTTACCTGTCAATGGTTTGTTTGGATACATTGCTTGGGATGCTATTCCGCATTTCGAAACGGTAAAATTTTCTGCTCAAGGAAATGAAGCGACAATTCCAGAATTTTCTTATTCATTTTATCAAAATATAGTGGTTTTTAATCATTTTCACAACGAAATTCAATTCATCGAATTTCAAAATGAGGAAACTATTTCAAAATTTGCAGAAATTAAAAGTGTCATCAACAACAAGTCAATCATTGAATATCCATTTAATGTGGAAAGTGAAATTGAATCAAATTTAACGGATGAAGAATTCAAAAAAATGGTTACAAAATGCAAACAGTCTTGTTTTCGTGGTGATGTGTTTCAGATTGTTCCATCAAGACAATTCAAACAAAAATTTTCGGGCGATGAATTTAATGTTTACCGCATTTTACGCTCTGTAAACCCTTCGCCATATTTATTTTATTTCGATTATGGCAACTTTAAAATATTTGGTTCTTCACCAGAAGCACAAATAATCATCAATAATAATCACGCCGAGATTCATCCAATCGCAGGAACAGTTCGTAGAACTGGAAACCCAAATTTGGATAAAGAATTAACCGAAAAATTAATTGCAGACCCGAAAGAAAACGAAGAACACGTAATGTTAGTTGATTTAGCTCGAAATGATTTGAGTAGAAATTCTGCAAATGTTGAAGTGGCTGAATACAAAGAAATTCAATATTTTTCTCATGTGATTCACATGGTTTCAAAAGTAACTGCTCAATTGGATACAAGTGTCAATACCATGAAAATATTCGCAGATTCTTTTCCTGCTGGAACACTTTCTGGGGCACCAAAATTCAAGGCAATGGAATTGTTAGATACCTATGAAAATCAAAATCGTGGTGTTTATGGAGGAGCTATTGGTTATTTAGGATTCAATGGTGATATCAACATGGCAATTGCCATACGCACGTTTGTTAGCAAACAAAATACCTTATATTTTCAGGCTGGTGCTGGAGTTGTTTCCAAATCGGTTGAAGAAAATGAATTACAAGAAGTCAATCATAAATTAGGCGCACTTCGTCGCTCTATCGAAATCGCTCAAAATCTATAAACTATGAAAATTTTAGTCATCGATAATTACGATTCGTTCACTTATAATTTAGTGCATTCATTGAAAAAATATGCAACCGATATCACTGTTGTTCGCAACGATGGAATTTCTTTAGAAGAAGTGAATTTGTATGATAAAATATTACTTTCTCCAGGTCCAGGAATTCCTGACGAAGCTAATTTACTGAAACCTATTATTAAAAAATATGCATCAACCAAATCTATTTTCGGAGTTTGCCTTGGTCAACAAGCAATTGGAGAAGTTTTTGGAGGGAAATTATTAAACACGCAAGAAGTATTTCATGGTGTTAAATCAACCATAAAAGTCATTAAAGATGATATCATATTCAAGAATTTACAAGAGAGTTTAGAAGTTGGACGCTACCATTCTTGGGTTGTTTCGAATGAAAATTTTCCAGACGATTTAGAAATTACCGCAATCGGGCCAAACGAAGAAATAATGGCCTTACGTCACAAAACGTATGATGTGCGAGGAGTTCAGTTTCATCCAGAATCTATTTTAACGCCAGAAGGAGATCAAATGATTAAAAATTGGTTAGAAAATTAAACATGAGAAAGTTATTAAATTTATTATTCGAAAATTATACACTTTCAGAAAAAGAAGCCTATCAAATTATGGTTGATATTTCTGAAGAAAAATATTCGCAAGTAGAATTAGCATCGTTCTTAACTATTTTCAACATGCGAAATATAACATTGGACGAACTGAAAGGTTATCGACGAGCTTTACTGGATTTGTGTGTAAAAATTGATTTACCAAAACAAGCCATTGATGTTGTAGGAACAGGTGGAGACGGAAAAGACACGTTCAATATTTCGACATTGAGTTGTTTTGTTTTAGCAGGAGCTGGCGAAAAAATTATCAAACAAGGAAATTATGGAGCGTCTTCTGTGAGTGGTTCTTCGAATATGTTGGATAGTTTTGGATACGAATTTTCGACCAATCAAGATAAGTTAAAACACGAATTTGAAGAAGTTGGAATTACATTTTTGCATGCACCTCTTTTTCATCCAGCTTTAGCGAAAGTAGCCCCAATCAGAAAAGGATTAGCTGTAAAAACATTCTTCAATTTGATGGGACCTTTGGTAAACCCTATCCAACCAGATTTTCAAAATTTAGGAACATATGACATCAGAACAGCTCGACTTTATCATTATGTGATGCAAAATTCGGGTGTTCATTATTCCATTTCAACAGCTTTAGCTGGTTATGATGAAATTTCATTGACTTCGCCAACAAAAGTGTATAACAACGAAGGAGAATTTATTTTAGAAAGTAAAGATTTTGGACTAAATTCTCTTCAGCCAAATGATATAAAAGGTGGAAAATCAATCGAAGAAAATTCGAAAATATTTTTAAGTGTTTTAGAAGGTAATTCAACTCAAGCACAAAAAGAAGTGGTTTTAGCAAATGCTGCTTTAGCGCTTAAAACAATTTATCCAACCAAAGATTTAATCGAATGTGTAGCAATTGCGAACGAAAGTTTAGACAGTAAAAAAGCATTGAATGTATTCCAAAAACTAATAAGACCATGAAAACGATATTAGATGAAATTGTCGCGCAAAAACGCAAAGAAATTTTAGAAAAAAAGAAAACTCAATCAATCAATAGTTTTAAAAATTCAGAACATTTTAATTCTCCTATTTTATCTGCAAAAGCTTCAATTTTGGATCAATCAACATCAGGAATTATTGCCGAATTTAAACGTAAATCACCTTCAAAAGGGTTTATTAACAAAGATGTATTGGTAAAAGATGTCGTCGTTGGTTACGAAAAGTTTGGCGCTTCAGTAGTTTCTGTTTTGACGGATGAACAATTTTTTGGTGGAAGTTTTGAAGATTTACAACAAGCTAAAGAAATCTTGAATATACCAATTTTAAGAAAGGATTTTATTGTTGATGAGTTTCAAGTGTACGAAACAAAAGCAATTGGCGCCGATTTGATGTTGTTGATTGCAGAATGTTTAACAAAAGATGAAGTCTACAATTTAGCGAAAACAGCAAAGGAAATTGGATTGGAGGTATTATTGGAATTACATTCTGAAGATCAAATGGAAAAAATAAATGAGTTTATTGATTTGATTGGAATCAACAATCGTAATCTAAAAAACTTTGAAGTAGATATCCAAAAATCGAAACAGATTTTAAAACAATTACCACAAAATTTAATTAAAGTTGCGGAAAGTGGAATTTCGGATCCTGAAACGGTAAAAGAATTGCGACAAGCAGGTTTTCAAGCTTTTTTGATTGGAGAAAATTTTATGAAGGCAGATAATCCTTCTCAAGCATTTGAACAATTTGTAAAAGCATCAAAATGAAACGATTTCAAGTAAAAGTTTGTGGAAATAATAATCTTGAGAATTTTAAAGAAATTGCTGCAATCGAACCAGATTATGTTGGTTTTATTTTCTATCCCAAATCAAAACGATTTGTAAAAGATAAAGCGATTTTTGACATTTTTCCGAATGCCGAAAAAGTTGGCGTTTTTGTGAATGATTCGATTGAAAATATACTCAAAAAAGTTGAACAATATCAATTAGATGTTGTGCAATTACATGGCGATGAAACAGCTTATTTTTGTGAAAAATTAATTAATCAAAAACACCAACGATTGATAACAGATGAAAACTTTTTAGATTTTAAAATTTGGAAAGCTGTAGGAATTCAATCAAAAGATGATTTTCAACAATTAACCACTTATCAACAAGTTGTTGATAGCTTTGTATTCGACACAAAATCTTCTGATTACGGTGGAACAGGACGTAAATTCAATTGGCAACTGTTAACAAACTATCAGTTATCAACACCCTTTTTATTAAGTGGAGGAATAGAACTTGAAGATGCATTACTTTTGAAAAATTTTCAACATCCAAGATGTATTGGATTTGATATTAACAGTGGTTTCGAGTCAGCACCAGGAATTAAAAAAGCTGACGAAGTAAAACAGTTCATCGATACAATTGATGGACGAATTGAACAAAATTAAAAAAAATAAAATGAAATACGAAGTTGACGAAAGAGGGTTTTATGGTGAATTTGGAGGAGCTTTTATTCCAGAATTATTGCATCATAATTGTGAAGAATTATCACAAGCTTTAGAAGATTATGCAGATACAAAAGAATTTAAAGATGAGTTTAATTTGTTATTAAAAGATTACGTTGGACGTCCAAGTCCATTGTATTACGCGCCAAATCTTTCGAAAAAACACAAGGCAAACATCTTACTGAAACGTGAGGATTTAAATCACACAGGAGCACATAAAATCAACAATGCGATTGGTCAAGCGCTTTTAGCAAAACGAATGGGTAAAACCAAAATTATTGCCGAAACAGGAGCGGGACAGCATGGTGTTGCAACGGCAACGGTTTGTGCGTTGATGGGATTAGAATGTATCGTTTTTATGGGTGAAGTAGACATTGCTCGTCAAGCACCTAATGTTGCACGTATGAAAATGTTGGGTGCACAAGTAATTCCCGCAACTTCTGGAAGTAAAACTTTGAAAGATGCGACAAACGAAGCGATTCGTTATTGGATTAATCATCCAGAAACATTTTATATCATTGGTTCTGTTGTTGGACCTCACCCATATCCGGCTATGGTTACGAAATTTCAAGCAATTATTTCAGAAGAGATTAAAGCGCAAATGAAAGAAAAATATGGAAAAGAAAACCCTGATTATGTGATTGCTTGTGTAGGAGGAGGAAGTAATGCTGCTGGAGCTTTTTTTCATTTTTTAAATAACGAAGAGGTGAAATTAATTGCTGTGGAAGCTGCTGGATTAGGTGTAGAATCTGGAGAAACTGCTGCGACAACAATCAAAGGTACAGAAGGTATTATACACGGTAGCCGTACGTTATTGATGCAAGATAAGGACGGTCAAATTGTAGAGCCCTATTCTATTTCTGCTGGATTAGATTATCCTGGAGTTGGACCATTACATGCGCATTTGTTCAAAACTGGTCGCGCAGAATTCTTAAATGCAACCGATGATGAAGCCTTAAAAGCAGCTTTTATGCTGACAAAAGAGGAAGGAATCATCCCTGCTTTAGAATCTTCGCATGCTTTAGCGGCTTTAGAGAAAATTAATTTTAAACCGCAAGACATTGTGGTTCTGAACCTTTCGGGTCGAGGGGACAAGGATTTAGAAACCTATATGAAAGTTTCCGAAAAATATTCTTAAAAATATTTGGTTAATTTTCAAAAATCACCTTACATTTGCACCCACGATAATGAAATCTATCGGGGTGTAGCGTAGCCCGGTCATCGCGCCTGCTTTGGGAGCAGGAGGTCGCAGGTTCGAATCCTGCCACCCCGACAAAATTTTCATCCGAAAAGATTTCATTAACGATAAGAAGACCGAATCGGGGTGTAGCGTAGCCCGGTCATCGCGCCTGCTTTGGGAGCAGGAGGTCGCAGGTTCGAATCCTGCCACCCCGACAAAATTCAACGAATTTTTGGATCGGTCCAGTAGCTCAGCTGGATAGAGCAACTGCCTTCTAAGCAGTAGGTCTCAGGTTCGAATCCTGACTGGATCACAAATTTATTTGAAATAAATTAGGAGAGGTGCCAGAGCGGTAATGGAGCAGATTGCTAATCTGTCATCGGGTAACCGATGCCAGGGTTCGAGTCCCTGTCTCTCCGCTTTATTTCATTTGATGACCAAATCGGGGTGTAGCGTAGCCCGGTCATCGCGCCTGCTTTGGGAGCAGGAGGTCGCAGGTTCGAATCCTGCCACCCCGACAAAAACCTTTGTAGAACTACAAAGGTTTTTTTTATTTTAATACGCTTCCTCAATTGCTTTTACCATATTGTACACCAACTCATTATAAGGTGTTGAAATTCCATATTGTTTTCCTAACGCAATTATTTCACCAGAAAATTCATCAACTTCAGAATATCGTTTTGCTTCACGATCTTGCAACATTGATGTTTTCCCTTGCTCATCGACTATTTTTAGAGTCGCTTTCATTCGATCTACTTCCTTATCCCCAATCTGTACACCATGTGCATTTCCTACTGCAATAACTTCTTCCGATAGTAAATCCATCAATTTATCAAGATGTTGATTTGTTTTGAATGCCCCGTACGGAAACTCCAATAAGAACGTTAATTGATTCGCAACAACATTAACCAAATACTTCGCCCATTGCGCATCTTGAATTTCATCCGTTACCATATTTGGAATTTTTGCACCATTCATATACTCACTCAACGAATGTAAACGTTCTTGAAACTTATTCTCAATATGTCCAAAAATAATCTTACCAATACTTCCGTATGTTACCCGATTTTCAACTTTCACAGCATCCATATACGCCACAGCATTAATCACTTTGTCCCAACCAAAGGTATCAGCTAAAATTCGTTCAGAAGATATTCCATTCAACAAACTAATAATCAATGTGTTTTCTCCTACAAAAGGTATTAAATCAACAATCGCCTCTTTTAGTTGATTACTTTTTACAGCAACAAAAATAAAATCAGGATAAATTTCATTTTCTATCCCTGTGATATAATCAAAATTATATCTTTTTTCATTCACAAACACCCCTTCAGCTGCGTACTTTTCTTTACGATCTTGATTAACGATTATTTTTACATTCTCTGAATTATAATCATAAAAACTTGCCGCATATTTTGCACCTAATGCACCAAGTCCTAAAAAATAAATTGATTTCATCTTTTTGTTATTTTAAGGATAAATGTAAAATATATTTAATTAACCTAATTCAACGATTATTGAATATTAATCTAAACAAGACAATTCTTTAAAATGTTCTTTTTAAAAATACTTTTTACATATATTTAACAAATTAATACATCACACGTGAGTCAAATAAAAAATACCGAAGAAAAAGAATTGCAAAGAGGTCTTACAAACCGACATATTCAATTAATCGCTTTAGGAGGTGCAATTGGAACTGGTCTATTTTTAGGGATTGGACCAGCTGCAGTTCTAGCTGGACCATCTGTTATTTTAGGATATGCAATCGCTGGAATTATAGCCTTTTTTATCATGCGACAATTAGGAGAAATGGTGGTTAACGAGCCTGTTTCTGGAAGTTTTAGCCATTTTGCTTATAAATATTGGGGTTCATTTGCTGGATTTGCTTCTGGTTGGAATTATTGGATTCTTTACGTTTTAGTAAGTATGTCTGAATTGACAGCAATCGGAATTTATGTGCAATTCTGGTGGCCCGAAATTCCTTTATGGGCTTCAAGTTTATTCTTTTTTATCGTTATCAATGCGTTGAATTTAGGCTCAGTTAAAATGTTTGGTGAAGCCGAATTTTGGTTTTCAATCATTAAAGTTGTTGCCATTATCGCAATGATTATTTTCGGAGCATACTTATTAATTAGTGGAACTGGAGGCGAACAAGCGACTGTTCAAAATCTTTGGAACAACGGAGGTTTCTTTCCAAAAGGATGGCTCTCTGGGAATAGTGAAGGTGGTTTCAGCGGATTATTAGCCGCTATGGCTCTAATTATGTTCTCTTTTGGAGGCTTGGAATTAATTGGAATCACAGCTGCAGAAGCTAAAAATCCAGAAAAAACAATTCCAAAAGCAACGAATCAAGTTATTTATCGAATCTTAATTTTTTATGTAGGGGCATTAATTATCTTATTTTCTTTGGCTCCTTGGGAAACAATTACAGATAAAAGTAGTCCATTTGTAATGGTTTTTCAAAACTTAAATCACTTAAAACTCGATCTTTTTGGTCATACAATTGATTTTTCAAGATTAATCGCTAATGCGCTAAATGTTATCGTTCTAACTGCTGCTTTATCAGTTTATAACAGCTCTGTTTATAGTAATAGTAGAATGTTATACGGTTTGGCTGAACAGGGAAATGCGCCAAAATTTTTGAAGAAATTAAATAAAAATCACGTTCCAGTGATGGCCATTGCAGTATCTTCTATTTTTGCAGCAATTTGTATTTTCATCAACAAAGTAATTCCAGAAGATGCTTTTCATATTCTAATGTCATTAGTTGTTTCAACATTAGTTATCAACTGGATTATGATCTCGATAACACACCTTAAATATCGAAAACAGAAAGATATAGAAAACGTAAAAACATTATTCCCTTCGCTTCTGTACCCGATAAGCAATTACCTTTGTTTAATTTTCTTATTTGGTATTTTAATCATCATGTGGTTTACTGGACTTAAAATTTCGGTAGAATTAATTCCAATATGGTTAATCTTTCTATACATTTCTTATCGAATTGTAAAATCAAATAAAAAGAAATAAAATTTATAAACACAAAAAAAATCCGCTCAATAAGCGGATTTTTTAATCGACTTTGGCTGCAAAGCAAACCTATTTTAAATATACTTTTTAATCACCTCAACCAATTGTTCTTTTGGTCGCGCACCACTTTCTTTCCAAAGCAATTCGCTATTCTTGAAAATAGCAAAAGTCGGAACACCTTGCACTTGATAACGTGCCGCTAAATCTTGATATTTATCAACATCCACTTTTAGAATTTTGACATCATCTCCCAATTCCTCTTTTACTTGCTGCAACACAGGTCCCATCATTTGACAAGGTCCACACCAAGTCGCAAAAAAGTCTAAAAGAACGGGTTTATCTGAATTAATAATTTCTTCGAAAGTCATTGTTTTTGATTCTTGTTCGTTATTTGGTTTCTCTTTATTTCGATTGAATAAATTTCTAAACATTGTGATATTTTTTTCTATAAATATTCTAAAAAAAGCACTCCCGAAAGAGTGCCTCATAATTAGCTTTACTAATTATTAACCTAACCTATGAAAAATTTATTCTACTATTAGTGCTACTAACGCTTTAGTATAATCAAATCAAATACCAATTTTAATATATTGATAATCTGTTTATTACATTTAACAAAATTTAAGAAATAAGCTTACGTAAATAGCTCTATTTGAAAATTAATTGTTACAATTCGCAAACAAATTTTGGATTAACTGACTTTATTTCAGTTAGCACTGACATTATTTCTTCTTTTGTTGAATTCGCTTCTAGTCTTTTCAATTGATCTGAATTTAAACCAACCATTTGTAAAAAAGTCACTTTACCGTGAGGTGTGTTTATCTCATTTAAATCATCATCTTTTATAAAAGCTAAACCAACAATATCCGTGTCCGTATCTGTTCGAATAGGACCTCCTAATGGTAAATATTGATATTCATCAAACCAAACTTTAGTTTCATTGACAAATCGACCCAAGTTATTCATCAGCTGAACTACCCAGAAAGGATCTTCTCCATTGTCATCTTTTACAGGTTTTACACGAAACGAAAATTCAAATCCCCATTTACTAAATTCTGCTCCTACACTTTCTTCCGAATAATATAAATGCGACATTCCATAGCTCACCAAATGATAATAACCGTTCACATCAAATACAGCCACTCCATCAATTGGATCATCTCCACCTTGAAACGACATTACTTGTGGCGAATAAAATCTTGGTTCTAAAGTTCCATAGACTTCTTTTAAACGATTTTCGATTGCAATCGCACCAACAGCCTGATCTGATTTATATTGTTTTTTATATTCTTCTACATTCATCATACAAAAATAGTTTATCCAAATTAATTCGAGAAGTTAAGATATAAAAAAAGAGAGTTTCTTGTTAGAAACTCTCTTTGTAGTCGTTTTGAAGAGCACAAAATGTTTTACCAAGTACTTATGACTTCTTTATACTTTTCTTTGATCTTTTACGATTTTAGAAAAATATTTTTTGATCATAAACTATTATTGAATAGGTAATTTTTCCTATTTTTACTGAGTTACGTTTTGGTTACTTTTGTACTATTTCGTAATATTCAAGAAAAGAAAAAAACTCATTATAGAAGGTGATAATATAAATGAGGATTCTTGATGACAAAAAATAATATCTATCATAAAGATATTGTAGGTTATAATCCTTATAATGGAAAATTGACTTTGCATTCGAGAAATCCTAAATGTGAAGATTTTACGATTAATCTAAATGATGTGTACCGGATCTTCTATATTATAAAACGAACTTTTTAAAAAAAAATATTATAAAACGCTAATTATGAATAATGTTGACAAATTGGATGATATTATGTATAATGAAATTGAATCATTAGAGGATAAAAAATGGTATAAGTATGAATTTGAAAAGAGTAAATTTAAAATAAAAAAAAACAATAACAATATAAAAGTGTTGCCTTATGTAAATTTTTGGTTACGTGCTATTTTTATCGCATTGTTTATAGTTTCTTTCAACATACTTGTAGATTATTTTTTGGAGAAAAGTATTGAAGAAGTTTCTCATAGTCAAAAATATCTTGAATTCATTGATAGGTATATTATAGTTTTTGTAATACTAATTTGTTGTATAATTAATTGGTTGTTCATTGTGGCTAATAAAGATAATGTATATGATAAATTTTGTTCTTTGTTAGAAGAAAAGGGTTTTAAAGTAAGTTAAATAAATTATGAATAGTAATAATGATATATGGATAGTACAGAGAATATTACGCTATATTCTTGCATTAATATTGGGAGGAGTTGTTTTTTTATTAATTTCTTTTTTAGATATTCTATTTATAGAAAAAATATCACCACAATCATTAGAAATTTTATTAGGGAATTATGTAATGCCATTTATAAAAGGTTTTATTTACACTTATGTAGTAATGAAAATTTCTATAGGTCAAAAAGGTAGAATAATAATGGGTTTAATATCTGTATGTTTTATAATTTTTTTTATTTTGGGTAGTTATTATTATGAAATTCAAAAACTACCAGTATTTTACAGATTGTTAGGGAATTATGCAACAATTATAGGTTCATTATCGAGTTTTATTATAGGATGTAAATTTTTAACTGATAAAAAGAAACTTAATTCGACTGTAAATTAAATAAATATGAAGAAAATTTTACTTATTGTTACTTGCTTTTTTATTTTAATAGCTTGTGGAGATTCAAGCAATAATAATGAAATAGAAATTGAATTAATTCAATTAAATGATATTAATAATTGGTATAGTGATAATTATTCTATCAATGAAAAATTTATTAGTAAAAAAGATGGTTTTGAAAACCGAGATGAAAAATCAAAAAAAATATATATAAATGGTTTTAGAAAACAGTTTAATCTAAACACTGATTGGGATTTTATTAATCAATCGTTAGAAGTAAAAGGAACAAATGGTTATAATAAATTAATTGTTATTTCTACTCATTTTGAGAATTTAAAAAACAATCAATTTTTTATTTACAATCAAGTCTTTTACTACTCGAATAATATTGATGATTATGGTTATCAAAATAATTATAAATATCCAGTTCCTTTAGAAATGACTGCTAAAATTTTTGATAAAAATGGAAAAGAAGTAGATGAATTAGAATACCTTACTATTTGGGATGGTGATTTTAGTTCTTATGGAGATATCTGTAATAATATAACTGAATTTGATGATGAAAAATAAAGAAATAATATATTCTGCAACTGCAATAATAATTGCTTTGTTGTTTTGTTTTACTTATTATTTAATAAAAAATAACAGTAATGAAAGATATGTTTTTAATAATAAATATCCTTTGGTATTAGATAAAAAGACAGGCGAAGTTTTTAATTTTAGAAATGGGAAAAAAATAAAAATGCAGGAAGGTGAAAACTATTAAATTCTTGTCAAAAATCCATCGTAAAAAACGATATAAAAATAGGTGTAAAAATGGGTTAAAAAATGCATGCTTTTAACTATTGTTTACAAATGATAAAAACGCTATTCAGTTTTTGCTGTTTAGCGTTATATTGTTTTTTATATTCTTCTACATTCATCATACAAAAATAGTTTATCCAAATTAATTCGAGAAGTTAAGATATAAAAAAAGAGAGTTTCTTGTTAGAAACTCTCTTTGTAGTAGCGAGGACCGGACTCGAACCGATGACCTTCGGGTTATGAGCCCGACGAGCTACCTACTGCTCCACCTCGCGATTTAGTAGCGAGAACAGGACTCGAACCTGTGACCTTCGGGTTATGAGCCCGACGAGCTACCTACTGCTCCATCTCGCGTTATTGGACTGCAAATATACGTTCATTATTTAAAATACCAAATATTATTCCAATTTATTTTATTTTATTCAGAAAAATCTAAAGAAAACAAGATTTAAATATTTATCTAACAACACTTTAATTACTTAAAAATAATTAAAAATATTTTAATTATTTTTTTTATCTACTTTGATTGGTGGATGCTTTTCAATAAAATCAATCGCTAAATCAGACGAATCTGTCAAAAATAATAAGTCTTTATAAGGTCTTCCTGTTGATAATTGATGCAATACAGAATAAATCGAAGTATCTTCTACATACCTTTTTTTGCTCAAAAATATCATTGGACTGTAATACCCTGATGTTCCGTAATGGTTTTGCGCTGCTTCCTGAAAAATTTCTTGAGTAGTTCCTGCACTTCCTGGCGCATAAACCAATCCGAACAAACTAATGGTTAACAACATATCTTCACGAATACTATTCGAAAAATACTTTGCAATATTTGTTGCAAACAAATTACTTGGCTCGTGTCCGTAAAACCAAGTTGGAATAGCTAAACTTTCAGCACCATTTGGGTAAAGATCCAAAACTTTCTTAGCATTTGTCATATAATTCTTGGCTAAATACTCTGTTTTATTTTCATCTACAAAATCTAAATCTGCTAAAATATGAATTGCATTCATTAGATCTTCGTCTGAATAATTTGCCATATAAGCTCCTAAATTTGCAGCTTCCATAATCCCTGGACCTCCCCCAGAAACTACAAAATATCCTTTCGATGTTGCTAATTTTGCGGCTTTCGCTGTTTCATTATAGAACTCTGAATTGCGCGCTGTAGAATGTCCGCCCATAAACCCAACGACTTTTCGTTTTGTCATTCCCTCATCATCATACTCTAAGATTCTTCGCAAACCATCATCAATTGATAAATCATGCAAACGTTGAGCTAAAGCTTCAGAAACAGAAGGATTATATTTATGTTTTTTGAAATGTTTATAGATTTTTAGATCAATACTTTGGTCATTATTTGGATCGTAACCTTCCATCAACTCTTGCCATGTGTATAATTTTCCTCGATAAGGATTATAAGGAACAGCTTCAAACTTTGGATATATAAAAGCTCCGCGCTCTATTAAATGAATTGCATGATGTTGTCTAAACTTACATCCCAAGAAAGAAGTATTACACAAATTATATTCTTCCCAATTGATCTCGTGACGAATAAAATTAATATCCTGAATAACTTTATTTGTTAAATCTTTGGTTTGAGCAACTAATTCTTCCCACTCATTAATATTATGAACTAAGTCTTTTATTGGTTTAATTTTCATTGGTTTCTTTTAAAATGATTAAAAAAATTGAGAAAATGAATTTACACGAATTATTCCAAACCAACGAATTCGATCCAATAAATATAAAAATTTCATTTTTCTCATCTATCTTTGCACCTTGTTTCATTTCAAAATATAGGGAAATCGTGTGTAACTCACGAGCTGTCGCGCAACTGTAAATCAACAAATTTGATAAGCCAGAATGCCAATTTTGAAATTTTAATTTATAATAAACTTTCGCGAAAAAGGTTCAAAAATTATGTTCTATGAAATTATTAAAACACCACAAAAACATTGTCACAAAATTAATTTTAAGAAAAAGTAACGTGTAATATTATGATAATGGAAGTGGAAAAAACCCCAAGAGAAGAGTTGATCGAACAACGTATCATCAATTCTGAAACTCGTATTTTCAAAGCTGTTTTTCCAGGAGATACAAACCATCACAACACCATGTTTGGCGGATCAGTCATGTATCTGATGGATGAAATTGCTTTTATGACAGCAACTCGTTTTTGTCGTAAACCTATTGTTACAGTAAGTAGTGATAAAATTGATTTTAAACATTCTATTCCTGCCGGAACTATTGTCGAAATGGTTGGTAAAGTTGTTCGTGTTGGTCGTACAAGTTTGGATGTACAAATTGATATATTCATCGAAAGTATGTACAGAGATGGCCGCGAAAAAGCGATTACTGGAACATTTACGTTAGTTGCTATTAACGAAAACAAAAGACCAGTTCCTGTTATTGACTAACAACGAACTATAAAAAGCTAAAATCCTTTATCTAAGAGATAAAGGATTTTTTTTCGTTTTTAATTATATAATTGATAATATTCTTAAGGTTTCTTAGTTTTACACTAAACACAAAAAAATGAAATTACCTTTTGCCGAACCATTTCGTATAAAAATGGTCGAAGAAATTTATCAATCTACTCCAGAAGAGCGCGAAAAGTGGATCGAAGAAAAAGACTACAACCTATTTAATCTTGAAAGCCATAAAGTATTTATCGATCTATTAACCGATTCAGGAACTGGAGCTATGTCGGATAAACAGTGGTCTGAGATGATGACTGGAGACGAAAGTTACGCAGGTTCTCAATCATTCTTGAAACTAAAAGAAACAATCAATACAATTACAGGTTTCAAATTTCTTTTACCTACTCATCAAGGTCGTGCAGCGGAAAATGTATTATTTTCGGCACTTGTTAAAGAAGGTCATGTGGTTCCTGGAAATTCACATTTTGACACAACAAAAGGACACATTGAATTTAGAAAAGCACATGCCATTGATTGTACAATTGACGAAGCATTTGATAGCGAATTGATTCATCCATTCAAAGGAAATATCGATTTACAAAAGCTTGAAAATGTCTACAAAGAATATGGCAAAGAAAAAATTCCATTTACTTTAATCACGGTAACGTGTAATTCTTCTGGTGGTCAACCTGTATCTATGGAGAACATTCGTCAAGTACGTGAACTATCTAATCAGTATGAAATTCCTGTCTTTTTTGACGGTGCTCGTTTCGCTGAAAATGCATACTTCATCAAAGAAAGAGAAGAAGAATTTAAGCAGAAAACAATTAAAGAAATTGTTTTGGAAATGTTTTCTTTTGGGGATGGAATGACGATGTCTGCAAAAAAAGATGGTTTGGTAAATATCGGTGGATTTATTGCACTGAATAACGAAGAGCTATATAAAATTTGTGGAAATTTTGGAATTATATACGAAGGATATTTAAGTTATGGAGGATTAGCTGGACGCGATTTAGCTGCCTTAGCACAAGGTTTACAAGAATCAACAGAATATTCGTACTTACAATCTCGTATCAAACAGATCGAATATTTAGGAAATAAATTAATCGAATATGGAATTCCGATTCAACAGCCAATTGGAGGACATGCTATTTTTGTAGATGCTGTAAAATTCTTGCCAAACGTCCCGCGCGAAGAATTCCCTGCACAAACTTTAGGAATTGAATTGTATAAGGAAGCTGGAATTCGAGGTGTAGAAATTGGAACTATTTTGGCTGATCGTGATCCTGAAACAAGAGAAAATCGTTATCCAAAGTTAGAATTGTTGCGTTTAGCCATTCCAAGGCGTACTTATTTCCAAAGTCACATGGATTATATCGCAGTAGCATTGAAGAATATTTTCGATCGCCGAAATGAGATTAATTCAGGTTATGAAATTTCGTGGGAATCAGAAATCTTACGACATTTTACCGTTAAATTAAAAAAGAAATAAACAAAAAATCCTTCAGAAATTCTGAAGGATTTTTTTGATATTACCATCTCCAATCGCCTGAAATACGAAGTGGAGTTTTTAAATTTCCTTTGATTAAAGCTTCTTTTATTTCAAGTTCAGACCAATGATTAGAAGGTATTTGATCAAGATTACTTAATTGGTATAACAAATAGGTTTCTAAAATGACATTATTTTTTAAGCCAACTTCTTCTACATAATCAAACGTATCACAATTGGCGTGGTAACAATCTAAAGCACCTTTTGTAAATTGACTATCTGACAAACCTATAATTGGCACACCTTGTAACATAAAAGGCTGATGATCCGAATGTAAACCGATACTTACATATGTACTCGATTTAAAATCTGGAATTACTTTTTGGACATCTTTCGCATATGCTGATAAAATTGGCAAACTGCTTTCCATTGTCGAATAATAGGATTTTGGATTAGTTGTCATATCCATATTTGACATCACTTTTATTTGATGAATTGAACCATCTTTCATTGCTTGATTCACATAATGTTTAGAACCAATCAATCCAACTTCTTCTCCCATAAATAGAACAAACTCTATTGTTCGCTCATTTTTCAATTGAAGTTTTTTGAACGTTCTTGCTACATCAATCACAGAAAAACTTCCCACTCCATTATCTATAGCTCCCGTAGCTAAATCCCAACTATCTAAATGACCTCCTAAAACAATTTTTTCGTCTGGATATTTAGTTCCAATTTTCGTGGCAATAATGTTGCGACCTTTCATTTGTCCAACATCATTTTTCATTTCTATTTTTGCAACTTCCTTTCCTTTCTTTAAATTTTCTTTGATTTTCAATCCGGCTTCTAAACTGATATTAAGTGCAGGAATCTTGATAATTTCTCCCGTAACCGAAGCAGTACCTGTTAATAAAATTTCTCCTGGAGCACGATTAAACAAAATAATTCCTTTTGCTCCATATTTTTCTGCTAAAGCAGTTTTTTCGGAGCGATGCAGATTCTCAACTTCTTTTGGTGTCCCTTCTAATAAACCAAGTGCAGCGAAAACAATTTTACCTTTTACTTGATCACCAATTTGTTTGTAATCATCTTGTAGACCATTTCCCAAATCAATCAATTCACCAGAAAGTTTGACTTTTGCAGGCGAATGTGCTAACGCAACCGCTTCGATTGATTGATGATTAACTTTAAGATCTAAACTCTTACGATTCCACCCATTAAAAGTAAATTCCTGAAAAACAATATCATAACCATAAGAACGCAATAAATTTGCAGCATATTCTTCTGCTTTCTTTCCATTTTCTGTTCCTGTTGCACGATGCCCAATCGTTTCGGTTGCTTTTTTTAATTGTTGATAAGCCTCCGAATTTTGTTTTACTTCGTTATTTATCAACGTTAAAATTTGTTCATTCGTTTGAGCTGATAAACTCATAGTTGCAGTAATTAAGCCAAGTGAGAATAATAATTTCGATTTCATGTGTGAGTATTTCCATAAACTTAAAAATGTTTTGGAAAATAATTGATAAAAATTAACTAAAATTTTTATTTTATTTTGAAAGATAGATCATTACTTCCACAATAATTTCAATTCAACTTTATACTGTCCAGCATAAGGTTTTGCATTTGTAGGCTTTTCTGAAATAGAAAATTGATAAACACCACGTGCAGGTAACTCGAAAATCGTTTCTTTTCCGAAAGGTCCTCCTTTTATAGAATCTGCAGGTCCTTTGATATGATTAATCCGAATATTAGCCATTGAATCTTGTGCTGATACTTTAATCCAAACTTTTTTGGCTGAATCCGAATTAAACGTAAATGTATTCGTTTGACCCGCTACTTTAGTAGGTTCTGCATTTGCTTTTGCATAACTAATAACCAAATCTTCGGTTGTATTATTGAGACTTAACGGAACAATTTTATCCGTATTTGAAATAGTTTTTCGGCTCGGTTTTTCAACTATTTTATTAGAGTTTTTTAGAGTTTTTTCTTCCTCTTTCATCATATCCTCTACAATTGGTTTATCTTGTTTAGCTAAATCCTTGTATGCCGAATCAATCCCTATTTTGCTTGGATAAATTGTCGGCGTAGATTTGTCATCACAACTATAAAAACACAATAAAGCAATAAAAGCAATAAAATTCCATTTCATAACAGCAAAATTCTGTTGTAAAAGTAACTATTTTAACTGCAATTTCAAGGTATAATTTCCTTCAAAAGGATCTCCTTGCATTAAACTTTCTCCAATTCTAATTTGGTACAAACCTTTTTCTGTCAAATCATAATTGATTTCTTTTCCAAAAGGTCCATCACTTTCGTTATTAGGTGAAATAATTTGGTTGATTCGAATATTTGCTTGATTATTTTGTGGAATAATTTGAATAAATACTGATTGAGAAGAATCATTACGAAAACTAAATATTTGATTTTCATTTGCATGTTTTTCTATCTCAAAATCGCCTTTTCCATTCATAAGTTTTAATTCTGAATGATCTGAAATTTCTGGAATTCTTAATGCAATTTCTTTTACAAAAGAACTATTTTTCCCTTCTTTCTGGACAGGTTGTCCCACTTTAATAGGTTCATTTTTAGTCATGCAATAAAAAACAATAGCAGCAATAGCTAATGATAGGAGGATAATAGGAGTATATTTTTTCATTATTGTAAATTTGTATTTTAACAAATTACAAATTCTGAACCAAACTTATGTTGTTTTACGAAAATAATGGAGACGGAAAAGCAATTGTCTTTTTACATGGTTTTTTAGAAAATCATAAAATATGGAATCGATTAAAAAATGATTTGATAGAACATTTCCAAATCATTACAATTGATTTACCCGGTCATGGAAATTCTGAAAACATTGGTGAAGTGAACACTATGGAAGAAATGGCAGAAGAAGTGATTGCTGTTTTAGATGAGCTAAAAATTGAACAAGCAACTTTTGTTGGGCATTCGATGGGTGGTTATGTAACTTGTGCTTTGGCTGAACTTTTTCCTGAACGAACAGAGAATATCGTTTTGATTAATTCTTCTACATTAGCGGATGATGAAGCTAAGAAAAATCAACGATTGAAAGCATGTAATACAGCGAAAAGAAATTTTAACACATTGGTTAATTTTAGTATGCCCTCTTTATTTGCCGCTCATCATCGAGATAAATTTAGAGAGGATTTAAAATTTGTAAAAGAAATAGCTTTAACAACCTCTATCGAAGGTGTTTGTGCGGCTTTGAAAGGAATGCGAGAGCGACCAGATCGTTCTTCAATTTTATACGATTTTAAAGGTGAAATTTATATTATGGTCGGTTTAAATGATGAAACAGTTAATCCTGAACTATTTCTAACACGAATACCTGATTTACCAACTATTCATCTTTCTAAATTAGATGGTGGACACATGGCTTTTATCGAAAATTATGAAGAAGTTTTATCACTCTTAAAATCAATTTAGCGTTTTCGCATAAAAAACTCTTTCATCAATTGGCTACATTCATCTTCCATAACTCCAGCTACGATTTCAGTTTTTGGATGTAGCTCTCCAATCTTTGCTTTAAAACCTCTTTTATCATCAGAAGCACCATACACAACTTTCGAGATTTGACTCCAATACAAAGCGCCACCACACATCACACAAGGTTCTAAAGTAACGTATAAAGTACAATCTTGTAAATATTTTCCACCCAAATAATTCGCTGCAGAAGTTATCGCTTGCATTTCGGCATGAGCCGTAACATCGGTTAACGTTTCGGTTAAATTATGTGCTTTTGCTATAATTTTATTGTTGCAAACAATGACAGCTCCAACTGGAATTTCGTCTCTTTCGAAAGCTGTTACAGCTTCGTTAAAGGCTATTCGCATAAAATATTCGTCGGTAAAAAGATTTTCCATTTGATTAAATTTAAACGCAAAATTAATCATTTCCAACTTGGATATTCGATACATTTGCACAAATTGAAGACTCCAATTATGAATCAATCAAAATATATCATCGCAGCCATTATAACTTACTTTATTTGGGGCTTTTTTAGTTTTGGTTTAAAACCTATTGCGGATTATCCTCCTTTGGATATTCTATTTTTTAGATTATACGTTTCGGTTTTCTTTTTAGTGCTAATAAACGTTGGTTTTAGACGAAGTAAAATGAAAGCTGACTGGAATTTGTTCAAATCTTTTGACAAAAAGAAACAAAAAAAATTAGGAAGCTTAATTGTTGGTGGTTCTGTAATTTTAATGACTAATTGGTTGATGTTTATCATCGTGATGAATCATATTAGCGTACAAGCAGCCTCGCTTTCTTACTTGGTTTGTCCAATTATAACCACCGTATTAGCTTTTATCATTCTGAAAGAACATTTGACCAAAATAAAATGGATTGCTGTTGGAATTAGTCTTTTAGCGTGCTTAATCCTTTCTATAGGTCATTTATTAGACTTAGTTTATAGCTTAATTGTAGCTTGTACTTTTGCATTATATATTATTATTCAACGAAGTTTGAATGTTTTCGATAGTTTCAATCTTTTAATGACCCAATTATTAATCGTTGCAATTTTGATGTTGCCGTTGGTTTTCATTTTTTCAGGACCTATTCCGACCGAAACAATTTTTTACCAATGCATTCTGATGATTGTTGTGTTATTCACAATTATTCCTATGTTCTTGAATAATTTTGCTTTGAAAGGAATCGATTCCTCTACGGTCGGCATTTTAATTTACTTGAATCCAATTATGAATTTCGCTTTGGCAATTTTTTATTATAATGAAGTTGTATCTCCAATGCAAATGATTGGTTATAGTCTAATTCTTTTAGCAATTATCGTTTTCAATTCGAAAACAATTTTTAAATTAAAAAACATAAAAAAATCCGAAGCTTAGCTTTCGGATTTTTTATTACTATAAAGAAGTAACTATTTGATGTAAACAGAATTTGGTCCAACACCTGTTGTAATCGCTGGATGCTTAAGACCTCCTTGCGCATTCTGAATTAACAAACGACCACTTGATTTGAAATCTTTTGCATCTAAAATATAGAACGTATCGCCTTCTACATTAAATCCATACACATTATCTGCACCTGTAATATAGTCTGCTTTCGTTGGTAAATTTGTTGCATTTAAAGCCATTGAATAAACAGAATTATTCAAAATATAATACAATTTATTATTTTTCGCGACCAAGAAATCTGGATGTTCTCCTTCAGGGAAATTCATTTCTAATTTGTCTTCACTTGCAAGATTGTATCGAACTAATTTCCCTTTTGATGGTGTCCCCCAAGAAACACCTTGCGAAAGCACATATAAATTTCCGTTCTGAATCGTTAAATCAGTCGGAACTTCTCCAACATTAACTGTTTTTCTATCTGATGTTTTAAGGTCAATAATTGAAACTGTTTTACCAATTCCCCAACCTCCTTTTTGTGCAACGTACAATTTTCCATTTTCAAGAATCATCTTTTCTGGACCTTCATCCACCGAATATTTTTCAACAAAAGATAAATCACTCATCTTATATTTTGCAATAAAATCATCAGTAGAAACAGCTGGATCTCCCCAATTAGAAATATACAAGAAATCATTATCAGCAACCACGTAACGAGGATTGTTCATTGTTGAAGAAGAAGGAATCGTACTTACCTTTTTAAACGTTGTATGATCAACAATTTCTACTTTATTCGATGCATTAACAACGATATATGCTTTATTTCCTTTAAAAAAAATACTTTGTCCAACTGATCCTAATTGAGCCCCTGCATTTGCAGTTTTGAAAATATCTTGAATTGGATTTGTTGTACTTACATCTTTAGTTGGATCAAAATAAGTAATATCCGAATTAGACGAGTTCATATTTCCTTCGTTCAAAACAAAAACTCCCTTCGAATAGTTCCCATTTTCAGGGTCGTTGCTTGGTCCATCATCATCATTTGAACACGATTGTAAAAAAACTCCAGCTAAAGCGATAAACGCAATAGATTTAAATTTTATCATAGTTTTAAAATTTTATTTGTATTTGTAAAGTATAATTTATGCCTGGTTGCCAACGGTTTTCTTGTGTTTGGTAATGTTGATTAAACACATTATTCACTCTAATAAAAACGCTATAAAGTGGTGAAATCGTATAACTTAACCCTAAATTAGTTACCCAAAAATTATCAATTATTTTTTCTTCTTCCGAATCAGAAAAGACTTTACTTGTGTAACTGTTTTGAACAAAAGCAGATAACTGTTTGTACGTATATTGTGCACTTGACGTCCATTTGTGACGAGGCGAATACATTAGTTCTTTGTTTTTCGATTTGTCTTTTGTTCTTGTGAATCCGTAAGTTGTATTAAATGTAAAAGCATTCCATTTGTAATCTCCTATCAATTCAAAACCATATGTTTCGGCTCGGTTAACATTTCGAGGAATCCAATACGAAGAGTTCGATTGACTCGGAATCCATTGAATCATATCACTCAATTTATTGTAAAAAATATTGGTTTGAATGTTTAAATTTTTACTGATAAAATCATTCCCAATTTCGAATTGATAAGCCGATTCTGATTTCAAATCTGGATTTCCTCCCGTTTTCCAAAACAAATCATTGTAGGTTGGATTTCTGAAATTTTTCGAAATATTTCCTCTTAATTGATAGGAATTGATAGGACGATAATTGAAGCCTAAAGAATAAATAAAAGGATTTTGATATTGGTTAGAAAAATCTTGGCGAACACTCGCTTCATACGCAAAATGATCCGATAATTTATGTTTTGCAATCAACGCAAAATTGAGTGAATTTTGATCACTTTTGCTCAAATTATTTCCACTTCCTTGATTATAATTTGCTTCGGATGAAATCGCTACTTCAAAATTAGATGTCAATTGATGATTCAAATAATATTTCAATACATAATTATCAACCTCTAAATCGTCAGAATATGTATGGTGAATGTTGTTGAAAAAACTACTTTCTTCTCTTACATAAGCCAACTTTAATTGCGATTGCCACGTTTCAGTTGGATTAAAATTCCATTCCGTCATCACACGATAATCGTTATTGTCGTAACCCGAAGGCGTAGAACCTATATCAACCAATGGAAATTCTCGGCTACCAAAATTAAACATCGAATATAGTTTTAATTCATTTTTCGAATCGATTTTATACCCAAAATTGGCATTTATCGTATTGAAATAATATTTTCCGTTCAAGTTCTTCTTCATAAAATTTGGAATCGAATAATCGTTATCCGATTGACTTCTTACATAAGCTAAAGAAGAACTTAATTTTTCTGTACTATAGTTGAGTTTATATTTTCCAGACCATGTATCAAAACTTCCATAACCCAAACTTATTTTTTGATTAAGACCTTTATTGTATTCAGTCTTATTCAGCAAGTGAATTGTTCCACCTATTGCCCCTGTTCCATATGCGATACTTCCGCCACCAGGTTTTACAATCATTCCGTCAAAAGAATTGCTCGTAAATAAATTAAAATCAGTTTGTCCAGTTGTTTGCGAATTAACATTAATTCCATTCCAAACAACAGCGGTGTGCGAAGCCAAAGTTCCACGAAAAGAGGGAGAAGAAACCATTCCTCTACCATTTTCTTTAAAATACAGCGGTGTTTGCGCTTGCAAAACTTGGGTAAGTTGATTCGGATTTTGCTCTAAAATACTATCATTGAGTTTGATTACACTTTGCGATTTATAATGATTTTTGAGAAAAACATCATTCATAATCAAAGGCTTCAAACTAATGGTATCTGTCTGTGCGAAAGCAATTCCTGCAATCAAATTAAAACAAAGAAAAAATTTTTTCATATTAAAAAGCTGTTTTTCCTCCGAAAACATTTTCTATTCATTCGTTATCAATGGCAGGTTTCCTGACTTGTTCTCATTTTTTATATCCTTCCCGATTTCTCAGTGGATTTGTAGTAAAAAGATAGGGAGAATTTACATTTGCGGGGACAGTTTTGGAATTGAACCAAATTCCCTTTTAACTCACTCGTTGAGCACCATTTTGTGCAAATGTAAAGAAAAGTGCTTGAAATATGAATACGTGATTGTTAAATCATTAAAATCAAATCAATAATTGAATACTTTTTCAATTATTTTCTGTCCCAAATTGTCACTCGATTTATTGGGATTTTTTATTGAATAAATTCGTTTTAAATAATTCACAAGTTTTTTATTACATTTGCTTTAGGAAAAAATATAATAAAAGAACGAAATCGCATAAAATGGCTATAAAAACATTTAGAGAAGTAATCGCAGAGGCAATGAGTGAAGAAATGCGTCGCGATGAATCTGTATTTTTAATTGGAGAAGAAGTAGCAGAGTATAACGGCGCCTACAAAGCTTCGAAAGGAATGTTAGACGAATTTGGTCCAGAACGTGTAATAGATGCACCAATCGCAGAAGCTGGTTTTTCTGGAATTGCAATTGGTTCTACAATGACAGGATGCCGTCCAATCGTAGAATACATGACGTTCAACTTTTCATTAGTATGTATTGACCAAATTATCAATAACGCCGCTAAAATTTATCAAATGTCAGGAGGGCAATTTAACTGTCCAATTGTATTTAGAGGACCTACTGCTTCTGCAGGACAATTAGGTGCAACGCATTCACAAGCTTTTGAAAATTGGTATGCCAATGTACCAGGTCTTAAAGTGGTTGTCCCTTCTAATCCTTATGATGCAAAAGGGTTATTAAAATCTGCAATTCGTGACAACGATCCAGTTATTTTTATGGAATCTGAACAGATGTATGGAGATAAAATGGAAATGCCAGATGAAGAGTACACAATCGAAATTGGTAAAGCAGAAATCAAACGAGAAGGAACAGACGTAACATTGGTTTCTTTCGGTAAAATTATTAAGCAAGCTTATATTGCTGCTGATGAATTAGCAAAAGAAGGAATTAGTGTAGAAGTTATTGACTTGCGTACAGTTCGTCCATTAGATTATGATACGATTTTCAAATCGGTGAAGAAAACAAATCGTTTGGTTGTTTTAGAAGAAGCATGGCCTTTCGCTTCAGTTGCTTCAGAAATTACCTATATGGTTCAACAAAAAGCATTCGATTATTTAGATGCGCCGATCAAACGTATTACAACTAAAGATACCTCAGCACCTTACGCTCCTAACTTGTACGAATCTTGGATTCCAAATGCAAAAGATGTTATTGAAGCTGTAAAATCAGTTATGTATAAATAATATTAAGATTATCAACTATATTTGTAAAGTCTAGCATACATTTTGCTAGGCTTTATTTTTTTTAACCAAATCTCATAAATGAAAAGTTATATAACAGCTTTTTTTATAGTTGTTCTAGCCTCTCTACAGGCACAAGTAAAAATTCAAGGAAAAGTAATAGATGCTGAAACCTTGAAGCCAATTCCTTATGCAGATATTCGATTACCTGAACTAAAGGTTAGTGCAACATCAAATTCTGATGGTACATTTTATATCGAATCTACTTCTAATGCAGAAAAAATAGTCATTTCGAAAAGTGGTTATGAAATTTCGGATTATATCATCGAAAATAAAATCGATTATAATTTCATTGCGCAATTATTTTTAGCGGAAGAAGAAGGACAAGAAATTGATAATAATCAATCAGTTGATTTACAAGAAGCTGTTGTTTCGGCAAAGAAAAAGCGTCTTAAAAAGAAAGAAAACCCTGCCTACGCTATTTTAAGAGAGGTTTGGAAACGTAAAAAGAAAAACGGTTTAAAGCTAACGCCACATTATCAATATGATGAATATGAGAAGTTGCAATTTGATATCAGCAATATCGACTCAAGTTTTATGAAGCGTAAGATTTTCAAAGGAATGGAATTTGTATTTGAAAAAATTGATACATCTTCTATTAATGGAAAAACATATTTACCCGCTTTTCTGAATGAATCAATTTATAAAATAGCTGGTATCAATCAACCTTCTACAAAAGAGCGTCGCGAATTAATTGCCAATAAAACATCTGGATTCGAGAACAATGAAATTGTAGCATCAACAGTAAAAAATCTTTTCCGTGATGTAGATATTTACGATAATCGAGTTAATATTTTAGATATCAAATTTGTGAGTCCCATTGCCACTGATGGTTTTGCTGTGTACGATTATGAACTGAAAGATACTGTAGACGTTGACGGTGTAGAATCTTATCGAATCAAATATTATCCACGTCGAGAAGGTGAACTAACGTTCAAAGGTGAATTATTTATTTCGAAAGATGCTTACGCAGTAAAAGAAGTTGTGATGGAAACGACGAAAGAAATCAATGTAAATTTTGTACGCAATATTTTCATGAATCTGCAATACGACATTCCAAACGACTCTATTTTCTATCCAAAGAAAGAATATGCGATGTTAGACATGTCTTTGTTGAGTAAAAAGGAAAGTGCAAAAGGAATTTTTGCGCATAAAACGGTTAATTATTACAACTACGATTTCAATACAACGCATCCCGAAGCATATTATTACGAAAGATTAGATCCTGCAAAAGCTTCTTTAAACGAAAAAGATAATCAATTTTGGGCAGAAAGTCGTCCTGAGACTTTAACAAAAGATCAAGAAGGAATTTACGAAACATTAGAACAATTAAATAAAGTTCCAAAATTTAATAATATTGTAAAAGCGATAGAAATTTTTGGATCTGGTTATTACAATGTCGGAAATGCGATTGATATCGGAAATTTATATTCTTCTTTTGGATACAACCAAATCGAAGGTTTTCGATTAAGAGCTGGTGCTCGTACTTATTTTTCGCAAAATGATATGTGGCGTGCACAAGGATTTATGGCCTATGGTTTTGGAGATAATAAATTCAAATACGGAGCCGATTTCCGTTATATGTTTAACAAATACAATCGTTTTCAAGTCGGAATTGGAACAAAGCGAGATGTAGAACAGTTGGCTGCTTCTTTAACCTCATCTGATGGAATTATGACGCGTAGTTTTGCTTCTTCATCTATTATTAATCAAGGAGACAATACTTTTTTGAGTAATAATAATTTGACAAACATCTATACTTCGATAGAGCCATGGAAAAACGTTACATTTCGTGTTGATGGAAATTATCAACTGATAAAGCCTGCGGATGCGCAACAATTTTCGATAGCTTACGAAAAGAATGGTCAACTAAAAGAAACCTTGACAAACTCAAGTGTGAGTGTTTCGATTATTGCTCGTCCAGGTGCTAAATATTCGCAATATGGAATTGATCGTTACGAAATGACTACACTTGCACCAACGTTGATGTTACGTTACACAAAAGGTTTAAAAGGTGTCATCAATTCAGATTTTGAATACGATAAATTACAATTCTTATATACACAACCTATTTTGATTGGATCATTTGGTAAATCGTTGGTAACAGTAGAAGCAGGAAAAACATTTCAAGGTGTTCCACTCTCATTAATGAGTGCAATTCCCGGTAATGAAAGTTATGGACAAGTGTATGGAACGTTTTCTCAGTTAGATTATTATGAATTTGTAACTGATCAATATGCGACAATGAACTGGGAGCACCACTTTAATGGTTGGATTTTGAACAAAGTTCCCTTAATCAAAAAATTAAAATTAAGAGAAGTTGGCTTCTTACGTGCAGCATACGGAGATATTTCCGAAAAAAGTAAAGCAATCAATCATTCGACAATAGAATACTTTGCACCTAATCAACAAATCTACTATGAATACGGGTTTGGAATCGAAAACATTGGTTTTGGAAACATTAGACCTATTCGAGTTGATTTTAATTGGCGTGGAAATTATAATATTTTGCCAGATGTTCGTAAATTTGGCGTCACAATCGGTTTAGATTGGAGTTTTTAGAGAATAAATAATAAAAAAAGAATATTACAATGACTTTTGATGCAATTATAGAAATCCCAAGAGGATCTCGTAATAAATACGAAATGGATCACGAAACAGGAAGAATTCGTTTTGATCGCGTTTTGTATTCACCAATGTTTTACCCAGCAGACTACGGATTTGTTGAAAATACTTTAGCATTGGATGGTGACCCAATTGATGTATTAGTTTTCTTAACTGAGCCAACTGTACCAGGTTGTGTTATCGAAGTTAAAACAATTGGTGTTTTAAACATGTCTGACGATAAAGGTCCTGACGAAAAATTAATTTGTGTACCAGTTGCTGATCCAACTTGGAACCAATTAGAAAGTTTAGATGATATGAACCCTCATACATTAAAAGCGGTTGAGCATTTCTTCAAAACTTACAAAGATTTAGAAAATAAAACTTGTATCGTAGAAGGATATGGTGATAAAGCGCAAGCTGAACAATTATTACAAGAAGCAAAAGATCGTTTCGTTCCTGCTCACTAAGAAATAAATTATTATTTTCATATCAATAGTCCTCATTTTTTGAGGACTATTTTATTTTGAACTATTTTATTGATAAATAATTTCAAAAATCGCTTTTTCTTTCTAATTTCATTCCTAATTAATACTTAGTGAAATTATGAAGAAATCTTTTACACTTTCCTTAGCGCTGCTTGGGCAGATGATTTTTGCTCAATATGCTACACCAAACGATGGAAAAACATACCGTATTGCTGATCTTGATGCTTTAACAGATGTCATCACTTTCGATCAAACAACAAATCGTTATGAATTAACAGATGATTTAACGATTTCTGTAAATGACACATTTTTATCTGATACAGACTATACCTTAGTTATTGCTGATGGGAAACTTATAACCATTGCCGGAACAATAGATGTTAATGCGCCAAAAGAAGTGTTGTTTACATCCGACAATCCAGGAACTACTTATTTTAAAGGAATTCGAATAGAAGAAGGTGCAACTGCCAGTTTCAATCATTTCAAAATGGTTTATGGTGGAGGAATTCGTTCTCTAAACGAATCTTTTATCATGAACAACTCTGAAATTTCTTATCAATATGGTGGAATTTCTACCGGAGGAGCAATTAATTTTTCTCGTGGAAATCCTATCATTAAGAACTCAACGTTCAAATTCAATAAAACTCCCGTTGTCGGTTCAGGAGCCAATCAATCTGTTGCTTTAACGTTTGAAAATAATCATTTAGAAGGCAACAATCAAGACAATTCTAATCGTCCTCAAATTAATATGGGACCAAGTGGCAACAATCCTACGATTATTCGTGGAAATACAATTATTGGAGATCGAGAAAAAACTCGAGTTGGAGGAATTTCCGTTTCAAGTTTATTAGGTGTAACGAACGAAGCAATTATCGAAAATAATACAATTCGCGACAACCGATATGGAATTACCATTTCTGGAGGAAACTCGAAAGGAAAAATCATCGGAAATATTCTCGAAGATAATAATACAGAAACAAATCCTACGAATGGTGGAAGCGGAATTTCAATTTATCTTGCTTCAAATCCTACAACAAATGTCATTGATATTTTCGACAATCAAATTCGTGGAAGTTTATGGGGAATTACGAATATAGAGAAAGGTGCTTTTATCAACTTAGGTACTGCTGAACGCCCTGGTAATAATATTTTCTCGAACAATGGAAATGGCGGAATTAATTATGCTTTATACAATAATTCTGTCAACGATGTGTCTGCAGTTGGAAATTGCTGGATAGAAAATCAAAAATCATCGGAACAACAAGTAGAAAATGTTATTGTTCACCAAAAAGATGATCCGACTTTAGGATTGGTAGATTATTCTGATTTCTTGTGTAGTAATTTAGCAACTTCCGAAGTGAATTCTAAGAAATTTTCTCTTTATCCAAATCCAACCAACGGCAACTTTACTGTTGATACAAAAGAAAAATCACCTTATCAAATTTTTGATGTAAATGGTAAATTAATTCATCAAGGTGAATTAAAAATAGGACAAAATTCTATTCAGACCAATTTACCAAAAGGAGTTTATATTTTTAAAACGAATCAAACTTCTTCTAAAATTATTGTGAAGTAATTTGATTTAAATGTTAAAAAGGATATTGTTGCAAAATAATATCCTTTTTACTTATAATAGATGATATAATTTAATGAATAATTTTTTAAAACATCTTGTTTTATCATTTCTGAATTAATTTCAACATACAAATCAACTGCTTGTTTCGTTTTTATCAAATCAAAATAACCATTTCCTTCGGGACAAAAAGGATTTTCGTAAGAAGTTTCTACACCAATAAAATAGTTTTTTGCTTCTGAAATATTGAGTTTTAAATGAACTGGAAAAATATATTTTCCTTGATAATCTTTATCAACTTCAAACCATTTTTCACCAATCAAACTTTGTTTATGATGAATCGATTGTAGAATTATTGGTTTAAAATAATAAAATTCGTTGCAATAATTCTTCTTTATGACTTTTGATTCGAACAAAATCTCAATTGCGACAATCTCAATTTCCTTTTCTTTTGGTAGCAATAAATTTGAAAATATTTTAAGACCAAAACTTGTATGATCTGTAAGTCGTAGAACTTGCTTAAATTTTGGACGAAATTGCTTATAATTAGAATAATTTACCACCTCAACTTGATTGAGATTAATCGTATCCAATTGTTGAGCAAAACTCAACGTAGAAAGTAAAAATAAAATGATGAATTTCATTATATAAAAATAAAAAGTCTGAAACTAAATTCAGACTTTTTATTATATTATTACTCGATTATATCAAGTTCAAAACTTGTTCTAAATCTTCTAATAAATCGTCAATATCTTCGATCCCAACAGACAAACGAATTAAATCATCTGTAATCCCAATTTCAGCACGTTTTTCTGCTGGAATAGACGCATGCGTCATCGTAGCTGGGTGGTTTGCCAACGATTCTACTCCACCTAACGATTCGGCCAAAGTAAAAACGCTCAAATTTTCTAAAATTTTGAACGCATCTTCTTTTTTTCCAGAAGTCAACGTAAATGTGACCATTCCACCAAAATCTTTCATTTGTTTTTTGGCAATTTCGTGCTGTGGATGATTTTCTAATCCTGGATAATACGTATGCGCAACTTTTGGATGAGCTTCTAAAAATCGAGCCACTTTCATTCCATTAGAACAATGACGATCCATACGAACAGCCAATGTTTTGATTCCGCGAAGAACTAAATAAGAGTCTTGTGGGCCTAAAATTCCACCCGTTGCAAATAAATTGAAGTGAACATCTGTTGCCAATTGCTCCGAATTAACGACAATTGCTCCAGCCACTAAATCAGAATGACCTCCTAAATATTTTGTTGCTGAATGCATCACAATATCAGCACCTAACTCAATAGGACGTTGCAAATATGGCGACGCAAATGTGTTATCAACCGCAACTAAAACATCTGCTTTTTTTGCTTTTGACGCATCATTTACCGCTTTGATATCAACTACCTTCATCAAAGGGTTTGTTGGTGTTTCAATCCAAACCATTTTTGTGTTATCATTGATCAACGCCACAACAGCCTCAACATTTGTCATATCTACGAAATGGAATTTCAATCCAAATTTCTCGTAAACACGCGTAAACAAACGATAAGAACCACCATATAAATCGTCCATTGCGATAATTTCATCTCCTGGTTTGAATAATTTCAAAACGCCATCAATTGCTGCTAAACCAGAACCAAATGCAAAACCTGCAACTCCACCTTCGATAGAAGCTAATGCATTTTCTAAAGCAGTACGAGTAGGGTTTGCACCACGAGAATATTCGTATCCTTTATAATCTCCAGGTGAACGTTGTGCAAAAGTTGATGTCTGATAAATTGGAGTCATAACGGCTCCTGTAGATGGATCGTGTTGTTGACCACCGTGTATAGCTTTTGTATTGAATTTCATTGTGAATGTTTTAACTATAGCAAATATATGGAGTTTTCTTTATTCTCTGTTTTAAAGATTTGTTAGAAATTATTTCCAGAGATTTAACTAAACAATTCATGTAAAACTTGTAATGATTTTGGTTTCTTAAAATTATTGGTATGAATTTGATAATATTTCACCAAAATTTCGAGCAATAAAGAACGTTGTGATTGGTTAAATATATTTTTTGAATCTGCTGTAAAATTAAGTTCTAATAGTTTTTTGAACAAAACGGTTTCATCTGCTTTCAACATGTTGATGGATGAATTGGAATTTGTAAAAAAACCATTTTCTAAATCGAATAGATTTCCGTCTAATTCTAAATTGGGATAAAACCCTAAAAAATGTGTCAATTGAATCAAAAAAATCAAATGAAAATCTGCAAAATCTTCTTTTTTTTGATCAAATTCTTTTAGTGAATGTTCGATATATAGGTATAAATCTGGATTGTCGGTTTCTTCTTTCAACACTAAATTTAGAATTTCAGCCAAGAAAAAAACAATCGCCGATTTGATTGGATGAAAATGCAAGGTTTCGTAATAATAGGAAGTTTGAACCGATTTTAAGAAAACCAATTGTTGTTCACTTGATTTGGGTTGAAAACTAAGATCTATTTCTGCAAGTGGAAAATACAAAGATGTATTTCGCTTTTTTTTAGAGAAAACGCCTTTTGCTATAAATGATTTTAAGCCAAAATTTTGGGTATAACAACGAATTATTAAACTCGTGTCACCATATTTTATGCTTGAAAGGACTACTGCTTTGGTCTCTAAAATTTTCATTATCTAACAACTGCAAGTTTCAATGTTTTAGTTTCGGTACCATCTGCATTTGTCATCAAAACTAAGTAAATTCCAGAAGCTACTGGTTTTCCTTTCGAATTGTTTGTATTCCATTCTATCACTCCTCCATCTGCTTTTTTCTCAAAAAGTAAATTTCCAACAATATCTGTAATTTTAACTAAAGCTCTATTTGGAAGATTTTTAATTGTAATATTCCCTGTATATTCTGGACGATACGGATTTGGATATGCAATTGCATCATTAAAGTTATTGGTTTCCATCGAAACATCACCATTATAAGAAACCACACCTTTTTCGGTTGCAAAAAATACCTTTCCTGTGGTTTCATCAATCGAAACATCGTACACTATATCAGAAGGTAAAGGCGAATTTTTAGAGGTGAAATGTAGTTTTGTTTCTTCTCCACTCTCCGAAACATAATATACGCCTGCTCCATTTGTTGCAATCCATTTTCTGTTTGCATTATCAACTTTTATGGAATAAATACCCACATCTGTTAATAAGGCTTCTGGAATTCCATCTTGAATAATAACAATTGGTTCTGCTATAATATTATTAGAACTTACAGCATTATCAGCTCCGTATAAAACGACTAAACCTTGTTCTGTCCCAATCCATAAATTATTTAATCTATCATTTGCAACAGTCAAAACATTATTAACAGGTAACTTATTGGTAGTTGTCAAAGTTGTTACAATTTCATGTTTTTTGTTTAAAACTGTAACTCCTCCTCCATTTCTACCACTTGGATAATAGGTATAAGTATCCGAAAAATCAGGAGAAAGCGCTACAATAGCAGAAGTTTTATCAACATTATTACTTTTCCACGTACCATTTTTACTTCTCTCTACATAATATGCTGAATTATAATCCGGGCTTTTTCCATCAGGATATGAAGCGCCTATATGTAAGTTTCCTAATTTATCATAAGCTAATCCAGAAATTCTTGAACTTGGAAACTGATTATTAATAATTTTCTTAGGTTTTAAATCTGCATCAAATTCTAATAAATCTGTCCGTCCATTTCCATCACGTCCATACTTATTAAATGATGAAACTATAAAGGTATTATTGTCTTTATCTGGATGAGCAGCTATTCTTAAAACATCTCTAATATCAAAAATTTCTTTAGAACTAAAGTTGTTCCATTTCTTCATATCAAAGTAATAAAAACCATCTCTATTATTTAAAACATTCGTATAAGCTTCTGTTCCTCCTGGTGCAATCCATACTTTGCCATTTTTTGTTGTAACCGACCAAGCTTTATTGTTAAATGGTCCATCGGGATAAAATTCTTCAAGATTAGATAAATTAATAATTCCATGATTTACTGAACCTCCATAAACTTCATCACCAATAGAAATAGCAGTATTGAAATTTACAACATTTCCATCTTGATCTGTTTTAGTATAATTTTGACCGTTAGAGTCCGAAACTTGATTCGTTTGAGTAATGATTAATTGATCTTTTGATAATTTTAAATCTTCAATAAAATTAAAAGCTCCAGAAACAGGAGTTCCAGAAATTGTTTTTAATTCATTTTCTACTGAATAATAAATCTCTTTTTCAAACAATTCTATATTCGAAATATCCCCTGTAACAATAGGACTTCCCCAACTTGTAAAATCCGGATCATTCAAATTCTTATCCGATAATTCGCTCGAATAGATTCCTTTATCTGTTGCAATATAAAGAGTTGTCCCGTTAATTGTTGCATCATTTACAACAGCTGTATTTGTACGTGTTGTTTCTTTAAATTCTTCATCTTTCAGATCGTAGGAAACAATCCCAAAAGCACCAGAAATAAACGCAATTCCGTCATTTATAAGAATATGGTTGATTTTTTTAATTCCGTTAAATCCATTCCATTTAATATCCAGCACCATCGTCGATTCACCAGATTTCAATAAATCTAATCCTCCATTTTCATAACCTACTAAAAACGAATCTGACTCTTTATCATAAGCCATTGCAGAAACTCCCACATTATTCAAAAAATTGGTTTTATTCAACTTAATCCAATCATTTGTTGGATTTTTAGGATTAAATAAGAATATCCCGTTTTCGGTACCACAATAAATTACACCATTTACTTCTTCCAACAATTTTACATTGCTGTAAGAAAAAAGATCGTTCCAACGCGCTTTATCATTTTGAGCGTTTAAACTTGTGAAAATCATGGTGATGAAAATGAACAATTTTGTCTTCATAATGCACAAAAATACTGTAATTTATAACAAAATAATTGGATAAAAATTGTATTTATTATTACAATAAATCATAAAACTTCCCTGGAAGTGTAGAAATAATTTGTTTCAACTCCAAATCTAACAACAAAGGCATTAACTCATACGATTTCATATTCAATTCAAAAGACATTTTATCGATGTGTTGCTTTCCGTTTTTTTTCAAGTAATTTACAATCACTTTTTCATCATCAGAAATTTCAATAAATAGATCTATTTGTTTTGATTTTTTCTGTGAATTGAAATTAAAATAATCAATAATATCTTTCGAGTTTTCCACTAAATAAGCTTGATGAGATTTAATCAAATAATTACATCCAACACTTAATGCATCTGTTGTTTTTCCAGGTAAAGCAAACACTTCTCGATTGTATTCATTTGCGAATTTAGCGGTTACCAAACTTCCTCCTTTAAAAGCTGATTCTACTACTATTGTAATATCGGACAATCCTGCAATGATACGATTTCGTTGAAGAAATGATTCAGGAGCGCCAGCTTTAAAACTTGGTTGTTCAGTAATCCAACCTCCTTTTTGTAACATTTCTACTGCAATAATCTTGTGAGCTGCAGGATAAATTCGTTCGAAATTAGTTCCCATCACTGACCAAGTTACCAACTTATTTTTAAGTGCATTTGTATGCGCTTCTATATCGCAACCATACGCTAATCCACTAACAATAGTTACATCAAAATCTGCTAAACCTTCAATTAATTCAGCAATAAAACCTCGTCCATAATTGGTCATTTTTCGAGTTCCAACGATTGAAATCTTTTTATTATTAAAATGATTGAACTCTAAATTTCCTTTACAAAAAAGTACCAAAGGCGCATCAATACACTCTTTTAACAGCTGTGGATAGGTATCGTCGTAAAAAGTTAAAATACGAATATGATTATTTTCACAATATTCGATTTCGTTAAAAGCCAATTCTAACCATTTTTTTTGACCAAAATCTTTGCTTATTTGCTGACCAATTCCCGAAATTTGCATCAAATCTTTTGGTTTACAATTCCAAGCAGCTTCTGCCGAACCAAAAAATTGAATAATTTTTCGGGCTGTGATATCGCCAATTCTTTTCTGAAAAGAAAGTGCTAAAATATAAGGTAAATCGGTTTTCATTTTGTTAAATTATTAATATTAAACCAACTAAGTAGTATTTTAAGTATTTATTTTTTTGCAGAATTTAAAAAAAATGTTAATTTCGTAGTATGAGGTTAGAAGAGCATATAAGTCAATTATTATTTCAGCACGATTGTGTAATCGTTCCGAACTTTGGTGCGTTTATTTCAAATGCAGCGTCTGTAGCATTCGACGAGAAAACGAATACTTTTATTCCACCAAGAAAAGAACTTTCTTTCAATTCGACTTTAACAAAAAGTGATGGAGTTTTGGTGAATAAAATTGTACAAGATGAACCCATGTCTTTTGAAAATGCGCAAACATTTTTGAATGAACAGGTTTATTTTTGGCAAGAACATTTGAAAAATGGGAAAATTCTAACCTTACAAAATATTGGCTCATTAAAATTTAATGAAGCAGGAAAAATTGACTTCAAACCAGAAAATGCTCAAAATTATTTCGTTGCCGCTTATGGGCTTTCAAATCTACAAGCCAATTACATTTTAGATTCATCTAAAGCTAAAACATCAAACAAACACATGTCTAAATTTTTAGCAGCAGCCTCTATAATTCCTATTATAGTTGGTGGCTTTCTATATTTTAATACGCCGCAACCTGTACAAAAATTTGTAAATAAACAATGGAGCGGTTTAGTTTTGCCAATGATTGGCCAAAATGAAACAAAACAAACTGAAAAAGTTTCTGTGCAATATGACGTTTATAATATGCCACAAACGATTACTGAACCTTCTTTAGTCGAATATCAAATTGCTGAAACAGTAACAAAAACAGATACAATTGAAACACCAAAAAAAGTTGAAATTACAGTTGTAAAAGAAACTAAACTGAATGAAACGGATAAGGAAATAACTGCAATTGTAAAAGAAAAACCTTCATCAAAAGAAATCGTTAAAACTGAAACAAAAAAAATAACGAAGATTGAATCACCAGAAAAAGAAGATGTAAAAAATGTTGATAAAAAAGATAGTACAACAAAATCAACTGTAAAAACTTCAAATAAAAAATACCAAGTTATCGCTGCTTCTTTGAAAAGACAAGAAGATGCAGATAGATTGTTGGGCGAATTGAAAAAACAAGGTTACAAAAATGCTGAAATCAACTATGTAAAAGGTCGCTATTACTATGTTACATACAATAGCTTTAATAATATAGATGATGCACAAAAATATATGAATGATGTAAATAAAAAGTCGCCCGGAACATGGGTTAGAACTGAAAATTAATTTACCTTTTAAAATACCATCAATAAAATAAGCTATCCTGTGGATAGCTTATTTTATTGATGGTATAAAGAAACTCGTTTATTTTATTGAAATTTGCAAACAACAAACAAAAGTTTATGGCGAAAGCAAAAACAGCAAAAGAATCATTAGCTGTAATGACAAATTTGGTTTTACCAAATGAAACCAACAATTTAGGAAATATGTTCGGAGGTGAATTGTTAGCTTCTATGGACCGAATTTCATCAATCTCTGCAAAAATGCATGGTGGAAGTTTCTTAGTTGTAACTGCAAGTGTGAACCATGTTGCATTCAATATTCCTATACCTATGGGAAGTACAATAAAATTAGAATCTAAAGTTACACGAGCATTCAATTCTTCGATGGAAGTGTATGTCGATGTTTATGTATACGATTACGAAAACTGTATTTACAACCAAACAAATAGTGGAATTTACACTTTTGTCGCAGTTGATAACGACAATAAACCTGTAAAAGTACCTGAATTAATTCCTGAAACTGAACAAGAAATTGAACGTTACGAAGCAGCTTTGCGTCGTAAACAATTAAGTTTAATTTTAGCAGGACGTATGCAACCTGCGGATGCGCTTGAATTGAAATCACTATTTATAACAGAATAATTACATAAAAAAAGCCTCAAATCATCTAAACTTGAGGCTTTTTTTATTGAGGTTTGAACTCTTCTAAATTATTTTTTTGGACACTATCCTATAAAGTGTGTAAGTTAAAAAGTTGGGCTTAGATTTTATAATCTGAGCCTTTTTTCAAAAATAAGCATAAATTGGTTAAGAACAATACCCCAATTATGAATAGGCATTGTCCATTTTTTAGTTGATTCCTTGAGTGCTAAATAAACAGACTTCAATACCGCATCGTCAGTAGGAAAAGACATTTTGTTTTTGGTATATTTTCTGATTTTTCCGTTCAGATTTTCGATTAAATTAGTCGTATAAATGATTTTACGGATTTCCATTGGGAAGTCAAAAAATACGGTTAGTTCGTCCCAGTTGTTTCTCCAGGATTGGATTGCGTAAAGATATTTCCCTTCCCATTTTGTGGCAAAATCTTCTAAAGCGGCTTTGGCAGCGTCTTTGTTGGGTGCAGTATAAATATGTTTCATATCTGCAGAAAACTCTTTTCTATCCTTCCAAACCACGTATTTACAAGCGTTTCTAATCTGATGAACCACACATATTTGGGTTTGAGATTCAGGAAAAACCGAGCGGATGGTGTCTGTAAATCCGTTCAAATTATCAGTAGCTGTAATGAGAATGTCTTCTACGCCACGAGCTTTTAAATCCGTGAGAACGCTCATCCAAAAGCTAGAACTTTCGTTCTTTCCAAGCCACATGCCGAGGACTTCTTTTCTGCCTTCACGATTTAAACCAACAGCTAAATAAATGGTTTTGTTAATGACTTTTGAGTTCTCGCGAACCTTAAAAACAATCCCATCCATCCAAACAATCAGATAAACATCGTCTAACGGTCGATTCTGCCAAGCTACAACTTCACTGGCTACTGCGTTTGTTATTCTGGAAATTGTCGAAGTGGAAACATCAAAATCATACATTTCTTTAATCTGCTCTTCAATGTCCGAAACACTCATTCCTTTGGCATAAAACGAGATGATGATGTTTTCTAAACCATCAATGATGTTGTGCCTTTTGGGAACTAATGCAGGCTCAAAACTACCTTCACGATCTCTTGGAACTTTTATCTCGGATTCACCGAATGAGGATTTTATCTTTTTGGTTCCATGTCCGTTTCGATAATTACCATCGATGCTTTTATCATGTTTTTCGTTGTCCAGATGGCTATCCAGTTCTGCATCAAGCATGTGTTCTACGGCCTTCTTGTGGAGTTCTTTGAAGAAAGATGTTAAATCTTCACCATTCTTAAAGGATTTTAAAAAATCCTTGTTGTTTAATAAATCTTCTTTGTTAGTCATAACTGTATAATGTTTAAAAATAATAAAAAGTTATTGCCAATAAATTTTTTGAGCATTAAGGGCTCAAAATTTATCAGAATAACTTTTTAACTTACACAGTTAGTGGGATACTACCTTTTTTTGAGTGTTTTGACGTTCTTTTTCTTCTTTGGATAATTTATCCTCAAGATTATTTTTAACCTCATCCAACATCTTTTTCATTTTTTCTGGTTGCATCATATAATACTTGTAACTTTCTTGGAAAGTATTTATTGAAACATCATAAGCATTCAAAATGTCTACTGCGTCTTTCGCTAAAACAAGGCTTTGATCTTCATTTTGAATTGGATACATTTGCAAACCTTGTTGGCTAATGTATAAATCTGTCAAAATATCTATCATATCAGACTTTCCGATAAGATCTTTTGGTTTTTCATAATTTTTGGGAGCACAACTAAATACTCCTAAAAATAAAATAATTGCTACATACAAATACTTCATAATTGTCCAAATATATGTCTTATTCGCAACGAAATTACGCCAAAAACAGCTTCCCCAATAATATCAGAACTAATTTTTGACTCTCCCAACGTTCTGTCCGTAAATATAATAGGGACTTCTTTTAGTTTAAATTTCTTGATCCATGTTTTGTATTTCATTTCAATCTGAAATCCATAACCTTTAAATTTAATTTTATCTAAATCTAATGTTTTTAAAACATTTGCACGATAACCTACGAATCCTGCTGTTGCATCATGAACAGGTAAACGCGTAATAACACGAACATATTTTGAAGCAAAATAAGATAACAAAACTCTGTTCATAGGCCAATTAACAACATTAACGCCATTAGAATAGCGAGAACCAATTGCTAAATCAGCACCATCAGCCAAAGCTTGATACAAACGTGGCAAATCATTTGGATTATGAGAAAAATCGGCATCCATTTCGAAAATAAATTCGTAATTATTGGCTAAAGCCCATTTAAAACCATGTACATAAGCACGCCCCAAACCATCTTTTGTTGTTCGAATTTCTAAATGCAAACGCCCATTAAACTCAGGAATTAAACGTTTTACAATTTCGTTTGTTCCATCAGGAGAACTATCATCAACAATTAATACATCAAATGCTCCGTCAGCCGCTAAAGCAGCGCGGATTATAGCTTCTATGTTTTCTTTTTCGTTATAGGTCGGGATAATAACTAATTTGTCCGACATAAATATAATTTTGTGGGCATAAAGATAGTTATAAGATTGTTAGGGTTTTGTATTTTTGAAAAAATTATGAAAACAAACGATTTAATCTCAATAGGAAAAAACACAGTTGGCAATGACACTATTCTTATTACTTTGATAATGTGTTTATTATTGGTTTGTGCGACAAAATATTTGTTTGCGAAAAATTTTAAGACGCTAACAAATAAAAACGAATACATGAATTTTACGGACGATAATACGACTCTGTTTAGTTTTATTGTAAATGCTGTAACAGTTTTATTGATCAGTCTACTATTGGTTTCTTATTTTGACATTAATTACAACCACCTCCCGAATTTCAACTTTTATTATTTATCTCGTCTAGGAATAACCTTTGGAATTATTAGTATCATCATGCTTTTCAGACTATTGATAGAGGTCGTTTTTTATAAAGTATTTTATGAATCTAGTTCTATTCTCTATTTTATGAAAAGTTCGAGTTATGTAAACGCTAAAAATGTTTTGCTTTTATTAGTTATTTGCTTTTTATTTTTTTATACCCAAATTAACAAAGATTATTTAATCATCATCGGTTTTATTTTGTTGTTTTTGAATAGAATATTTGAGATTTATAGCATTTACGCCAAACAAATTCATAAGAATAAATCAATTTGGTATTATAATATTTTGTACCTTTGCACCCTAGAAATTTTACCTATTATGGTTTTAGCAAAGCTGTTAATTGTTGGTAAAGTAATCTAAAATTACTATGAAAGTTAAATCAATATTAGTATCACAACCAACGCCTCAGGCGGAGAACTCGCCATACTACGAGATTGAAAAAAGTAATAAAATCAAAATTGATTTTAGACCATTTATCCAAGTTGTCGGAATAGACGCAAAAGAAGTTAGACAACAAAAGATTGATTTTAGCAAAGTTACTGCAGTTATTTTTACGAGTAGAAATGCAATTGATCACTTCTTCCGCCTTGCAGAAGAAATGCGTTTTACCGTTCCTGATTCTATGAAATATTTTTGTGAATCTGAAGCGATTGCCTTCTATTTACAAAAATACATAGTCTATAGAAAACGTAAAATTTATATTGGAGAAAAAGTATTTGCTGACATGGTGCCTTTGTTTAAAAAGCACAAAGAAGAAAACTTTTTATTACCCGCATCTGATGTTTTGAAACCAAACGTTCCTACTTTATTAGATAGCTTAGGTTTAACATGGCAAAAAGCAACTTTGTTCAGAACTGTATCAAGTGATTTATCAGATTTGTCTGATGTAAAATATGACATTCTTGTTTTCTTTACACCTTCTGGTATTAAATCTTTATTTGAAAATTTTCCAGAATTTGTACAAGACGATACGAGAATAGCAGTTTTTGGGAAATCGACAGCAGATCAAGCAAAAGAGATGGGATTACGTGTAGATATTGAGGTGCCAACACCACAGACACCGTCAATGACAATGGCATTAGACAAATACGTTAAAGAAGCAAATAAATCTAAATAAGATTGCTTTTACCCTTCTCTCTAATAAAAAATACGTACATTAAAGAGATGGAAAAAACATGGGAAATAAAAGAACAAGCCACAACTGAGGTAATTAAGGATTTAAGAGAATCACTTAACATTTCAGAGGTTCTTGCTATTTTATTAGCTCAACGTGGAATAACGAATTTTAGCCAAGCTAAATCGTATTTCAACCCCTCTTTAAAGGAATTGCATGATCCTTTTTTGATGAAAGGAATGTCTGATGCAGTTTCGCGTATCAAAAACGCTATAGATGACGAAGAAAATATCTTAATATTTGGAGACTACGATGTAGATGGAACGACAGCTGTAACATTATTTTACGAATTTCTGACTTCTATCTACTCGAAAGTCTTTTTTTATATTCCAGATCGAAACAACGAAGGTTATGGCATCTCTCAACAAAGCATACAATTTGCTGTAGATCATAACATTTCACTGGTTATTGTGTTAGATTGTGGCATAAAAGCTCATGAAGAAATCAACTATGCACAATCAAAAAAAATAGATTATATTATTTGCGATCACCATTTACCAGATCGTTCTGTGCCAAAAGCCTATGCTGTTTTGGATCCAAAACAAAAAGGTTGCCGTTACCCGTACAAAGAGTTGAGCGGCTGTGGAGTTGGATTTAAATTAGCACAAGCATATACCGAAAAGTTTAACCTTCCGAAAGAGAATCTTTTACCACTTTTAGATTTAGTTGCTGTAAGTATTGCGGCTGATATTGTACCCATTACGGGTGAAAATCGCATCTTAGCTTATGCAGGTTTACAACGATTAAACTCTGAACCTCGTTTAGCATTTCAACAATTAATTCCGACCAATATTAAAAATAATGTCAACATTTCGAATGTTGTTTTTTCAATTGCGCCAAAAATTAATGCCGCTGGACGAATAAAACACGGTTCTGAAGCTGTTCGTTTTATGTTGAGTACAGACGAAGAAGATTGTCGTAAATACCTGAATGACATAAATTCTTTGAATAACGAACGCAAAACGTTGGACCTTGACATGACACATGATGCGCTATTACAACTAAATCAAATCAATACAGATGAAAAATATTCGACAATTGTTTACGATTCTTCTTGGAATAAGGGAGTCATAGGAATTGTTGCTTCGCGTTTAGTTGACTTGTACTACAAACCGACGATTGTATTTACGAAAAACAATGAAGGAGAAATAGTAGGTTCGGCACGTTCTATTCAAGAATTTGATATTCATTCTGCTATTGCAACCAACAAAGATTTGCTAACTCAATTTGGTGGACATATGGCGGCGGCTGGTTTAGCAATGAAAGAAGAAAACTTCGAGAAGTTTAAAATAAAATTTGATGAAACGGTAAAAGAAATGTCGAACGGCAAACACTTTACACCTTCTATTTTGATTGATAAAGAGATATCGTTCAACGATATGACACGTACTTTTTTAGAATCTGTGATGCGTATGGCTCCTTTTGGTCCAGAAAATATGAATCCTGTTTTTCTGTCAAAAGATCTATTGGCAACAGATTTTAGATTAGTTGGTAAAGAACATGCACGTTTGTATGTACATCAACGAGATACGCGTATTACATTTCCTGCAATAGGTTTCAAATTAGGTAAATTTGGTCCAAAATTAGAGAAAGGTCAATCGTTTGATATGGTTTATACTATCGGGATGAATTATTGGCAAGGAAAAGGAACTTGGCAATTAAACATCAAAGACATTCGTTTCAACGATTAGTGATTTCCTTCAACAACCAAAACCATTTCACCTTTTAAATTTCTTTTTTCGGCAATTTCAGCCAATTCTGTTAAAGTTCCACGTAATGTTTCTTCAAACTTTTTAGAAATTTCTCGTGATAAACTCGCTTTACGTTCAGCGCCAAAATTTTCAGCTAAATCTTTTAAAGTTCGTCCTATTTTATGGGGAGATTCGTAGAAAATCATTGTTTTCTTTTCATCTACTAATGAGTCTAATTTAGATTTTCGTCCTTTTTTTACAGGTAAAAATCCAACAAAAGTAAATTCGTTATTTGGTAATCCCGAAACAACCAAAGCAGGAACAAAAGCAGTTGCGCCAGGCAAACATTCGATAACAATATCATTTGCAACACACTCTTTCGCTAACAAATAACCTGGATCAGAAATACCCGGAGTTCCAGCATCTGTAATAATAGAGATAATTTGACCATCTTTTAACTGACGAATAATATCTTCTGTTGCTTGATGTTCGTTGTGCATATGATAACTACGCATTGGAGTAGAAATTTCGAAATGTTTTAGTAAAATACCACTATTTCGCGTGTCTTCAGCAAGAATCACATCCGATTCTTTTAGCACATCAACCGCTCTAAATGTCATATCTCCCAAATTTCCGATTGGTGTTGGAACCAAATATAATTTTCCACTCATGCGACAAAGTTAAGAAGAATTGTTTTGAGATAAAATTTATCTATTTTTAATTAATGTACAACATTAATTTCATTATGATGAAAAATTACCGATTTCTAGGATTTATGATTCTCCTTTTTATGTCAAATAGTTGTTTGATGGTGAAATTGCCTGAAGCAAAGACTCAGATAATTCGCTTATCCGATATAGGAAAAAGCTGTTTAGGTTATGTTGAAGAAGATTATTTAGCTGAAAAAGCTCGAAAGTCTAAAAAGAATTTCACGACTTCTCTTTATAATGAAAATGGATGCAAAGATTTATACATTTTAGATGATAGTAAATTAAATATTAAGAAGTTTTATGAGAATACAAAATTATTTATAGATCATCAGGTGATCATTTATTATAGAGAATATAATTTTAAAGATGAATCTATTAAACTTGTATATGAAATAAAGCCAGCAAATTAGCTGGCTTCCTATATTATTTCAAAATATCTGCTAAATCTGCAATATCTTCAGCCGAAACCTTGTCTAAAATTTTATCTAAATCTGTTCGTGGAATATCTAATTTCGAATCAATTACCAATACATTACGAAAGCCATTAATCCCAAAAATCATTTTCTTTACACGATCACCATCTTCTTGTAACGAAATATTCAAACGACTATCTTTTGCTTTAAACTTTACTAAGTTTTCGTATTTTTCACCACGCATTGACGATTGCAAATCATTCATGATTCGTTTTTGCTTTCCTTGTCCTGCATCGCTAACTACAAAAACTTTAGCTGATTTCAAATAATTAAATAAATCTGCTCCGCCTGCTTTTCCAGCTAATTTTAGCGCAAAAGATGGTAAAGGAATTACGGTAGACTGATTGTCATATTTTGTGTAGAATTCTTGCATATTACTTGTTGTTCCACAAGATTGCAACGTTAGCAAAACTGCTATAAAAGATAAACTAATTATTTTTTTCATTATGTCCTATTTATTGAGATGCGTTTGCAACTACAACTCTCGTACCGAAAATTATGAATAAGATAAAATCATTTCGAAAATAAATGAATCATCTAATCCAACCATTTGTTCTAATTCAACAATTGAGGCATGTTCGATAAATTCGTCTGGATAGCCATTAATGGTGATATTTCCTTTGTAATGAATTGAATTCAGAAACTCTAAAACTCCACTCCCAAAACCACCTTTTTTGATTCCATCTTCAAAGGTTAAAATAGTCGAATATTTCAATGAAATAGCTTTTAAGCGACATTCGTCTAAAGGTTTAATAAACGGGAAATCAATCAAAGCTACTTTGTCTTGAAGATGATGTTGAATGATAATTTCTTCTATTCGAGAACTAATTAAACCAGTTGAAAGAATTGCTATTTGATTCCCTTCAAAAATGATTTCAGATTGACCGATTTCTATTTTTTCGACTTTAGAATTATAGGTTTGGATATTATTTTTTGGATAGCGAATTGCAAAAGGATGTTTCGTGAATTGTGCTGTATACAAGAGATTTTTGAAATCTTTTTCGTTTCGAGGAGAAGAAACAATCATGTTCGGAATTTCGCGTAAATACGCAATATCAAGATAACCATGATGCGTCGCACCGTCTGTACCAACGAATCCTGCACGATCGATACAAAAAACAACAGGTAAATTCTGCAAAGCAACATCATGTATCACTTGATCGTATGCACGCTGTAAAAATGTGGAATAAATCACGCAATACGGAACGGTATTTTGCGTTGCCAAACCAGCTGCAAATGTCACTGCGTGTTGCTCCGCAATTCCAACATCAAAAACACGATTAGGGAAATCTTGATGACATTTTACCAAATTACTTCCTGTTAACATTGCAGGTGTTATCGCTACAATTTGAGGATTATTTGCAAGTAATTGATACATCGTTTCACCAAAAACATCTTGATACGATTTTTCCCTTTTCTTTGATTTTATTTCACCTGTTTCCTTATTAAATAAACCTGGTGCATGCCATTTTACTTGATCAATTTCGGCTTGTTCGTACCCTTTTCCTTTGGTTGTTTTGATATGTAAAACTTTTGGACCTTTGATTGAATCTGCTTTTTCAAAAGCATCAAATAATTCCTCAAAGTTGTGCCCATCGATTGTTCCAATAAAATTTAAACCAAAATTGGTGAAAATATTTTCGGATTGATTTTCTAATGATTTAAAATGTTTTTTCAAACCACCAACCGAAGGATCAATTCCGATATCATTGTCATTCAAAATCACTAAAACATCTAAATTGGTTGAACCAAGATGGTTCAACGCTTCCAAACTCATTCCAGATGTTATCGAAGCATCACCAATAATGGCGATATGTTTTCTATTGATTTGATTGATTTTATCCGCAGTTGCCATACCAACAATTGCAGAAATTGAAGTAGAAGAATGCCCTGTTCCAAACGTATCAAATTCACTTTCTAAACGAGTTGGAAAACCAGAAACGCCATCTTTTTGACGAAGCGAATCAAAAACTTCTTTTCGACCAGTCAAAATTTTATGTGGATAACATTGATGTCCAACATCCCAAATCAACAAATCATTTGGTGTATTGTAATGATAATGCAAAGCTATTGTCAATTCGATCACACCTAAACTCGCGCCTAAATGACCCGGTTTTACGCTTAAAGTATCCAAAATAAATTCTCGCATCTCATAAGCTAACTGATTTAATTGAGACGTTTCAATAGCCCTAAGTTCCTTAGGATGATTGATTTTTGAAAGTAAATTATCCATTATTCTTTTACAAAATTACATTTTTCTGAGGAATAATCCGTATCTTTGCATGTTACAAAATTTAATGTAACATATGTTCCAAATAGGAAAGACCCTTGTATCTGAAGAACTACTAAATGAAGATTTTGTTTGTAATCTAAACAAATGTAAAGGGATTTGTTGTGTAGAAGGTGACGCTGGTGCACCTTTAGATGAAGACGAATTAACAATATTAGACGATATTTATGAAGATGTAAAACCTTATTTGCGTCCCGAAGGAATTGCGGTGATTGAGCAAGAAGGTAAGTACACAATGGATACCGATGGCGATTGGGTAACGCCTTTGGTTAATAATCGCGAATGTGCCTATTTGGTATTCGAAGAAAATGGTTTTTCGAAATGTGGAATAGAAAAAGCCTACGAAGACGGAAAAGTGGATTACAAAAAGCCCATTTCGTGTCATTTATATCCAGTTCGTATTAAGGAATATTCAAATTTCACTTCTGTCAACTATCATGTGTGGGATATTTGTGCAGATGCTTGTACCTTAGGAAAAGAATTGAAAGTAAATGTCGCAACGTTTGCTAAAGATTCATTGGTCCGAAAGTTTGGGCAAGAATGGTATGATGAATTAATGGCCATTCAAGAAGAATTAAACAACCAAAAAAAGTAAAAATTTTATGTCTATAACAAGAGCAAGAAGATCTACTGACGCTATTGAAAGATTATACATCTCTATGCGTCATTTATTTCATAGAGGAGTGTACCGTCCATCTGGTGCACCTGGAAAAATGCTAAGAAACTTATTATTCGAAATTAATCCTGAAATTTACGGATCGATGACAGATCCAAACAAAGTAGAACTAAGCGGATTGATGTACGTTTTAGATCGTTTACCAGAAGGAATTGTAGAAACACCTTATGTGTCTTTTACATCGGATGAAGGTTACGATCGTTCAATTTTTACACCTATTATTCCTGCCAAACGCCGTCGTTTTTGCTACAGAATTGATGATGATCAAATGAATATCGAAATTTCACGTGGTCGTTCTGATATTTATGATGTATTAACGCACTTAACGTTTTTATACAACGAAGCAGATAAAATTAGAAACAGAGCGTTTAGTAACGAAACTCTTTCTAAAAGTAGAGCATGGGAATTCATCGAAAATGTCGTTTTTAATGAGGCTGAAATTTCTCGTAAAGAGCGTGAAGTTGCCTTGATGCATTTATCGACGATTTTAGGAAGAACATTTGAAGAAACGCAAGATATTCACGAATATTTTGGAACTTCTAATGATAAAGATCGTTTTTTCCGCATCGTTTATTGGATGGGTTACACAAGTCAACAAGATCGTATCGGTACAAAAAAACGCGAAATTACATTCACTTCAACTTTGCGTGAATCGATTGGTCACCATATGATTGGAGAAAAATGGGCAAATGCCATCAAACGTGTATTATTCGAAAATAATCTTCAAGATAAAAACATTCATATCATCTCTGCAAATATGCACAGTGTATCGAATATGTTGTACGCATATGATGGATTGAAAAGAAAATACAAAAACGATGGTGTAGAAATTTACGAAGATTTAAGTGCTGCAAATAACAAAATGCTTCGCGATTCGTTAAATGAATACACACAACAAAATGGCTTAGTTTACATCAAAGATCAATCAGGAACAAATATCGATGTTCAAATTATTGATTTATCGAAAGTAAACATAGCAAACTCAGCATTTTCTTATGCAAAAGATAAGAATAATGAAGTGATTATTGTAATGGATTATGCATTTGGTGAACAAGCATTCGAAGCGATGGACGAGTTATTAAAACCGTATAAAGTTGATGATGCAAAGTTCAAAATGAATGTGAAATCTGTTGCGATTATGGGTAAAGCTGGAATTCTTGAAGGAATAAAAGGTGATATCATGATTGCGACAGCCCACGTTTTCGAAGGTACAACAGATAACTATGTTTTTGATAACGAATTATCAGCTGCAGATTTCGAAGGCCAAGGTTTAGGAGTGTACGAAGGACCTATGATTTCGGTTTTAGGAACATCATTGCAGAACAAAGACGTTTTAGAATATTTTAAAAATTCGTCTTTCCAAGCAATTGGATTAGAAATGGAGGGAGCTCATTACCAAAAAGCAATTCAGGTAGCATCTAAAATTAGACATCATATCGATAAAGATGTTAAAGTGATGTATGCTTATTACGCTTCGGATAATCCGTTAGAAACAGGAAGTACATTGGCTTCAGGTGGCTTAGGATTAACAGGTGTAAAACCAACTTATCTAATCACGCAAAAGATATTAGAAAAAATTATTAAATAATTTCAATGAAAAATTTTTCCATTTTAGGCTACGGTCATATTGGACGTGTACATCAACAAGCGATAGAAGAAGCTGAAAATGCACAATTAATCTCGGTTATCGATTTTAATTTACCCGAAGATTTACCAATCAAAGGTTATTCTACCCTTGAAAGTTTTCTGAACGAAGATCAAGAAACAGATGTAGTGGTGATTGCAACACCAAATGGTATGCATCGCGAACACGCTATTCGTTGCCTAAAAGCAGGAAAAAATGTCTTGATTGAAAAGCCTATCGCTTTAACAGTAGAAGATACAAATGAAATCTTGAAAGTTGCTGAGGAAAAAAAACTTCGTGTTTTTACCTCAATGCAACTTCGTTTTTCTCCAGTTGTACAATACATAAAAAATTTACTTGACAACAATTCTTTAGGGAAAGTTTTCATGGTGAATATTAATTGCTATTGGAACCGTAACAAGAATTATTACAAATTGCGTGAATGGCACGGAAATCAAGAAATGGACGGTGGAGTATTATTTACCCAATTTTCTCATTTTGTAGATATCATGAATTTTTGGTTCAACGAAGTGGTATGTACCAATGCAAAAAGTTTCAATTTTACGCATCAAGAAATTACGGAGTTTGATGATTCTGGCTGTGTTGATTTTATAGCTGATGATACAATTGGACACATGATTTATACAACTTCTGTTTTTAATAAAAATTTCGAAAGTAATATTACAATCATTGCAGAAAAAGGAACAATTAAAATTGGAGATCAATACCTTAATCAAATGATTTATTCCGATCTCAAAAATGTATGCTGTTCCAATACAATTTCAACCGATCAAAAGAACTTTCATCCCAATGCAATTGCAGAAATTTCGGAAGCCTTAATCCACGACAACAACTCTTTATTAGATGGAAAATATGCCGTTAATTTAGTTCAATTCATTTCAGATGCAAATCATTTAGCAACTCAAAATAAACAAGAAGTTAAAACAAAAAACTATGAAATTTCACACTCGTAAATGGGTAAAACCAGAAGATCTCAATCCAAACAAAACACTTTTTGGAGGAAAACTTTTGGCTTGGATCGATGAAGAAGCTGCATTATACAGTATTGTTCAACTCGAAAATTCGCATGTCGTCACAAAACACATGTCCGAAATTAATTTCATGTCATCTGCCAAAGAAGGAGATATTGTTGAGATTGGAATAGAAGTCGTAAAATTTGGAAGAACTTCTTTGGTTTTACAATGTGAGGTTCGAAATAAAATGACCCACGAAACCATTATTACAGTTGACCGAATAACAATGGTTAATTTGGACGAAAACGGTTCTCCAAAACCTCATGGAAAAACTCAAGTCGAGTACGTCATTGATCGTTTAAACAAAGGATAAATATAAAAGTCGAAATTAACATTTCGACTTTTTTTGCTTTCTATTTTTCTACTAAAAACAAAAAAACTTCCCGATACGAGAAGTGATTTTGAGAAATGATATAAATTAACACATGAGGATTATGTTGATACAAAAGTAACTCTTCTATTTTCTTACTAGCTTAACTAAATATTATCTGTTTGTTAAATGAAAATTAAATAATAAACAATGGACATTTATTACTGTAGTATTGTTATTAAACAACAATTTAGATGATTAGGCATTAATTTAAATTTGTAACGGAACAAAACAATTTTACAAGATTTGCAAACTATGTAACACAATTTAGCGACGGGTCTAATGAGTGGGATTATGAGCATAAAAAAGCCAAACCCCAACGGTGTAAGTCTATGTAAACAGTGAGCCTTACGGGTTTGACTTCAACCTTTACCCCAACGGTGTCGACTTTGTAAAAACAGTGAGCCAAACGGGTAAGATTATTTAATAATATAAAGTTAATCAAATTACATAAAAACAAAAAAACTCATCTTTCAAACCGAAATGATGAGGTTTTATATTTAATGTTTAAACCACTTTTAAAAGCAGTTAAAAAAATGAGTTTTAAAAATTTAGGGGATACTTAGGGGATAACACAAAACAAAAAAGACTTAAATAATTGATTTACAGTTAAATAAGTCTTAATTTCAGTACTCGGAGTGGGAATCGAACCCACACTCCAAAGGAACACGAGTTTGAGTCGTGCGCGTCTACCAATTCCGCCATCCGAGCCTTTATGGACTGCAAATATAGTGTTAGTTTATTTATTTTTCCAACTATTTTTTAAACTTTTTACAGAATTATTTCTAACGTATCGTAAGCCAAATATTTACCTTTTGGTAATTGATTCTCAACTTCATCATGAAAACCCAAATGATGCGAAATATGTGTAAAAAAAGTTTGTTTAGCACCTATTAATTCAGCATATCGAATCGCTTCGTCTAACAAAATATGTGAAAAATGTTCATGTTCTACACGCAATGCACTTATAATCAAAATTTCTACCCCTCTTAATTTTTCTAAAGACTCTACAGGAATCGTTTTCACATCAGTTAAATAAGCAATTTTATCATCAATCAGATAACCCAAAATAGGCAATGGTCCATGCATTATTTTAATTGGTTCTATCGAGAATCCAGCAACTTCAAACTTATCTTCTTCAATATAATTTTCTATCACCGTTGGCACACCAGGATATTTATGTTCGGCAAACATATAGGGAAAACGATTATGCAATTCATCTAATACGCGTTTCAAACCATAAACATTCATGTCTTCACCAGATTTGAATACCAAAGGACGAATATCATCTAATCCCATTACATGATCATTGTGCTCATGTGTGTACAATATCCCGTCCAATCTTTGCGCATTGTAACGTAACATTTGTTGTCTAAAATCGGGACCACTATCTATCGTAATAATCTTACCATTTTTTTCTAATAACAACGATGATCGCAAACGTTTATCTTTTTGATTAGTCGACAGACATACAGGATGATCGCTTCCAATAATCGGAATTCCTTGCGAAGTCCCAGTTCCTAAAAAATGTATTTTTATATTTGATTTAGCCATAATGATTTGGTAAATTTACCACAAACTATTTGAAATATAATTATGGCATTAGAACAAGTTCTTACTCCTAAACAAAAAGCTTTAGAGATCAATTTGAATCCGAAAATATACGGTTCTTTTGCAGAAATTGGAGCAGGTCAAGAGACTGTTCGTTTTTTTTATCGCGCTGGTGCAGCTTCAGGTACTGTTGCGAAAGCAATGAGTGCATATGACAAAGAGATGTCTGATTCTATCTATGGTGTTGAGGAAAATCGTCGTTATGTAACACAAGCTCGTCTTAAAAAAATGTTGGATCATGAGATGGAATTGATGAAAGAACGTCTTATTGATGATCATTACAAAGAGAAAGCATTTTTTACTTATGCAAATACGGTTACTACTATTGATTATTCGAAAAAGAATGAAGGTCAAGGTTGGATAGGTTTACGTTTCAAATTGAATGCAGAAGAAGAAAAAGCAAATGAAATTATTTTTCATGTAAAATTCAAAGAAAATACAGCGCAATTACAACAAGAAACATTAGGTGTTTTGGGTGTAAACTTAATTTATGGCGCTTATTATTACCATGATAACCCAAGAAAATTAATCAAGTCTTTGTATGATACGTTGGATAAAGATCAATTAGAAATTGATATGATTAATTTCCGTGGTCCGCAATTTAAATATGTTGATAATCGTTTGATGTCGCTTCAATTGGTTAAAAATGGAATGACAGATGTTGCGGTTTTCAATCCACAAGGGAAAAATATTCTTCCAGCAGATTTACTTTACAAGAAAAATATCTTTGCTATTCGTGGTTCTTTCCGTCCTTTTATGAACGTGAATATGGACATGTTCAAAGGTGGATTAGAAATTTTTAAACAAGAAGATAATGTACGAACAGATAACACCGAAATTTTATTCGAGATTACACTTTCTAATCTGATTGCTTCTGGTTTTGAAGGCGAATTAAACGAACGTGATTTCTTAGATCGTGCTGATATAATTGGAAGTTTAGGTCACAATGTTATCATTTCTAACTTTTCTGAATATTATAAATTAGTTGACTATTTCTCAAAATTCACTCGAAATCAAACCAAAATTGGGTTAGCAATGGGTGTTAATAATTTGGTCGAGATTTTCAATGAACAATATTATGCTGATTTACCTGGTGGAATTATGGAAGCTTTCGGAAAATTGTTCAAGAAAAATGTAAAAGTTTATTTATATCCATATTTAGACAAACAAAAAGATATTTTACTAACTTCTAAAAATCTACAAGTAAGTGACAACGTACACGAATTGTACAAATATTTCTTGTATAATGGACGAATTCAAGATATTCTGAATTATAACAGAGGTTATTTAGATTCTTATTCGCGTCGAATTTTAGAAAAAATTGCCAATGCTGAACAAGATTGGGAGAACGAATGTCCAGAAGGTGTTGCTGATATGATCAAAGATCGTGGCATGTTTGGCTATAAATTGAAGTATATTTTGGAGTAATTGGAATATGATTATATTAGACTATATAATAAATAATATTTTACTTATTAAAGATTTAGTAAATATATTATTCTGGATTATTGCCTCTATTACTGCAATTATAACTGGAGTTATTGCTTACAAATCATATACAAATGCTAAAAAGTCTCTTTTTAACCCAATCAGAACTGAAATTGTTAAATATCAAATTAAAAACATTACTGAATTTATAGATAAATACAGCTCAAATGGACAGAACTTCTATTTATCTGCAGATTATCCAATGTTAATTAAACTTAATATTGATTTTAATTACTTAATCTCTATTGGTCTAAACAAAGAGAATTATGATGAATATCAAAAATTGCTATTTGATTATTGTAATGATAATTTAAAAAACCTATTTGAAGTTTATGAAAAAGATACTCTATTAAATCTAAAATTTGTTGAAGGTGATTTAGATATTTTAGATAAATACTTAAAAACAAAAACTATAAAAGAAAAAGAGATTGACAATTCCAACGTACCAATACAGAGAATTTTCTTAAATAGAAATTTTTCAAATTTTTATAATGATTTGAAAAATTTAAAAATAAATCCATTTATACCAAAAGAACTAAAAGATGATATTGAAATAATTATTTCAAATATTCATCATAACATTGGTTGTCTATATAATATCCTATTTAAAAATCTTAATAACACTGAGTCTTATCGTTATCAAGATATCATTCGAAAATTTGAAAAGCATATGATTGATCATAAGGAAGATTTAAATAATCTTAATAATAGTATTAATAAATATTTTAAAGTTGATAAAATTTAATTCAAAAAAAAATAGAAAATCCCTGATAATTCAGGGCTTTTCTATTTTATATAAAAATTCTTTCGAATTAACCTTAATCTTCTAATAAATCAGCTGGATCATCAACAGAAACTTCACCCGTAACAGGTTCTCCTTTAATTAAAGCAACAATTTTCGCTTCAATTTCTTCACACAATTCAGGATTATCTTTCAATACTTCTTTTACAGCATCACGGCCTTGTCCTAATTTGCTATCATTATACGAATACCAAGAACCAGATTTGTTTACAATTCCTTTCTCAACCCCCATATCCAAAACTTCTCCTACTTTAGAAATTCCTTCACCATACATAATATCAAACTCAGCTTGACGGAATGGAGGAGCAACTTTGTTTTTAACAACTTTTACTTTCGAGTGATTTCCGATTACTTCGTCTCCATTTTTAATTTGAGTTGAACGGCGAATATCTAAACGAACAGAAGCATAGAATTTTAACGCATTACCACCTGTTGTTGTTTCTGGATTTCCGAACATTACACCAATTTTTTCACGTAACTGGTTAATGAAAATTGCAGTACACTTTGTTTTGTTAATTGTACCTGTCAACTTACGTAACGCTTGCGACATCAAACGAGCTTGTAATCCCATACGAGAATCACCCATTTCACCTTCGATCTCCGCTTTTGGCGTTAATGCTGCTACCGAGTCAATTACAATAATATCTATCGCACCTGAACGAATTAAATTATCAGCAATTTCTAACGCTTGCTCACCATTATCTGGTTGAGAAATAATTAAGTTTTCTACATCAACCCCTAATTTAGATGCATAAAAACGGTCAAAAGCATGTTCTGCATCAATAAATGCTGCAATACCACCTGCTTTCTGAGCTTCTGCAATTGCGTGTAACGTTAAGGTTGTTTTACCTGAAGATTCTGGTCCGTAGATTTCGATTACACGTCCTCGAGGATAACCTCCTACACCTAACGCTAAATCTAATCCCAAAGATCCTGAAGAGATGACTTCTATCTTATCATCAACAGCCGAATCTCCCATACGCATTACAGTTCCTTTACCGTAAGCTTTGTCCATTTTATCTAAAATCAGCTGTAGTGCTTTCTTTTTATTATCTAAATCGCTCATTATCTTATTTTTTTTATTTTTCTAATATTTGTTTTGCGTGTTCCTTTGTTTTCACTTTTTCGATTACATCTGTAATCATTCCATTTTCATCAATAATGAAAGTTGTACGATGAATTCCATCAAATTCGCGTCCCATAAATTTCTTAGGTCCCCAAACGCCAAATGCATTCAAAATAGCATGGCTTTCATCTGCAAGCAAAGGAAAAGGTAAATTATTTTTCTCAGCAAAATTCTTTTGTCTTTTTACAGAATCTGCACTTACACCAACCAAATGATAACCTTGTGCTTTCAACGCATTTTCGTTATCGCGCAAATCGCATGCTTCGGCTGTACAACCAGGCGTACTTGCTTTTGGATAAAAGAAAACTACCAATTTTTTTCCTGCGAAATCTTGATACGAAACCTCGTTTCCATCTTGATCAATTCCTTTAAAATCTGGAACTTTATCTCCTACTTTTAACATGTTGATTTGTCTTTAGAACTTCTCGTAAAAATAATGATTATATCTTGAATCTGGATTGATTTAATTAATTAATCTTTTATTTCTACTACAAATGTAAGTTATTAAAACGTCAAAATAAGTCGTTATAAAATAATCAAGATAAAAATGATACATTTACATAAAAGTTTCAGAACTTATGATGTTAAAGAAAGAACGTGTGCAATTTGTGATTGATGAATTGGAAAAATTATACCCTACACCTCCTATTCCATTAGATCATCAAGATGCTTTTACCTTATTGATTGCAGTACTCTTATCTGCCCAAACAACAGATAAAAAGGTGAATCAAGTTACACCCGAATTATTTGCAAAAGCAGCCAATGCAAAAGCAATGTCACTATTAGAAGTGGATGAAATAAAATATTATATCCGCGAAATTGGCTTGTCAAATACGAAAGCAAAAAATATCAAACGATTATCCGAAATTTTACTCGAAAAACACAATGGTGAAGTACCTGAAAGTTTTGAAGAGTTAGAAGAATTGCCAGGAGTTGGTCACAAAACAGCTTCGGTTGTAATGGCGCAATGGTTTGGTCATCCTGCTTTTCCTGTAGATACGCACATTCATCGTTTGATGAAATTATGGAAGTTAACCAAAGGTAAAAACGTTGAAGAAACAGAGAAAGATGCTAAGAAAATTTTTCCGAAAGAATTATGGAATAAACTTCATATACAGATTATTTATTACGGAAGAGAATATTCTCCTGCACGTGCATGGAGCTTAGAAAAAGATTTTATTACGCGAAAAATGTTTGAATAAAAAATGCTCGAAAATTCGAGCATTTTTTATTATTTCACTGGTTGATAAACAAAACGTCTAAACTGTAAGGTGTCATTTACGATTAAACTATCTTGAATAATCATATAATACGGATCTAATTGTTCCATATAATATTTTTTCAATTCTCCATTTGTTGGGGTAACGTTCAAGGATCTTTTCGATTTTTCAGCTTCAAAAGTATATTTTCCTTCTGTAACTGTTTCTTGACAATTTCCGTTAATCGTTTCAAAAACCACTGAAAAATATTTTTCTACATCTCTAAAATCTAACGTCGATTGCCTTTCACATTCTAATAACTTATCAACTGTATCTACATTCGCTCTTTTGTAACGAATTTCTTTCAACTGCCATTTGTTAGCGCGCAATAATTGATCCTGAGATATCGCTAAAGAATCATCTTCTTTACATGAAAAAATAGAAAGTAAAAAAGTTGAGATCAAAAATATACCGAAAAAATTTTTCATTTTAAATTCAAATTATCATGTAAAAATAAAAATTTTGATTGACGTAATAACATTATAAGTTTACATTAGAGTTTTTCTAAAATGTCATAACTGATTGTATTTGCAATTTTTTCATAATTTTTATCTGAATCCATTATTTTTTTCTCGGTAAATGTTTCAAAAGTTATTGAATTATCCTCGTTAACTTTGACAACTTTATCTTCAAAAACATAATCATCAATATAAAATTGTATTCTATTCTCTACAATTCTCCACAAAGTTAATCTTGGTTCGCTTGGGAAACAATTGCCATTTCTTCCTTCTACATAATTATAAATTGCGTATCCATTATCCCAAATTGTATAATTCCTCATTAATCGACAATTGTCAAAATCTTTTGATATTTTTTTCCCAGCTTCATAAAAACCAGCTTCTTTCAATTTCCAAAAACCGAGCACATTTTCTTTTTTTAACTCTTGTGAGAATGCTATGTTGGCTAAAAATAAAGTCAGTATAAAAATAAGTTTTTTCATGCGATTAATTTAAAAAGTAAAAATATGTTTTATCTTGAGAATTAAATGCGAAAAATGAAAACTTTTTTGTCGAAACTTTTGATAAATTTAAACTATCAGTAACTTCTTTTGGAGAAAATAATGCAACCAATAAAATTATTGTGATCTCATCTGCAATTGGTGTGAAACAATCTTTTTATACCAAGTTTGCAATTTATTTAGCAAACAAAGGTTATTTAGTTTTCACTTATGACTATCGTGGTATCGGAGACTCTAAACCGAAAAACTTTAAAGCAAATTTTATCGATTGAGCTGACAAATATTTTTTAAGTTTGACACAATATATTGAAGAATTTTATCCTACTCATAAAAAATTTTTAATTGGTCATAGTATTGGCGGAATAATGATTGGTTTGACACCTGCTTATAAAATTTATTCAAAAATAATTACAATTGGTTTGCAATACGGTTACATCAAAAATTTTCACCGAAAGGATAAACCAAAAGTTACGTTTTTCTTCAAAATTGCTATTCCTATTTTATCCAAAATTTATGGCTTTTTCCCTTCACAAAAAGTTGGAATGGGCGAACCAATTCCAAAAGGGATTGCCCACGATTGGAAGAAATTAATCTATTTTAAAAAATCAATAATAGATTATGCAGATCAAACTCAGAACTTATTCGAGGAAATCACCAAACCTATTTTAATTATTAGCTTGGATGATGACTTTATGGCAACGCCAAAAGCTGTTGATCTTTTTGCTGAATTGGTGCTGAAAAATGCGAAGAAAAAACGTCTGAATATTGTTCCGAAAGAAGTTGGATTAGAAAAAATTGGCATTTAGATTTTTTTAGAGGAGAAAAATAAAGAACAATTATGGCAAATTCCTTTGGATTTTTTTGAGGAATAAAAAAAGCCCGAGAAAATCTCGAGCTTTTTGGTTTTATAAACGAATACTAATTCCTCCTAAAACATTAATACCTGCTTGCGGAAAATAATAACCTCCTTCGTAATAATAACCATTCGATTCGTATTCGACATCAAATAAATTATTAATTAAGATCGAAAATTCAAGGTTTTTAATTCCTTTTACTTTTGGTGAATATCGAATCAATAAATCTGATACCAAGTAACTATCCAATTTTCCATCTACTGGTTCTGTATTGGACAAATATTGCTCACCTACATATTTATTTGTTAAGTTAACCAGTACATTCTTGAATGGAATTGCTTCGAATCCGAATGCAGAAATTACATCTGGCGATAGTGCAATCTTCGTTTTTCCATATTCTTTTAATGATGAATTCCAGTTTTCATCCCACACTTCTTCTGTATAATTTTCGTGTTTATTCTCACTAAAAGTTATATTCCCAAAAATATTCAAACGATTTGGAATGATTTTATAATTTGCGTCCAGCTCAATTCCTCTTCTAAAACTCTTACCAGAATTTGTTCTTTTACGACTTCCGACATCATTAATTTCACCTGTTGGAACTAATTGATTTTTATAAGCCATGTAGTACAAATTGGCACTTAAAGAAAGTCGTCCACTTTTTTTATACCCCAATTCATAATCTTGTAAAAATTCTTCTTCAGGCTTTTTATCTTTTCCATTTAGTCCTTCATAATCAATACGCAAAGGCTCTCGGTGCGAAATTCCATAAGAAGCATACAACGTATTAGTTGAATTTATATTAAAATTTACTCCGGCTTTTGGATTCACAAAATTAAACGTATCCGTAAATGGTCTAAATTCTTCTGCATCATTTTCGCCATTTGGTAAATATTTTGCATCATAACCTACATAACGATACTGTAAATCTCCAAAAAGATCAAATTTGTTGATTTGATACAGCACTTTTGCATAAGCTGCAAATTGTTTTTTTACGGCATTATTGTTATAGTATTTAAAATTTTTATCAGACCAATCTGTGTTGTCTACCCACAATACATTACCATAATGATCGCCATCATATTTGTTTGCAGATAAACCAAAAAAGACTTTAAAATCGTTCAACTTTTGATTTTCTACTTCCAAATTAAATCCATAAAAATCATTATCAAGATATTCTCTATTGATTAAGTTTCTTTTCTCTGATGTTAAATGATTTAATTTATAACGTTCTAATCCGCGATTATTTTTATAGCTCTCGTAATAACCTTTACCTTTTGTGTAATGAATCGTTAAATTAGACTTCCATTGATTTCCTAAATCTTGTAACCAAGACAAAAAATAATGATTCTGTTTGTAATTATCTGTATGATTATTATAATAGCCAAGCATATTTCCTTCCGAATCATACATTTCGCCTTCATAATTGTAGGTACGATCTTTTTTCAAGGTCTCCGCATCTACACCACTCCAAGCTTGATAAGTTTGTTCTTTACCAAACATATTCTGAAACCTAAATTTTGTTTTATCATTCAATTCATACAAAGCAGTCACATCATAGGAAATCAAGTCTGCCCAAGCACGATCTACATAACCATCAGAATCCAACTTAGAAAAACGACCGTCAATACTCAATTTATTGTTTAGTATTCTCCCTGTACCTGCCTGAAAAGTATACTTTTGCGTATTGAAGCTTCCAAAAGAAACATTTGCTTCTGCGAAAGGAATTGCAGATGGATTTTGAGATTCAATGTTTACACTTGCACCAAAAGAAGCCATTCCATTTGAAGAAGTTCCTACGCCTCTTTGTATCGTCATAGCATTTGTTGATGATGCTAAATCAGGCATATTTACCCAAAAAACACCTTGAGATTCTGGGTTATTTAATGGAATTCCATTCAAAGTAACATTAATCGATTGTTCATTAAGTCCACGAATTTTGATGGATGAATAACCAATCCCTGTTCCTGTATCAGATGTAATAGAAACTGATGTAGCTGAATTTAACAATGTTGGAACATCTTGTCCTAAATTCTTTTTTTGTAACAGTTTAGCTGTTACTTTTTCAACTGTAATTGGAAGTTTTTCAACAATAGAAACTTCTTGAAGTTGAATTTCTTCTTTTTGAATTGTATCATTTTCTTGAGCATACAGTATGGATGCACCAAATAATGACAATAAAAAAATCGACCTTTTCATAATTAATTTTTAAAAATATTATGAAAGGAGCCATCTTACACTTATAAATTTTACGCGCGAATGTAATTTGGTGAAGTACCATTTCCCTTAGCAGCATTACCTGCCCAGGTTCTTTGGGTATAATCTCAGCCTCTAAATAAAGAAGCACCCCTTTCGATTGAAAATCAAAGATAATTATTTTTTTGAAATCTAAAAATTTACTCAAAAACATCTTCTTTTTTTAAACATAAAAAAAACCTTCAGAAATACTTCCGAAGGTTTACAGGGTTTAGTAATAAATAAAGATTGATTTTCTATAAAAAAAATCAATTGGCTTGGTTGGTATAATAGTTCAAATAATTATTAATTCTGCACAAAGAAAAAGTAGAATAAATTAACACCCAAACGAAAAAGTATACATAGTATCTAAATAGTGTAAGAAAATGCTGAAAAAATAAATAAATAGTTAGCTTTATTCTATTTTTAATTCCGCTACAATCGGAAAATGGTCTGATTTTATGTCTTCTCCTCGATAAAAATTTGTCACTTTCATCGATTTCGTAACCCAACATTGATCAATATTGGTACGAAATATTGGAATAAAAGCATTCCAAGAATTTTGTAAACCGAAACCAGATCGTGCGTCTTTCAATTTATCCGATTGGACTAATTTGAAATTCGGTGAATAAACCGTACAATTCAAATCTCCTATCAAAATAATGTTTTCAGTAGACAAAGCATCTATTTCATGTTTCATCAATTCGTATTGTTGATTGCGTTTTTCAAAACGTGCTTGGTTTGGTAAGGGAGGAACAGGATGTGTTGCTAAAATACTTACAGGTTTACCGTCTACAGAAATTTCCGCTAAGATAGACGGATGCATCTCATCTATATAGTTTTTTGTAGACACTTTTGTAAGCGGAACTTTAGAATAAATAGCTATCCCAAAATTATTATTCCTTACTTCCTCTTTATAGAAAGGATATTCTTCTCGAATAAATTCAACATTTTTTTGCCATGCTGGAGTTAATTCTTGTAAAATAAGTACATCACTTTTTTCTTTTTCTAAATAATTTTTCAAATAATGAAAGTCTTCATTCTGAGAAAAAATGTTGATTGAGGTAATCTTAAAATTAGATTGTTCTCCTTTTGCATTCTCCCCAAAATAGAAATTTCCCATATTCTGATAAACAATAATAGGAATCGCAACAAGCGGAAGCAACCATAAAATATTCTTTTTTTTCTCTTTTCGAATGGAATAATTAAAAATCAAACACAAAAAAAATGCAATGATTAATGCATATATAGAATATTGTACCAACATATCAAATACAAAGTATTGATAAAAGCTCTTACTCGTCAAATAAATTCCTACAAATACAAAGAATAAAATCCTGCTCCATTTTGTTAACATCTCGTCAATACTTTTTTAGTTCTCGTAAAAATAGAAATTATATTATTTATTAACTTCGCAATATGATAAAAATCGGAATTTTAGGAGGAGGACAATTGGGGTATATGTTTTTGCAAAATGCATTACAATATCCTTGTGAAATTAGTATTTTAGATCCAGCTGCAGACGCACCTTGCGCGCCACATGCACACCATTTTGTACAAGGTGATTTCAAAGATTATGAAACTGTCATCGCTTTTGGAAAAGATTTAGATGCTATCGGAATCGAGATTGAACATGTCAATGTTGAGGCATTACGCTATTTAAAGTCAATTGGAAAACGAGTTGTTCCAGATCCTGAAGCTTTAGCGATTATTCAAGACAAAGGAGTTCAGAAAGAATTTTATGTCAAGAATAATATTCCGACTGCGCCTTATTTTGATTTAGACAATTGGGAAGAATTGAAATCGAAACAAGATATAAACTATCCAGTTTTTCAGAAATCTCGAAAAGATGGTTATGATGGAAAAGGTGTTCAGTTCATAAGATCTGAAGCTGATTTAGACAAAATGTTGCAATCACCTTCAATTTTCGAAACTCCTGCGAATTTAGATCGCGAAATTGCTGTCGTTACAGTTGCCGATCATTTGGGAAATATCGTCACCTATCCAACCGTAGAATTTATCATCAACGAAGAATATAATTTATTAGATTATCTATTAATTCCATCTTCATTAAGTAAAGAAATTACTGATCGTGCAGAAGCAATCGCTCGAGATGTAGTAAAAGCTTTGCAGTCTCCAGGCGTTTTTGCTGTAGAAATGTTTGTCAACAAAGACCAATCAATTTGGGTGAACGAAACAGCTTCTCGTGTTCATAATTCTGGTCATTCAACAATAGAAGCGGCTTACTCATCTCAATTTGATCAAATGTTAAGAACCTTAATGCAATTGCCTCTTGGTTCGACAAAATTATTCGCAACATCTGCCATGGTTAATTTGATTGGTGCAGAAGGTGAAACGGGACCAGCAGTTATCGAAAATATTGAAGAAGTTTTAGCAATTCCTGGAACCTATTTGCATTGGTACCAAAAAACAATCACGAAACCTGGTCGAAAAATGGGACATGTAACATTGGTGAATGATGATATAGAACAATTAAAACAAAACATAAAACAAGTCAACTCAACGATAAAAGTCGTTGCAAAAAAATAACACAACTATGGTAGGAATTATTATGGGAAGTGATAGCGATTTGCCTATCATGAAACAAGCAGCTGATCTATTAACAGAACTTAATATCCCTTTCGAATTAACAATTGTTTCGGCACATCGCACGCCACAACGTATGTTTGATTATGCAAAGACAGCACACGAACGTGGAATAAACGTCATTATTGCAGGTGCTGGAGGAGCTGCGCATTTACCAGGAATGGTTGCGTCTATTACGCCACTTCCTGTGGTTGGTGTTCCGATTAAATCGTCAAATTCGATTGATGGTTGGGATTCTATTTTATCTATTTTGCAAATGCCAAATGGTATCCCAGTTGCTACAGTTGCTGTGAATGCGGCGAAGAATGCAGGAATTTTGGCAGCACGCATTTTAGGCGCGACTAATCCAACTTTGCAAGAAAGATTAATCCAATACCAAGAAGATTTACAAAAAGCTGTAGAAGCGAAAATAGAGCTTGTAAAAGGCGAATATCCAAATGGGTTTGATAAATAAAAACTAATTTGTATGATTGGAAACTACATCCAATACTTGGAAGGCTATAATAAAGATAATATTACATTTTCTGATATTGAAAAAGCTATAATAGAAATTAATGAAACAGATGATGAACACGGTACATTTTGGGTTTCTGTAATTTCTGATGATGATTTTGAAAATGTTATAGAGACTTCAAAATCATTAGATTTAATTATAACATTTGATGAAATAGGTACTAAGTATAAAGCTAAAGACTGGAATGAAGTTAAAGAATTATACAAACTACTTTTAGAAGAAAAGTTTGACTTAATAAAAGCTCAAATTAAATAAAACCAAAAACTCCCAAACTTTACAGCTTGGGAGTTTTTTATTATAAGAAATTTTAAATCTTAACGTAAAGCTCTGTCGCGGTTATCAACCACATCAGCAGCTTGAATCAATGACTGTAACAATGTTTGTTGGAAACGTCCTTGTAATTGACGATTTAAGTTATCCAAGATCATTGAACCTTTTTGATTCTTTTGAATTTGTTGATTTGAAGGAATGATATAGAAAACTCCTGCATTACCTGCAATTGCTTTAGAAGATTGATTTGGTTTAACTCCAAACGCAGCTCCAACAACTTTAGGCTCTAAACCAATTCCAGTTAAATTAGAATTAGAAAAGTTAACTGTTGCATTTCCTTTTTTCGCTCCAAATTTAGATGCAAAAGCATTTAAACCTCCGTTCGCAACTTGCTCATCTACCAATTTAGCCACTTTCTCTTGCATTAAAATTGGCTCTACATATTGACGAACAACACTTGGATGCGCTAAACCTTTGTCAAATTTTTCAACTAAATGAACAACGATGTAATCTCCTGTAGAAGATGTAAACAAGTTTGTTGCTCCTGTTTCAGTTTTCTTGTCAAAAGCCCATTTTAAGATATCCGCATCTTGATCATTTGGAATGTCTTGTCCAATTGCAGCATAACGCTCAATACCCTCTGTTGTATTATTTAAATAACCTCCTTTTTTTGCAAGGTTCTTGAAATCATTTAGTGATTTATTCTCTACATTTTGAACGTAAGTTCTTGCGTTTGTAAATGCTTTTTCTGTTGTCGCTTTAGAAGGCTCGATTGTTTTTACAATGTTTGCAACTTGATAAGCTGTTTTATTCTTTGCTTCATCAACTTTGATGATATGGAAACCAAACTGAGATTCTACCAAATCAACTGTTCCAACTGGTTTTGTAAAAATAAATCCGTTGTACGATTGATCTAATTGATTATTCTTTCCAACCCAACCAATACTTCCTTTTTGAATAGCAGATGATTTATCGTCTGATTTTGTTGCAGCAACTTCACCAAAAGAAGATGGATTAGCTTTTACATCAGCTAAAATTCCTTCTGCTAATTTTTTTGCTTCATCTTTTGTACGTTTCACTCCACTTCCAGCAGCGCTTCCTGTGTAAGCAACTAAAATGTGGCTTGATTTTACAGAATCTTTTACTTCTTTCGATTTAGAAAGTTTGTACAATTGATACGTATTTCCAACTTTGAAAGGACCTCCAATTTGTCCAACCGCAGCAGTTTTCAAGAAGTTTGTCGCTTCTGGACCTAATTGCGCTTGTTCTAATTCTGCTATTGTAAAGAAATTCGGGATAAATGGTTTCTCAGAATTTTGAGTAACATAAACTGAATCACTTTTTGCAGCACTAAAAGCTTGAATAGTATCTGTGACATTATTCACTTCGTCATGAATAATTTGAGTACCTAAATATTTTTTGATATTTTCTAAAGCAACTGCTTCATCAGCAGAAGAGGCTCCAGCAGGAAAATATGTATAGCTTAATTTTACTAAACCTTCTGCTTTAAATAACTTCGGATATTTTGCTTCGTAAGCAGAAATTTCTTCGTCAGTTACTTTTACATTTAATTTTTTAGATAAAGTTGCGTAATCTACAAACGCGTACTGAATGTTTGCATTCGACACATTATACCCTTGTTGAATATCTGCTTCTTTGTTTGTAACCGCTGTACCAGCCATTACATATCCAAAATATTTTTGAGATAAAATTTGTAATTTTATTTGTTCTGCTGTTTGCAACCAACCTCTGTATTGTTGTTGAGCTTCTGGACTTGCAGCGGCATTAGCTTCTAACTGTGCAATTTGTTGCTGTGCTTCAGCACCAGATGCCATTCCAAAGTTTTGTGCAACATAACCCCAGAATTCGTCATCAGAAACTTTTAAACCTAATTTTTCAGCATGTTGTTTCAACACTTTTTGACTAACTAAGCCATTCCAAGTTTGTTGAGCAATTTGATTTGGAGTTGCAGATTGACCTTGGTTTTCATACATCTTTTGTGTTTGATCGTATGCATTTTGATACTCTGCAATACCAATAGATTCACCGTTTACTGTACCTACTACAGACGGATCTCCAGTAAATAATTGTCTAATCTTTGAATTCTCTCCGAATAAATCTCCTGCAACGAAAGCTAACATTGCAACTCCGATTACAACGAAGATCAGCCAAGTTTTTTTACGAATTTCTCCTAAAACTGCCATTGTTTTATTTTAATGTTATTTCTATAATAGGTGGCGAAAATACGACAATACATTGAATAATAAAATAGAAGAAGCGACAAGTATTCGCTTTTTTGTTAATTATTTTAACGTGATTTAGAATTTTTGATTATCATCTACGTACTTAAATCCTTGATTATTGAATAAAGTATAGGTTTCTAAATCATCTGTAGCTTGCAAACCGTTTTTCGCTGTTAACGAATCACCTTCGTTGCTAATTAAGTAAACTTCTTTCGATGTATAAACTGTTTTATTTTTTTTATTCCAAAATAATTGTTCGCTTTTCAACGAATCACCTTTCTCATTTACGATTATTACATTTCCTCTACCTTCATAGATTCCTGTGACATCACTTAATCTTCCCCAATCTGCCTGAAAATATCCAGGTTTTGTACTTCCTTTTTGATAAAAGTCAAGGTCTAATCCTTTTCTAAAAACTGTGTAAGGCGAATCAACCGTTTCGTACATTTCGATTAAAGGAGAACGCAAATTTCCAGAGATTCTTCCCGAATCTTTGTTAATAATATTGGCGTTAATAAGTGTGCGCGAAGGAAATTCGACCTTCTTTTTGTTGATAGGAGGAAGTTCTTTTTTACAAGAAAAAAGCAAAACGAAAATGCTCATTAAACCAAATATTATACTTGATTTAATCAAAACTTTTTCATCTGCTTTTTTATACAATTTTTGTTTGTCCAAAATTAGTCAATCACTCTTTTTCTAAACCAAATATCGTTGATATCAAATCCAACTTTCACACCGAAATAGTTTTCTTTGATTAAGTTGTTTGTTGTTTTTCCTTTTTGTCCATATTCCAAAGAAACATTCATCATAGAACCGTCATTTTGTTTTCCGATTGGAAATCCGAACCCTAATGTTGCTCCGTAAGCGTCTATATCTGTTCCGTAAATAGAATATTGAGCCGATTGATAATACATACCAGCACGGTAAGTTACACGATTAAAATAACTTTTGTAACTATTGTAATCTGGAATCCAGTATCCACCAACTGCTAATCGTACATTGTTTTTATAATCAACATTTGAAGTCATTACTGTATTTTCTCCCTCTAATGGTTGAGAGAAATCTTTCCAACTATTGTATTTAGCTTCAACTGCTAACGACCATGTATTATCTTTTGTATAAGCCGCTCCTAATGTAAAGATTTGAGGAATTTTTGTCTTACCATCATCAATTCTTTTTAACGAAATTGTGTCCAAAGAAGCTTGAGTAGATCCAATGTAACTATATGTCGTTGTAAGATCTGTAACATCTGTTCTTAGGTTGGTACCTAATGTATAAGTTGCTCCTACATACAAATTATTTGTTTTACCAATTTTCTTTGTATACATTGATCCTAACGTAAATTGAGCGCCACGATAATTAGATTTATCACTATAATCAACAGCTAAACTTGCTCCATCTACAGCTAAGACTTCGTTACGTTTTAACTCTCCGAATAAATAATTAACGCGTAACCCTAAAGAAAATCCTTTGGCAAGATTTCTCGAGTAAAAAGCATGAATACTATTTAATCCACCCTCTCCTTTCATTTGGACTGATTGTTTAACATCATTTCTTTCTGATGTATTCATGATATCATATCCAAGCGCTGAATAAGGTTGAAAACCTAATCCAAAACTTCCTTTTTCTCCAACAGGGAATGCTAATGAGATATTAGAAACGTTAAAACGACCCGCGTTCTCTTTGTCTGTTCCAGATTTGAAATTATAATTTGTTCCACTTCCACTCGCGTTGAAAGTCGTCATACGCAAATTTTGGTTAGCTGCCGGATTTGAAAAGTTTGCACTTTGACCGAAAGGATTCGTAGGAACTGTTGAAATACCGCCCATACCAGCTTGTTCCGTATTATTATCAAATAATTGCTCCCCCACACCGTAAGCCGAATAAGGAGAAACTGATATTGATTGAGCTTTTATTGTTACCACGCTTAATAGTGATAAACTACAAATAATCCACTTCATTATGAATGTATAATAGAATTCTAAGACGCAAATATGATGATTTGTTGCGAATTGTAAAAATTAGATTGCAAAAATGAGCTGTTAAATCTCTATTAAAATATTTAAACCCCTTTATTTTCGGTAAAGATAAAAAATATTTTAAATTTATTTCTCGGTAAATGAACAAGATAGCGTTTTCGGCTAAAAAATATTTTAAATAATGTTTGGTAGAATAGATTTTCGCTCTATATTTGCATCACAATTAAGGCGGTGCCTTAGCTCAGTTGGTAGAGCAAAGGACTGAAAATCCTTGTGTCCCTGGTTCGATTCCTGGAGGCACCACTGCTTAAAACCTCAATCATTTCGATTGAGGTTTTTTTTATTTATTACTTTTTGATCTAAAATTTTCTTCAATAATTTACAACAAAAAAACCGACACATTCCTGTGTCGGTTTCATTTATTTAAAAACTTAAATTAATTAAGCTTGTTGTGCTTTGATTAAGTTTAATGCTGAACCTGCTTTAAACCACTCAATTTGTTGTGCATTATATGTATGATTTGCTAAGATTGCATCTTTAGATCCATCTGCATGCACCAATTCGATTGTTAATGGTTTTTCTGGGGCAAACTCTGTTAAGTCTACAAAGTTGATTGTATCATCTTCTTGTACTTTATCATAATCTGCTTTATCTGCAAATGTCAATGCTAACATCCCTTGTTTTTTAAGGTTTGTTTCATGAATACGTGCAAAAGAACGAACCAATACAGCTACTGCTCCCAAATGGCGAGGTTGCATTGCAGCATGCTCACGTGAAGAACCTTCTCCATAGTTTTCGTCTCCTACAATTACAGATGGTACTCCAGCTGCTTTATAAGCGCGCGCCGTATCTGGTACAGGACCATATTCACCTGTCAATTGATTTTTAACTGAATTGACGTCTTGGTTAAATGCATTTACTGCACCAATCAGAGTATTATTCGAAATATTATCCAAGTGTCCACGGAAACGTAACCAAGGTCCCGCCATAGAGATATGGTCTGTTGTACATTTTCCGAATGCTTTGATTAATAGTTTTGCTCCTGTAATATTTTCACCATTCCAAGGTTTGAAACCTTCTAATAGTTGTAAACGCTCAGAAGATGGATTAACAATAACTTCTACTTTCGATCCGTCTTCAACTGGTGCTTGATATCCATTATCTTCATATTCATAACCTTTGCTTGGTAATTCCTCTCCTTTTGGAGCATCAAGCATAACCTCTTCTCCGTTTTTATTAATCAACTTATCTGTTTGTGGATTAAAATCTAAACGTCCTGAAATTGCAATTGCCGCAACCATTTCTGGAGAAGTTACAAATGCATAGGTATTTGGATTTCCATCTGCACGTTTTTTGAAGTTACGATTGAATGAATGAACGATTGTATTTTTTTCTTCTTTATCAGCACCTTCACGATCCCATTGCCCAATACATGGTCCACAAGCATTCGTAAAAATAACTGCATCTAAATCTTCGAACGTTTTTAACAAACCATCACGATCTGCTGTATAACGAACAACTTCTGAACCTGGATTAATTCCGAAAGAAGACTTTACTTCCAATCCTTTGTCTAAAGCTTGTTGAGCGATAGAAGCAGCTCGAGATAAATCTTCGTAAGATGAGTTTGTACAAGATCCGATTAATCCCCATTCTACATCCAAAGGCCAACCATTAGCTGCTGCTGTTTCTTTCATTTTAGAAACTGGTGTCATCAAATCTGGTGTGAAAGGTCCATTCAAACGAGGTTCTAATTCAGATAAATTAATTTCAATCAATTGATCGTAGAAATTTTCTGGATTTGCATAAACTTCATCATCCGAACGTAAGTAAGCTTTATGTTGATTTGCAGCATCTGCCACGTCATTACGATCTGTAGCTCTTAAATATCTTTCCGAAGCGTCGTCATAAGCAAAGATTGAAGTCGTTGCTCCAATTTCTGCACCCATGTTACAGATAGTTCCTTTTCCTGTTGCAGATAAAGATTCTGCTCCTTCACCAAAATATTCTACAATAGCTCCTGTTCCACCTTTAACAGTTAATAATCCAGCGACTTCAAGAATAACATCTTTTGGTGCTGCCCATCCTGATAATTTACCTGTTAATTTAACACCAATTAATTTTGGCATTTTTAACTCCCATGCCATTCCAGACATTACATCAACAGCGTCAGCACCACCAACACCAATTGCAACCATCCCCAGTCCACCTGCATTTGGCGTATGAGAATCGGTACCAATCATCATTCCTCCAGGAAAAGCATAGTTCTCTAACACCACTTGGTGAATAATACCTGCACCTGGTTGCCAGAATCCGATACCATATTTATTTGAAACAGATTCTAAGAAATTAAATACCTCCGAAGATTTATTAATTGCTTCTTGTAAATCAGTTTTTGCACCAACTTTAGCTTGAATCAAGTGGTCACAGTGAACTGTAGAAGGAACAGCTGTTTTGGTTTTACCAGCTTGCATAAATTGTAATAAAGCCATCTGAGCAGTTGCATCTTGCATTGCAACTCGATCTGGTGCAAAATCTACATAAGACTCGCCTCTTGTGTATGCTTGTGTTGGATTTCCATCAAACAAGTGAGCATATAAAATTTTCTCCGAATACGTTAAAGGACGCCCCACGATAGCTCTTGCAGCATCAACACGTTCTTGCATTTTAGCATAAACGCCTTTGATCATATTTATATCAAATGCCATAATAATTGTTTTTATTTTATTGGTTTAAATTCATCAAAAAATATACCCCAATATACTGAATTATTTAATATTTAACATCTTTTGAGGATTATAATCTTTTTAAAACAACTCTAACTCATTTAAGATTAACACATAAAAAAAGGCTGATCTAAAATAGATCAGCCATGATTATATTCTCTTTCACGAACGATTAGTTCATAGAAATTGGTTTAAACTTTGTTAAGTTGATTCCTTCAACAGCAGCTTTGTACTCTTCGATAGAAGGAATACGTCCTAAAATTGCTGATAAAACAACTACTGGTGTAGATGCTAATAAAGATTCTCCTTTTTTACCATCACGATCCTCAACCACACGACCTTGGAATAAACGTGTAGATGTAGCCATTACTGTATCTCCTTTTTCCGCTTTTTCTTGGTTACCCATACATAAGTTACAACCAGGACGCTCTAAGTACATAATGTTTTCATACTCTGTACGTGCTTCTGACTTAGGTAACAAGTCGCTAAACTCAAATCCTGAGTATTTTTGTAACATTTCCCAATCACCTTCTGCTTTTAATTCATCGATGATGTTGTAAGTAGGCGCTGCAACAACTAAAGGAGCTTTGAACTCAACTTTACCATTCGCTTTCTCTACATTACGTAACATTTGAGAAACTATTTTTAAATCGTCTTTATGCACCATACAAGAACCTACGAAACCTAAATCTACGTGTTTATCACCACCATAGTAAGTTAAGTCACGGATTGTATCGTGTGTATAACGTTTAGAAACATCCGCATTATTTACGTCTGGATCGGCAATCATTGGCTCTTCGATAATATCTAAGTCAATTACTACTTCCGCGTAATATTTTGCATTTGCATCTGGCGTTAAAGCAGGTTTAACACCTGTTTTAATTTCTTCGATACGTTTGTTAGCTTTATCGATTAATCCTTGTAACACTTGGTTTTTGTTATCCATTCCTTTCTCGATCATGATTTGGATACGAGATTTTGCAATTTCTAACGATTGGATTAATGTATCATCTTGAGAAATACAGATAGATGCTTTCGCTTTCATTTCTGCAGTCCAGTCTGTAAATGTAAACGCTTGATCTGCTAATAATGTACCGATATGTACCTCAATGATACGACCTTGGAATACATTTTCACCGTCAAATTGTTTCAACATTTGCGCTTGCGTAGCATGAACCACATCACGGAAATCCATGTGTTGTTTCATTTCTCCTTTGAAAGTCACTTTTACAGACTCTGGAATTGGCATTGCAGCCTCACCAGTTGCCAAAGCTAATGCTACAGTTCCAGAATCGGCACCAAAAGCAACTCCTTTAGACATACGTGTGTGCGAGTCACCACCGATGATGATAGCCCATTCGTCCACAGTAATGTCGTTCAATACTTTGTGGATAACGTCTGTCATTGAGTGGTAAACTCCTTTCGGGTCACGTGCTGTAATTACCCCGAAGTCGTTCATGAACTTCATCAATTTAGGGATGTTAGCTTGCGCTTTTTTGTCCCATACTGATGCAGTGTGACATCCTGATTGGTAAGCACCATCTACAGTTGGAGCGATTACTGTTGCTGCCATTGATTCCAACTCTTGCGCTGTCATCAAACCTGTAGTATCTTGAGAACCTACGATGTTTACTTTAACACGAACGTCAGATCCAGCGTGTAATACTTTTCCTGGAGTTACACCTACTGCGTTTTTGTTGAAGATTTTTTCTACAGCTGTCAAACCTTGACCTTCATTTGAAATCTCTTTTGAAGGAGCAAAAACTACAGGAGCTTCGATACCTAAAGTTTGAGCAGCAAATGTTTGGATTTTTTTACCAAAAACGATGGCGTAAGAACCTCCCGCTTTGATAAACTCCATTTTTTGAGGCGTCAATGATCTTGAAATATCAATTAACTCTTGGTCTCCGTTATATAATTTTTTAGTTTTTGTATTAATGGTTAAAACAGTACCTGTAGCAACTGAATAAACTTCTTCTAAAACAGGATCACCTGCTTCGTTACGAACTACATCACCGTTTGCATCAACTTGTTTTTTCCAGTTTTTCAAATCGATTCCGATACCTCCTGTTACATCAACCGTAGTTAAGAAAATTGGAGAAATACCGTTTGTACCTGCAACAATTGGCGCAATGTTCACGAAAGGAACGTAAGGCGAGGCTTGTTTTCCTGTCCATAAAGCCACATTGTTAACCCCTGACATACGAGAAGAACCAACTCCCATTGTTCCTTTTTCTGCGATTAACATCACAGAAGCATCAGGATGTTGCGCTTGTAACGCTTTAATTTCAGCTTGAGCAGCAGGCGTAATCATACATTGTCCGTGCAATTCTCTATCTGAACGTGAGTGCGCTTGGTTACCTGGAGATAATAAATCCGTAGAAATATCCCCTTCAGCAGCAATAAATGTAACGACTTTTATTTCTTCTGCAACAGCTGGTAATTTTGTGAAGAATTCTGCTTTTGCATAACTTTCTAAAATAGCTGCCGCGATTGCATTTCCTGCATTGTAAGCATCAGCTAAACGAGCTGTATCTGCATCATATAAGAAAACTTGTGTTTTAAGAACTTCCGCCGCTTGTTTTGCAATTTCTTCATCATTTCCTAAAGCTAAATCTAAAAGAACTTCAATTGAAGGACCTCCTTTCATGTGAGATAACAATTCGAATGCAAATGTTGGTGTAATTTCAGCAACAGTTGCTTCTCCTAAAATAATCTCTTTTAAAAATTTTGCTTTTACACCTGCAGCAGAAGTTGTACCTGGCAACGTGTTATAGATAAAGAATTTAACAGAATCCTCTCGGTATTCGCTGTTAACATCTTTAATTTGATTAATGATTTCACTTAGTAATTCTGCACCATCAATTGGTTTTGGATGTAAACCTTGACCTTTTCTTTCTTCAATCTCGTTAAGATACTCTTGGTAAAGACTCATAATTATCTATCTTTTCTTTTTAATATTAAAGATTGTTTAAAATCAAGCTACTTACACCTGATTTCATCCAATCAAAATGAATTATATAATAACACTTCGCTGTATCGTTACATCTTATGCCTAATTATTTTTCAACAAAAAATCATTTTTGGCATAGGTAACCACTGTTATCAGAATACAAACTAAGTATGTAATTTTGTAAAGTTGCCATTTAAAAACAATAACTATCACTTAATCAATAATTAAAGTGATTGAAATTACTTTTTAAATTTTTATTATCACACAAATTTTTAGTTAAAAAGCATTGTAATTAATCATAATTTGGCATACAAAATTACGTTTATAGTAACGATTTCTCATCAAAGGATGATATATTTTAGTTATATTCTAATAATTTAGAACTATTATAAAAAAGATGTAAATTTCACTTTTACAATCAATTAAACGTAAATAAATAGAAGTTAAAAATATAACGTATTCTAAAATATCAACTTCATAATTTTAAGCCCTTTTTTTTACGAAATTGAATTAATTATAAATTTTAATAACTATTCAATAATCAATCTTTAGAATTGCTATCAATCATTTAAACAATCTCAAAAATCAATCAAAAATATTCAATATGAATAAATATTGTATATTTATAATAATTATACAATTACAATGAGATATTATACAAGTTTTTAGTAACTTTGCCCCCTTAATTCATTATTATAAATATGAAACTTTGGGATAAAGGTTTTACCATTAATGATAAAATCGAAAAATTTACTGTCGGAAAAGACAGAGAATTAGATGCTCATCTTGCAAAATATGATGCGTTAGCATCAAAAGCACAAGCGAACATGCTCGCAAAAACAGGTTTGATAACAAACGAAGAAAACGATGCATTACAACTTGCTTTGGATGAGATTTTGACATTAATTGCTGCGAACAATTTCGAAATAGACGAAAATTACGAAGATATACATTCAAAAATTGAGGCTTTTTTAATTGAGAAAACCGGTGATGCTGGAAAAAAAATTCACGTTGCACGTTCTCGAAACGATCAAGTTTTGGTTGCAATTCAACTTTTTGAAAAAGAATATCTAAAACAGACAACTGAAAAAATTGTCCATTTAATTGAAATCTTTTTACAAAAAGCAGACGAATTTAAAAATCATCAATTACCAGGATATACGCATTTTCAGGCTGCTATGCCAAGTAGTTTCGGAATGTGGTTTTCTGCTTATGCAGAAAGTTTATTGACCGATTTATACTTTTTTGAAGCTGCATTTAAAATTTCTGACCAAAATCCATTAGGTTCTGGAGCTGGTTTTGGAACAAGTTTTCCAATTGATCGTTTGCAAACAACACAAGAATTAGGTTTTTCAGAGATTTTAGTTTCATCTGTCGGAGCTCAAATGCTTCGTGGAAAAACAGAAAAATCTGTTGCATCTGCTTTGGCGATGATTTGTGGCACATTGTCGAAAATGTCTTATGATTTGGTTCTATACAATTCGCAAGATTTAGCTTTCGTTAAATTACCAAATGAGATGACAACTGGCTCATCGATTATGCCACATAAGAAAAACCCAGATGTTTTTGAATTAACTCGTGCACATTGTAATAGAATTCAGGCATTGCCAAATGACATTATGATGACGATCAATAATTTACCAAGTGGTTATCATCGTGATTATCAGATTTTGAAAGAAATCTTATTTGAACCAATGATGCAATTTGATAACATTATTGACATCTTAACTTTTGCAATTCCTCAACTTCAGATTAAAGACAACTATATGAATCAGGAAAAATATGATCCGATTTATACCGTGGAAAATATTAACGAAGCCATTAAAAATGGAACACCTTTCCGCGATGCTTACAAAGAAGTTGGATTATCTGTAGAAAATGGAACGTATATTCCGCACAAAGAATTTAAAACAACACATATCGGAAGTATTCATAATTTGAGATTAGATTTGATTTCGAATAAAGTTGAAAAATTCAAATTAGAAGCCCAAGTAATGAAATAACTTCTTGTAATTAATAAAAATATCAACCTCAACTTCTATAAATTGAGGTTTTTTTTAATTTACAATTTTATAATTTCGGAATATTCAAACATATAAACAACTGAAATAAAGTATTTTGTAAAATAAAATTCGATTTACAAAATAATTACAACAGATTTTTATTACATCAGGTCAAAATCATTCTAACTTTGACTCATCAAATAACAAATTTGTTTAATCGATTAAAATTTAAAAAAATGAAAAAATTTTTCGCAGTAGTTGCAGTAGCAGCTTTATCATTAGGAGCAGTATCTTGTGGAGAGAAAACTGAAGAAGCACCAGTAGAAGAAGGAGCAACAGTTGATTCTGCTACAGCAGTAGTTGATTCTGCAGCAGCAGTAGTTGACTCAGCAGCAGCAGTAGTTGATTCTGCAGCAGCAGTAGTTGATTCAGCAGCAGTAGCTCAATAATTTATAGCGAAGCTAAAATATAAAATGCGCTTAACTAGGTTAAGCGCATTTTTTTATGTTTTAAATTTTCAAGAATAACAATTAAATAATTGATCCATCAAATTTTTCGGATTCTATTTTGCGATCTAATTCTGCTTGAATATCTTCTAATACTGGGCGAACAGTAGATTCAGGAATATCAGAAACTCGAATATACATCAATCCATCTATTGCATCATTAAACTTAGGATCAACGTTAAATGCAATTACTTTCGCATTTTGTTTGATGTATTTCTTAATCAAGACTGGTAATCGTAACATATTTGGCTCAAGTTCATCAATTAATTTATCAAACTTATTCAAATCTGCTTCAGATTCATCAAAAATAAATTCTTTATCTTCTTCTTTTAATTTAACCTTGTATTCATTTTTAGCTTTTACATATTGTGCTACAGTCGAATCATAGTAATGAGATTTCATAAATTCAATCATCAATGATTTCGAAAAATCAGAAAATTGATTACTAATACTTACGCCTCCAATAATAAATTTTTGATTTGGATTTCTTAATGTAACATGTACTATTCCTCTCCATAATAAGAACAATGGCATTGGTTTTTGCTGATATTCAGCAGAAACAAAGGCACGTCCCATTTCAATACATTTCTTAAAGAACGGATGAATTTCTGGTTCAAAATTAAATAACTCGTGAATATAAAAACCATTAATTCCATATTTTTCGTACACTTCCGAACCAATTGCCATACGATAGGCACCAACAATTTTATTAGATTCTTTATCCCATAGAAATAAATGATGGTAATGATTATCAAAACGGTCTAAATCTATTTCATCATTTGTTCCTTCTCCTATTGCACGAAATGTAATTTCGCGTAAACGTCCAATTTCTCTTAAAATATTAGGAATTTGCTTCGCTGTAGAAAAAAAACATTCGTAATTATTATTTGTAAACAATAATGCTTCTTCATCTTTTCGCAACGCTTCAATATCTTGTAAAAGTAACTTTAAATCCGTTTCAGCAACAACATCCTTAACCTTTCTATTTGAAGATGATAAGCTTGGTAAATTCGGAATTTTCAAATCAATATTACTTGGATTTTTCAGTACTTCTGATAAACTTCTTTTTTGTTTATAATACGATGAAAGCATATAGGTTTTCTTTCTTAAAAAAGCCGAATAATCTTCTATTGTGTTGTGTTCGTCTTGTTGCTTTTGTAAAATAGGTTTTCCTATTCGAATTTGAATTGGTCGTGTTCTTTTTTTCATCATTTCTGATGGCAGCATAGCTGTTTGAAAATCTGGATGTAACTTTGCTACGCGGTAGAAGACATTGCTATTTCTTGCTCTAAAAAACATTGGAACAACAGGAACTTTTGACTTTTTAATCAACTTCATTGCTGATTCTTGCCATTCTCTATCAATCACTCTACTTTCATCATCACGATAAGAAACTTCTCCAGCAGGGAAAATTCCTAAACAACCTCCGTTGCGTAACAACTTTAATGCATCGCGCATCCCCGTAAGGCTACTGTATACTTCTTTACGTGTTTCGAAAGGATTGACTGGTATAATCATCGGTTCTAATGGTTTAATTTTTTGCAGTAAAAAATTCCCCATAATCTTGAAATCAGGACGAACTTTTGACATAAAATGCATCAAAATAATTCCGTCCAATGCACCAAGAGGATGATTAGAAATAATAATAAAAGGGCCTTCTTTTGGAATTCGTTTTAAATCTTCTTCATGAATTTCGTAATCCACTCCAAGATCATCTATTAAATAATCCAAAAAAGGTTCGCATTGCAAGTGTTTTCCTATATTGTATAAATCATTGATTCCATCAATATTAAAAACTTTTTTCAATGCCCAAGCAACAGGTTTACCTAAAATTCCTATTTTAGAAAGACCTGATGCTGAAATAATATCTTCTGTTGAAATTAAACTCATTTAAGCCTTGACAACTATTTGTAATGTTTCACGCACTGTTTGACGTAATAACTCTTTTTCTTTTGATACAACTTTATCAGAATCTGCATCGAAATGACGAATTGTGTACAATAAAACATCGTTTTCTACTTGTACTTTAAACGCTTCGTTCATATCTGCAACAAACTGATCTAAGTTGTTGTATTTATCCTCTAAACATAAAGATAATGAAATTGCTGAATTTTGCATCAAATTTACTTTGATTTGATAATCATATAGTTTATTGAAAATCCCACTCAATTTATCTTCTGTAATAAACGAGAAATCTTTACTTGATAAACGCACCAAATTTTGTTCTCTTTTTAGGATAAAACATGGTACTTTTGGATCTAATGGTTGACCTTTTGCTACTTCTGTTCCTGCTTCTGTTGGATTGATAAATGATTTAACAAAGAATGGAATTTCTTTTTGTTGAAGCGGTTGCAATGTTTTAGGATGAATAACCGAAGCGCCATAATAAGCCAACTCAATTGCTTCTTCGTACGAAATATGATGCAATAATTCTGCATGCTCAAAATAACGTGGATCAGCATTCAAAACACCTGGAACATCTTTCCAAATCGTCATGCTTTCAGCATTTAAACAATATGCAAAAATTGCAGCAGAATAATCTGAACCTTCTCTTCCCAATGTCGTTGTAAAATAGTTAGGATCTGAACCTAAGAAACCTTGTGTAATGAATAAACCTGATTGTGGTAATTTAGAAATACTATCCTCTGTCAACGCCCAGTTTACTTTTCCTTCGCGGTAAGTGTGATCTGTTTTGATATAATCTCGAACATCTAACCAATCGTTCTTAATTTTAATTGAATTAAGATACATACTGATAATTTTTGTCGAAATTAACTCTCCACAGCATACAATTTGATCATAAACATAGCTGTAATTTGGAGATTTGTTTCGTCTTAAAAACGAAACGATATCATCAAAAAATTGAGATATTTCATTCGAAACCTCATCCGCATTATCAAACAATTCTATTGCTAAATCAATATGTTGTTTTTTTACATCATTAATTGTTTTTTCGAAATCATCCTTTTCAAAATAGCGTTTGACTACTTCCTCTAATGCATTTGTCGTCTTGCCCATTGCAGAAACAATTATACATGTATTTTCGTAACCAACTGATTGCAATAAATCTGCAACATTTCTAACGCCGGCTGCATCTTTTACGGAAGCACCACCGAATTTGAAAACTTTCATTTCTATAAAAATTTTTTTTGTAAATATTTAACTTGCAAATATAACCAAACTACCTCTTATATATTGACCGAATTTAATTAAAGTTAAAAATAAATTTCCAGTATGATTTTCATGTATTTAGATTAATTTCAAACGTTTGAAATGAGTAGAATTGAGTTTTTATTCCGATATTTGACCAGCAAAACATAATTATGAACACAAATTCTCATCAAACTCTTGGAGAGTTTATCATAGAAAATCAAGCAGATTTTATTTACTCATCTGGAGAACTATCTAGATTATTGAGTTCGATTAAATTAGCAACAAAAGTTGTTAATTACAAAGTAAACAAAGCAGGATTAGTTAACATTTTAGGAGAATTCGGAAACGAAAATGTACAAGGTGAAAAACAGCAAAAATTAGATGTTTTTGCGAATGAAACTTTCATTGACACTTTATCACAACGTGAAGTTGTTTGTGGAATCGCCTCAGAAGAAAATGAAGATTTCATCGCTATTCAACCTTCTAAAAATTCAAAAAATAGCAAATATGTTGTTTTAATTGATCCCTTAGATGGTTCTTCTAATATTGATGTAAACGTTTCTGTTGGTACAATTTTCTCTATCTATCATCGTGTTACAGAACCAGGAACTCCTGTAACAAAAGCAGATTTTTTACAACCAGGAAATAAACAAGTTGCAGCTGGATATGTGATTTACGGAACATCGACTATGTTGGTTTACACAACTGGAAATGGGGTGAATGGATTTACATTGAATCCAGGAATTGGAACGTTCTATTTATCACATCCTAATATGTGTATTCCAGAAGATGGTAATATTTATTCGGTAAATGAAGGTAATTATGTGAAATTCCCTCAAGGTGTTAAGAACTACATCAAATATTGTCAGGCTGATGAAGAAGATCGTCCATACACTTCTCGTTACATTGGTTCATTATGTTCAGATTTTCACCGTAACATGTTGAAAGGTGGAATTTACATCTATCCTTCTGGAACAAATAACCCAAATGGTAAATTGCGTTTATTATATGAATGTAATCCGATGGCTTTTATTGCAGAACAAGCTGGTGGTAAAGCTACTGATGGGTTTAATCGTATTATGGACATCGTCCCAACTGAATTGCATCAACGTATTCCTTTCTTTTGTGGATCTAAAAATATGGTTGATAAAGCAGAAGAGTTTTTGCGTGAAGCAGAATCTAACTAAAGTTTTTCAAAAAATTATCAATAAAAAATCCGCTCAATGAGCGGATTTTTTATATTATATTCTATTAAGGAATTTCTATACCTGGATAATTTCCTGGATAAACGTGTCTTAAAGTAGAATGATATTTTTTGTTAATTGCATCCGCAAACATATTTGCTACAATGGCATATCCAGTTCCTGTTAAGTGAACTCCGTCTAATGAGAACGCTCCACCTGAAACGAACGTTGTTGTATATGTTTGTCCATAGTATTTAATTCCCGATTGAGAACTTAATTTCTTCATTTCAGAATATGCATCCACTAAAGCTAAATTATAAGCTGTTGCTAATTCAGCAATTGCTGCATTGTATTTAACCACAGCCGCTTCTGCTTTTGCTGTTTCTTTTGCTGTTAATACATAATTATCTGCCATTGGATAACTAACACCAACTACCGATAATTTACCAGCTTCTTCTTGAGTTAATCCTAATTTCATTAATTCTCCAACTCTATTAGTATCTACTTTTCCAATTACAGAAGAAGAAGTTAAAACCAATAAATCTTTCGCTGTTGCTTGACGAGCTTGACCATAAATCATTCCGAATAATGTAGCCTTAGCAGCTCCAATTTTTGGTGTTAAAGCTGCAGTAATAGTTGCTGATAAATCTGCTAAATCTTTATCTTTAATTACTACAGGACTTGCAGCAGTTTTAGAAAATGAAATTTTTCTATCAGAAGCTCCAACTGCATCAAATACTTGATTTAATCCTGCATAAGTAGCATTTAACTCATCAATCATTGGTGCAAAACTTGCATTTGCTGGTGATAATGGCGCGTATGGAACCGTTGTAAAATATGGAATAGATGTAACAGAAGGAATATTTGCAATTACTCCTTTTGCTCCTGCAGCAGTTAAAGCTTTCAATCCATCATTAATTGTAGATTTTACAACATTTACATTAGAGATATCAGAACCTCCATACGTTCTTGGATCAACATTATTTGTTTCATTATGATCTACTCCAACTCCTCCAGATGTTGCATAACCTAATACATCATTATTTCCAATCCAATATGAGAAAAATGTAGGCTTTTGCGCAACAGCATCAGCAACAACGGAAGTTGTAGCGCCACTTGCAAAACGCACAAAATACGGATTTGCTGTTACAGGATCAGTTTGTAATCCTGCTGGGTTTCCATAACCTGGTGCAACCAAATGATAAGATTTTGCTCCTGGAACTCCCATGTTTTGGTAAGTCCCTTTATCAGCTAAAATATCTAACGCTGCTCCTGGTGCAGTAGGAACTGGTGTTAAAGCTCCATTTACAATTTGCAAAGTCAACTTACCCGAAAAACCTGGTAAATTTGTAAAACCTCCTGTGTCATTTGGCATATAAGGAATTTTGAACTCCCCTCCTCCTGCAGCTTTCATTAATCCAGCTAACATATTTGGATAAGAGTTTTCTTGTCCTGATCTGTATAATGCATTATCTCTATAACCAGAAGTCAACGAGTTTCCTAAAGCAATATATTTTGAAAAGTTAGCTTCACCTGCTGTAACTTGAATATCCTCGATTGGATGCTCAAAGTCTTGATCACAACTAAACATTGTAGCAGCTAAAGCAACTAAAACTATTTTATTTAAATGTTTCATTTTGTAGTGTTATTTAAGGTTATACGTTAGTCCTAAACCAAAGTTAATTGCACGCATCTTAACATCTCCAGAGAAATTTTGTTCGATGTTATTAATGTATCTTTCATCACCTTGAACATAAGATCCAAATAAATCTAAGTAAAATCCATTGTTAAATTTAAATCCTACTCCAGCAGAAACTGAATTTAAGTTTGAACTTGGTGTTTCAGAAGACCAATAAGCTCCAGGAACCGGAGATTTATCATGGTAATAACCAACACGCCCTGTAATCATCTCGTTAAATGTATATTCTGCTCCAAAACGGAATAAAGTATTGTCTTTCCAATTTTTTGTTGACGTTGAAGTATAGAATGTATTTGACGCGTCGTTGTATAAATTAATATCTAAACTTTTGTAACGTGTCCAGTTTTGCCACACTACATCTCCAAAAAGCTCTAACTGTGGTAATACTTTATAAGACATTCCGAAAGTAAATTCAGATGGCAATGGTAAAGTTGTATTCCATTTATCTGTGTTAAAAGGCACATTAGATGCAATTCCAGCCGGAACATCCATCCATGTCACATCTCCTTTGTTTGCAGAAACATCTACATTAGAACGGTAAGCTAATCCAACTCCAAATTTCTCTGTTGGTTTGAACATTACCCCTACATTAAATCCTAAACCATGTGCATCTTTGTCTTCTAATCTAAGCTTAATGTCATTTCCAGCAACCGTTTGCACTTTTTCTAATTTAGCCGATCCATGTGAATAGATAAAACCTAAACCTAAACTAAACCAATCTGAAAAACGATAGGCAACTGTTGGCTGAATATTAAATGCTTTTAAGTCGATATGCGTGATATTAGCCTTATTTTGCCAATCTTCTGGCCAAGTAACCGAGCTACCAAAAGGCGTTGTCACACTCACTCCAATTGCCAAATCATCGACAGGTTTGTAACTCACCGCCAAATACATTGGAGTTCCTAATTTACTATCCGTTTCAGCTTTTTGGAAAGTTGTTGGATCTTGCCATTTTACGTCAGTTTTTACACCAAAACCTCCAACAGCAATACTCAATTTGCTCTCTACAAAAGCTAATCCTGCAGGGTTATAAAACGCCACACTCGCATCACGAGTTTGCGTTGCAGAAGTTCCACCTAAAGCAGCTTGGCGAACTCCTTGTAAAGCAACACGGTAACCTCCTGCAAAAGCAGATGAAGATAGACCGATCAATGCTAATGTTAAGAAAATTTTCTTCATATTTTTTGTTCGTTTTTAATAATTCCTTTTAACAAAAATAACATAATTTTATAATAATGTTATGTTAACATAATAAATTTTAAAAAATACTTTATACTTAAGGCTTTCAGCCATAATATTAATTGTGTAAAATATACACTATTGATAAATTTCTTTGATTTTTTCGGATATAACATACCCTTCAGACCAACAAGCCTGAAAATTAAAACCTCCAGTAATTGCGTCAATATTCAAAACTTCTCCTGCCATGAACAAATGAGGTAATTTTTTAGCTTCCATCGAATGAAAATCAATTTCTTTCAAATCAACTCCTCCAGCAGTCACAAACTCATCTTTGAATGTGCTTTTACCATTTATTTGGTATTTTCCTTGTGTTAATTCTGATGCTAAAGCTTCGATATGTTTCTTCGACAAGTCGGCATATACTTTATTTTCGGCTATGTTGCAATAATTCAGAATACTCAACCAAAAGCGTTTAGGAAAATCAAATGGATTGTTTTTGTGTACATTCTTCTTTGCATCAACTTGTTTCTTATTATTCAAAAAAGAAACTATTTCTTCTTTAGATTGATTGACAAAATTAATTTCAGCTTCGAATTTATAATTACTTTCGTTCAATTTTAAAGCTCCCCAAGCTGATAAACGCAAAATAGCAGGACCACTAAATCCCCAATGTGTTATTAACAAAGGTCCTTCTGCCTCTAACTTTTGTTGATTGATTTTAACTTCTGCATTTTCGAATGAAATCCCCATCAACCCTTCGATTCTTGGATCTTTGCAATTAAATGTAAATAGAGAAGGAACAGGTTGAATTATCTTCAAACCTAAGTTTTTCAAACTTTTCCAGAATTTTGGTGTACTTCCTGTTGTAATAATTACTGTTTCAAAAAAATACTTTCCTGATTTTGTAATCAATTCATAACCTTCATTAACTTTATTGATTTCTTGTACGCCATCCGAAAAATTTAATTGAACTTTATTTTGATCAACCGCTTTAGTTAACGCTTCGATAATAGAAAGAGATGAATCGCTTACTGGAAAAATACGATTATCATCTTCAATTTTCAATTCAACTCCGCGTTCATCAAACCACGCCATTGTATCGCCTGGCTGAAATGTATAAAAAACACTTAGTAATTCCTTTTTCCCACGTGGGTAAAACTCTACTAAATCCAATGAATCAAAGCATGCATGAGTTACATTACACCTTCCTCCACCCGAAATACGTACTTTTTGTAGTGGTAAATTTGCTTGTTCAAACAATACAGTTTGTTGTCCTACAGTTTTTCCAAGGTTTGCTGCAACAAAATATCCTGCTGCACCACCTCCTACAATGGCTATTTTTTTCACGGAGCAAAGGTAAAGTTTTATTTTTAACAGAAATTTTTAATAAAAAAAGGAAATGTTTTCACATCTCCTTTTATGCTTTTTGTTCGTGAAAAACGAACAAAGGTGTTATATTTTTGTTTGCTATTTTTTTTGTAAATCCAGGCGAAAATATCTTATCGAAGAAACCTTTGTTTCGACTAACAACGGTTAACAAATCAATTTCTTTTTCTTTGATAAAATCTAAAACCGCATTTACAGGATCCGCATCATGATAAATTTCAAAAAAAATTGGGTCTCCTGCAAATTGATTTTGCCAATCTTTCATTGCTTGTTTATTATATTTTCCGTCTTTAGAAACATGCATACAATGAATTTTTGCATGATGACGATTTGCTATTTCAAGCAAATATTTCAAGGCTTCTTTATCTTTTTGATCAAAAACAGTTGTAAAACCTATATTCTTAAATCCTTTGAATATCATTCCATTCGGAATACTTAAGATAGGAATTTTCATCGATGTAATTGCATTAATAGTATTGGAACCAAAAAGCATTTTTTCTATCCCTGTATTTCCATCTGTTCCCATTACCACAAAATCAACACTTTCTTCGCCAATGATTTCGCGTAATATATACAAGAAATTTCCTTCTTCTAAAATAAATTTAATTGGAATTTCATTTAATCCGTTTTTATCTGCTATTTCCCTTAATTGCGGAATATTATCTTTGAAGTTATTAAAACTTCCTAATTCTACAGTTTCATATACATTCTGAATTAAACCTGCACTCAAAGTACCAGTAATCATTGGTAGTTCATAAACGTGCAATACATAAACTTGTGCATCTATACTTTTCGCAAGGTTAAGAGCATATAAAAACGCATTATTAGCCGTCTCAGAAAAATCTGTTGGGAACAATATTTTTTTCATTTTTTTGTGTTTTGTACACAAAAGTTACGAATAATTTTAGTTCTACGCGAAAAAAAAGCTCAATCTATCAAAATAATTAAGCTTTTGTTATTTTCTAAAAATTGTCGCTATTCGTGAAAAACAAATAATGGTACTTTATTTTGAGAAAGAATTGTTTTGGTAAAACTTGGTGAAAATAATTTCTCGAAAAATCCTTTATTGCGACTTACCACTGTTAATAAATCAATTTTTTCTTCTTTTATAAATTCTAAAACTGCATCAACAGATTCGTCTGCTGTATAAATAGAAAAATCTACAGGTTCGTCTTTGTAATATTCTTTCCAATGATTAAGCGTAGGGACATCGTAATTTCCATCTTTAGAAACATGTAAACAATGAACTTTGGCTTTGTATCGATATGCAATTTCTGTTAAATAATCTAAGGCTTTACGGTCCTTATCTTCAAAAATTGTTGTAAAACCGATGCTTTTTATTCCTTTATATTCATATCCATGCGGAACACTCAAAACTGGAATTTTCAAATGTTTAATTGCATTCATCGTATTCGAACCAAAAAGTACTTTATCAAATCCTGTATTTCCTGTTGTTCCCATCACTACAAAATCAACTTTCTCTTCTTCTATAAAATTTGGTAAAACGAATGAAAGCATCCCTTCTTTAATAAAAAATTTCATTTCCACGTCACCAAAACCATTATCCCCTGCTAATTTTCTAAGAAAAGGAATGTGATCTTTTAGATTTTCAAATTTATTCAATTCAATGGTATCATATACATTTTGTAAAATGCCAGCATCAATTCCTGCATTCACAATTGGATATTGAAAGGCGTGTAAAATATACAACTCTGCATTTTGATTTTCTGCCAAATTCAACGCATACAAAAATGCGTTATTTGCTGTCTCGGAAAAGTCGGTTGGAAATAATATTTTTTTCATAATCTATCTCTTTATTAGCTCCCTAAATATACGAAATAAATAGCGTGTAAAATTAATTTGAAGTTAAATATTATTGTGTTTTTTTAATTTAAGCTGATTAAAAATATATTCATTTTTGAATAAATTCTTATCCGTAACTTTGCACTTCATAAATTTCAATTCATGAATAATAAATATTTCCAGAAAACCATTGTTCGATGGTCAGATTTAGACGCTAATCGTCATTTAGCGAATGCTTCATATATGAATTTCACAAGCTTTGCTCGAATTGCTTTTTTAAGAGATTTTGGTGTTTCGATGAATAACTTAGCTGAATATGGTATTGGTCCAGCAATTTTACACGAACAATTTTCATTTTTTAAGGAAGCTATGGAAGGTGAAGAAATTTATATTTCGGTAGAAATTGGTGGAATGTCAGAAGATGGAATGATTTATCAATTTATTCACAATTTGTATAACCAAGATGGAGTACATCTTTGCCATTCTGAATTGACAGGTGTTTGGTTTTCGATGTCGAAAAGAAAAATGCAGGCACCACCAACTGAAATGGTCGAAAATATTAAAAAATCATTTGAAGGACAAACAATCAAAGCAATGTCAAAACAAGACATTATCAATTTACCTTTTCGTTCAGAAAATATAGATCCTTCAATTTTCAATCAAAAATAAAATCATGTTAGAAGATAAAAACATTTCAAAAACAAGTTTAGCCGAAATCGGTGAATTTGGTTTAATTCATCAAATTAAAGAAGGTTTTCCAATCAAGTTAGAAAGCTCTATCAAAGGAATTGGCGACGATGCTGCTGTTCTTGATTACAAAAAGGACAAAATTGTTGTATCAACAGACATGTTGGTAGAAGGTATTAACTTTAGTTGGTCGTACATGCCTTTGCGTCATTTGGGATATAAAGCTGTTGTAACTGCAATTAGTGATATCTTGGCAATGAATGCTATTCCAAAACAAATTTTGGTTTCTATGGCAATCTCAAATCGTTTTACGATAGAAGCTGTTGATGAAATTTACAATGGTATGAAATACGCATGTGACAAATACAAAATCGATATCGTTGGTGGTGACACCACTTCTTCTGTTAGTGGTCTTGTACTAAGTATGACCGCAATTGGCTCGGCTCCTGAAAAAGATTTGGCGTACAGAAGTGGAGCAAAAGAAAATGATTTGGTTGTACTTTCTGGTGATTTAGGTGCATCTTTCCTTGGTCTACAGGTTTTGGAACGCGAAGCTCAAGTATCGAAAGTAAATCCAAACAATCAACCTGATTTTGAAAACTATTCCTATTTAATTGAAAGACAGTTAAAACCTGAAGCGAGATTAGATATCATCAATCTTTTGAAAGAATTAAAAGTTAAACCAACTTCTATGATTGATATTTCGGATGGATTATCGTCTGAGATTATTCATCTCTCAAAAGAAAGTGGCGTTGGAATCAATATTTACGAAGAAAAAATTCCGTTAGATTCTGTTGTCATTCGCACTGCCGAAGAATTCAAAATCAATCCAATTACATGCGCTTTAAGCGGTGGAGAAGATTATGAATTGTTGTTTACAATTGATCAAAAAGATTTTGAGAAAATAAAAGGAAACCCACATTTAACGGTAATTGGACATGTAACTGGTAAAAACGAAGAAAACTATTTGATTACTCGCGGAAGCGAACAAATGGTTCCGTTGACTGCACAAGGTTGGGGAGTTGAAACGGAAGACGAAAGTTAATTAACGAATTAGTTAATTCGAAAACGTGAGAATTTTAAAAGAAGCTGGCATTGAGCTTGTCGAAATGAAGCTTCTCATCAAAATATAAAATCAAAAGCATTCAAGAAATTGGATGCTTTTTTAGTTTGAAATAAGTTGTAATTTAGATTATTATTAATAATTATGTCTAAAAAATAAATAAAATGCTATTCAAAACAGGAATTGGGTTGTTATCTTTATCAATTCTAATGCTTATTTATGCGATTGCAATGTTTGCAGCAAGAGGTAATTATAGTAAATTTGAAATAAAGCTTTCAGAAATTTCACTTGTTTTTTGGCTCCCTATATTTTGTTTAGGTATTTTAATCTTAATAATTTCATTTGTATTAATTACAATAAAAAAACAAAAAAGCTCGAACTAATAAGTTCGAGCTTTTATATTGTTAGCGTTTTCGCTGTCGAATTATCAATTAAGATAATGGTTCAACTGAAACGTAAGATCTATCGTTACGTTTTTTAGTGAAAACAACTTTTCCGTCAACTAAAGCGAATAATGTGTGATCCTTACCGATTCCTACATTATCACCAGGATGATGTTGAGTACCTCTTTGACGAACAATAATGTTACCAGCGATTGCTGCTTGTCCACCAAAAATTTTAACACCTAAACGTTTCGAATGTGATTCACGACCATTTTTCGAACTTCCGACCCCTTTCTTATGTGCCATTTCGTTTTGTTTTTAAGAGTTAATAATTAATCTCTGCTCAATCTTAACCGATTGAAGCAATTTCAATTTTAGTGAATTGTTGACGATGACCGTTAGACTTTTGGTAACCTTTTCTTCTTTTCTTTTTGAAAACGATTACTTTGTCTCCTTTCACGTGTTCAACGATTTTAGCTACTACGGTAACTCCGTCTATAACTGGGGCGCCGACAGTGATTGCTCCGTTATCTGTTAATAAAACACGGTCGAATTTTACTTCGTCACCTGCTTCACCAGCTAAACGGTTTACAAACAATTGTTGGTCTTTTTCAACTTTGTATTGAAGCCCTGCTATCTCTACAATTGCGTACATAAATTAATGTTTATAAATGAAAATTGAGTGCAAAGATAATCAAAATTTTGAATTTAAGAACTTGAATTGATTGAAATTTAGTTAGAAAGATGAAAAAACAATGACATATCTTCTATTTGGATTAATTAAAAATAACATATCTTTGCAATGAAAATCAAAGATAGATTGGTAGAGATGGTTGAAAATTATTCTTTAAAAGATTTAAAAATTGGTGAACAAGCTGTTGTAATTGGTTTTACGACTGAAGATGTTCCTGCAAAATTTTATGAAATGGGTTTTGTCCCAGGTACTAATTTACTGGTTAAAAACAAAGCTCCTTTTGGTGGTCCTATTTGCATCAGTATTGTATCGAACAAGTCTGTTTTAGCATTAAGAAGAAACGAAGCCGATAAAATCTTGATAACAAAGAAATAATGAATCATTATAAAATTGCCTTAATTGGTAACCCAAATGTTGGTAAAACTTCGTTATTTAATAAGCTTACAAATCTTCGTCAAAAAGTAGGAAATTATCCTGGTGTGACGGTAGAGAAACGTGAGGGGAATATTGAACGAAATGGAAACAAATTTTTCATTACAGATTTCCCAGGAACGTATACTATTTATCCAAGTTCTTTGGATGAAGAAATTGTTTTCAAAACTTTAGGAAACAAAACCGATAAACATTATCCTGATTTAGCCATTGTTATAGGTGAACCATCAAATTTAAAACGTTCGATTTTATTGTATCAACAAGTTCGAGATTTAGATGTTCCTGCGATTTTTGTCATTAACATGAAAGACGAAATCAAGAGCAAAGGCCTTAACATTGATTTACCAAAATTAGAAGATTTTCTTCAAACTAAAATATACTTAACAAACGCTCGTACAAGCGAAGGTATCGATGAATTGGTAGATGCTTTCACTAAAAAAGCAACCGATTACACTAATCATTATGCAATCACGAAAGAATATCTTTCAGTCGTAGAGAATGTAAAAAATGAATTTCAATTAGATTCTAATTATCAAGCTTGGCAATATCTATCGCAAAAAGAAGTTCCTTTTCTATCAAAAGAGAAGCAAGATAAATTAGAAGCAATAAAAAAAGAAAACGCTATTATTTCGAAGCGTTTACAAGTAAAAGAAGCTTTAGATCGAAATAAAATTTTAGAGGAGAAATTAAATACCATCATTTCTTATAAATTCGAAGGAAATGAAACTTTAACTGATAAAATTGACAAAATCTTAATTCATCCAGTCTTTGGTTATGTTATCTTTTTAGGGATTTTATTATTAATCTTTCAAGCTGTTTACGCATGGTCAGCTCCATTAATGACAATGGTTGAAGACCTGTTTGGTTGGTTTGATGAAAAAGTAATTAGTTTTTTACCCGAAGGACCCATCAATGAAATAGTTGGCGGCGCTATAATACCAGGAATAGAAGGTATTGCTGTTTTTGTTCCTCAAATTGCCATTTTGTTTTTATTCATTTCGATTATGGAAGAAACGGGATACATGAGCCGTGTTGTATATTTGATGGATAGATGGTTAAAACCTTTTGGATTAAGTGGAAAAAGTGTTGTACCATTAATCTCGGGCGCTGCTTGTGCAGTACCAGCAATTATGTCTGCGCGTAACATCGAAAATGACAAAGAACGCTTATTAACGATACTTGTCACCCCATTTATGACGTGTTCTGCTCGTTTGCCTATTTATATCGTTCTGATTGCCTTGGTAATTCCTGACGAAAAAATATTTGGTTTCAGTTACCAAGCCTTGGCCTTATTTGTGATGTACATATTAGGTGTTGTAGGAGCTTTGGGAAGTGCTATTTTACTGAACTTAATTATAAAAGCAAAACATAAAAGTTTCTTGATTTTAGAGATGCCAACGTACAAACTTCCTGATTGGAAAAATGTTGGAATTAATGTATGGGAAAAAACATTAGGTTTCTTGATTGATGCTGGTAAAATAATATTTGCAATTTCGATTATTCTATGGGTTTTAGGAACATTTGGACCAGGAGAACAATTTAAAAATGCAGAAGAGATAGTTACTGCTCATCACCCAAAAATGGATGAAGATGATTTAGCCAATGAAATTGCTTCTTATAAATTAGAACATTCATACTTAGGAAGATTAGGAGCAGTTATAGAACCAGTTGTAGAACCGTTGGGATATGATTGGAAGATGGGAATTGGTTTGATTTCTTCCTTTGCTGCCCGTGAAGTATTTGTCGGAACAATGTCAACTGTTTATAGTTTAGGCGAAGTTGATGTGGAAGACGATGGTCAAAAAGATCGTTTACTTCATCGTATGCAATCAGAAATCAACCAAAATACAGGTGAACCTGCATATAATCTTGCAACAGGAGTTTCGTTGTTATTATTCTACGCTTTCGCAATGCAATGTATGAGCACTATCGCGATTGTAAAAAGAGAAACAAATTCTTGGAAATGGACACTGATTCAGACAGGATTTATGACTGGTTTGGCATATATTGTTGCATTTATTGCTTATCATTTATTAAAATAATCCTATGGACAATATTTGGATACAATATGGCTTTATTGCATTTCTTTTTGGATTTGCTATTTGGTATATTGTTAAATTAATAAGAAACTCATTTAGTTCAAAAGGAGGAGGTTGCTCTAAAGGGTGTGGCTGTTCTCCAACTAAAAATGAATTTCAGAAAAAGGCTAACTCATAAAGTTAGCCTTTTTTATTTCAAAATTTCGGAGTATTTTTACACTAAAAAGAATTAGTATTTATCAATTATTTTATTGATTTCTAATTAGTTTTATTTCATTTATTCGGAATTATATTTTACAAAATGGACAATTGGATAATCATTTCTTTCGTTATTTCAGCTTTAATCATTTTAGGCTTAATTATTTACTTTATCTCAAAAAATAAAAAAAATAAAATTATTCAAGAGATTGAGTTAAGTACGAATAATGATAAAATAAAAACTGTAAAGAACGAAGTTGCTGCTAAAAAAATTGTAGAAATTAAATCAACAGGAAATACAGAATCTGAATCTACTCCACAACAAGATATACGGAAAGAAAAAATCGTTAGTAATCTGAGTATCTCCTCAAAAACAGAAAACGATTTGTTACGAAAGTTAGAGCAATTTGAGAAAAATAATGATTTTATCAAAAAGGACATAAATCTTGCTGTACTATCAAAACAGTTTAAAACAAATACGAAATACCTTTCTGAAGTGATTAAAACTCATCGGCAAAAACCTTTTAATACTTACTTGAATGAGTTAAGAATAAACTATATCGTCAACCGTTTAAAAAATGAACCGAAGTACATCAATACAAAAGTGAGTTATTTAGCAAGTGACTGTGGATTCACTTCTCATAGTACTTTTACCACTATTTTTACTCAAATTATGAACGAATCACCTTCTGTTTTTGTAAAAAGAATAAAAGAAGAACAAAAAAAATAATAATTCTGTTTTATAAAAACATATCCTATTCATTTACAACCAGTAACTTAATTTATACCTTTCTTTTAAAATCTATATTAATAGAAGAGCTATATAAAATATCCTATCAAAATTAACTTTATATTTTTTTATTCTTGATTAAGATTCTATCTTTAATTTAAGATTATGTCTTATGCGAAAAATAGAACCAGAAATACTTGCACAAAAAATTAAAGAAGGTGATCGATTTGCCTTATCAAGAGCAATTACACTTGCGGAAAGTAATCGATTAGATGACCTTAATTTAGCACATCAAGTTATTAGCTTACTACCCACTTCCAAAACATCTAAAAGGATTGCTATTACAGGAATTCCAGGTGTTGGAAAAAGTACATTTATTGAGTCTTTAGGAAAGTATATCGTTCAACAAGGAGAAAATGTTGCTATTCTTGCAATCGATCCAAGTAGCTCTTTGTCTAAAGGAAGTATCTTAGGCGATAAAACTCGAATGGAAGATCTATCCCGAGAAGAAAACGCATACATTCGTCCAAGCGCTTCTAATGGCTCTTTAGGCGGAATTACATCGCGTACCTATGAAGCTATTTTACTATGCGAAGCTGCTGGTTTCGAAAATATTTTAATCGAGACTGTTGGAGTTGGACAATCGGAAACACTTGTAAACGAGATTTCAGATCTTTTTCTTTTCCTACAACTTCCTGGTTCTGGAGACGATTTACAAGGGATTAAACGAGGAATAATGGAAATGGCAGATCTAATTTTTGTCAACAAATCCGATTCATTTCAAGAAAAATTAGTGAAAGACGCAAAATTAGATATTGTACGCTCATTACAGTTTTTACCAACAAAAGCATCTCAATGGAAAAGAAAATCGATTATCGGATCTGGATTAATCGGAAAAGGAGTTCCTGAGTTATGGGAATTGGTCCAAGATTATTTTACATTTATTAATGAAAACGATTATTATCGTTCAAATAGAGAAAATCAGCAACTAAAACAAGCTGAGCGATACACTATTGATTTGATTAATCAACATTATTTAAAAGCTTTAAAAGCTCATCCAATTGAAGTAAACAAACACATTTCTGCCTTTGAAATGGCTAAAGATTGGCTAAACAATCATTCAGTTGAAATGACTATAAAATAAAAAAAGACAATCGTAATGATTGTCTTTTTTGCTCCTCCTCTTGGGCTCGAACCAAGGACCCTCTGATTAACAGTCAGATGCTCTAACCAACTGAGCTAAGGAGGAAAATCCGATATTTTGTAAATTTATTTTTAAGTCTTTGTTTGACTTTTTACTAAAAAAGCTCCTCCTCTTGGGCTCGAACCAAGGACCCTCTGATTAACAGTCAGATGCTCTAACCAACTGAGCTAAGGAGGAATGTTGCTTAATTGTGGGTGCAAATATAATAGTATTTTTTACACCCACAAAAAATATTTTAAATTTTATTGAAAAATCATATTGATAATATCATTACCGAAGATGAAAATCATTAATCCTAAGATAATTACAACACCAATCATTTGTGCTTTTTCTAAAACTTTTTCACTTGGTTTTTTTCCAGTGACCATTTCATAGATAGCAAAAACTGCGTGTCCACCGTCTAAACCAGGTATTGGTAGTAAGTTTATAAAGGCTAACCAAGCAGAAATCATTGCTGTAAATGACCAGAAAAATAACCAGTTCCATTCTGTTGGCATTTGTTTTACCATTCCAATCGGACCCGCAACTTGCTTACGACCATCTTTTACTTGGAATAACGTTCCAATACCACGTACTTGTGTTGCAATTGCTTCAAAAGGCTCTACAATTCCTTTTGCAATACCTTCTCCTATTGTATAATCTTCTCTCGAAATTAATGATTGTACATATTCAGTAGAAGCATTAAAACCGATTGTACCATCTTTATCTACATTTACCATCAATTCAATAGGTTCACCTTTTCTTTCGATACTTAAAGAAATCGTTTTTCCTTTGTAATCTTTCAATTTGTTTTTAAAATCAGAAAATAAAGGTGTTGTAAACCCATCCACTGCAATTATTTTATCACCTTTTAATAAACCTGCTTTTTGGGCGGCACTATTATCCACGATAGAATCAACAACAGTTGGACTTTGCGGAATAAAGAAATTTCCTTTAGCATTCAAGATTTCTGTTCTAAAATCTTCTGTAATTGGTAATGATACTTCTTGTCCATCACGTTTTACATCTAAAGTTTCACCTCCCAACAAAGCTTCTTTGCCTATTTCGTTTAGTGCTTGATATTTTACACCATTTACACCAACAGGAATATCACCTTTCTGTAAACCAAATTTTGTTTGTGTTTCATTTGCTTCAATTCCATATTGCATTTTATTTACATCAATAAAACTTTTTCCTTGCGAAATAAAAAGTGCAGCATAAATAATCATTGCTAAAATGATATTGACAATAATACCACCTAACATAATAATTAATCGTTGCCAAGCTGGTTTTACTCGGAACTCGTAGGGTTTTGGTTCTTGTTTCATTTGTTCCAAATCCATGCTCTCGTCAATCATTCCCGAAAGTTTTACATAACCTCCAAGTGGTAACCAACCGATCCCATAAACGGTATCTCCAATTTTCTTTTTCCAAATGGCAAATTTCACATCGAAAAAACAAAAGAAACGTTCAACTCGAACGCCAAACCATCGTGCTGTAACATAATGTCCAAGTTCGTGCAACATTACTAAAAGCATCAAACTAAGCATTAAGGTAGCTATCTGTATTAACATATTATTTTAAATTTGATTATGTTCTAATTTTTAAATGACTACAAAATTAATTGTTTTTATTTACCAACGCATTTTATTTTTTCCATTCTAAGGTTTCTAACAATTTTTTTACATCTTTCTTGATGTAATCAACTGCAGGAGCTAATGAATCTGGCTTTGGTTGAGTTTTGAAATATACCGAACCTGCCAAAAAATTCTTGAGGCTATCGGTTGCATGAAATTGAATGTTAATTGCGGATTCTCCTCCTAACTCATACATAGTACCAAAAACCTTTCTTTCTGGAAAAGAAAATTCTTGTGGCGAAATAAAGCTGGCTTTAACCGTCTGTTCTTGTACAAAGCTTTCACTTTCTTTAATTTGAATGATTAAATCTTGAGGTGATTGAACTGGAAAATAAGTTAAGTAAATCGTTGCTTTCATGCTTGGATAAACAATATTAAAAGAGTTTGTTTTTTTCCCTTCTATAATTTTCCCAAAATTAGAATATTGAAATGTATAAGGAACATTTTCTTTAAATGTAAGGTAAGTTTGCTTAGGATATTCAAGACGAACTTGTCCCAAAGGCTTGGCGATATCCTCGCTTTTATTACATGACACAAAAAAAATAGCACTACTACATAATGCTATTATAGTTTTAAAATTCATGGTATAACGTAAAACGTTAGATTTTGTAAAATTCATTTAATAATTTAATTTCTAAAAAGGCAAATCGTCCTCTCCTTCATCGATAAAAGGAGGTTCAATTGTTGTATTTTCTTGTGTTTTCTGAACTTTGTTTTGTTCGTTTTGCATTGCTTGTCGTTGCTCATGATCAATTTTTGGTGTTAAAAATTCGATAGAGTTGGCAACAATTTCTGTTGTATAACGCATTTGTCCATTATCGTCCCATTTACGAGTTTTGATACGTCCTTCAACAAAAACTTTATCTCCTTTTTTTAGATAACGATCACATAATTCTGCCAACTTATTTCGTGTCACAATATTGTGCCATTCTGTTTCAGTAATACGTTCTCCTGTCCTCGAAATGTACGATTCTGTTGTGGCAATAGGAAATCGTCCAATGCAATTTTGTTCATCAAAATGATGCAATTTTACATCATCACCTAAATTCCCAATCAAAAGTACTTTATTCGTTGTTCCATTCATAGCTATAGATTTTTAGTGGCCTGTAACATACAAAGTTAATCCAAATAATGTTTATTTATAAATTTTTCTATTGGTTTTGGAAGCGGATAATCTTCGAGATCATTTAGAGAAATCATTTCAAAATTATTTTCTGCTTTCATTTTTGTTATTTCATTTAAAGATACATTTAATTTCCAATATTTTATAAATAAATTTTGATGGGATAAAACATGTTTTTCTTCGTCTATGAAAGTTAGTTTATTTTCAAGATTTTGATCTAAAATCCAACCTTTATCCAATAAATCAGTTTCAGTTTCAATTTTAGGAAAAGTGAATAAATTTTTCCAAACATCATTACCCGTTCGTTTTGAAAAAGCAATTGTTGATTCATTTTCGATAATGATAAAATGTAAAAAACGATTCGACACTTTTGTCTTTTTTAACTTTACAGGAAGTTCGGTCACTTTATTCAACCGAAGAGCTTCGCACGATTCGTTTAAAGGGCAAATTTCACACTTTGGTTGTTTAGGCGTACAAATCGTTGCGCCAAGATCCATTACGGCTTGATTAAAATCTCCTGGACGTTTTTTATCAATGATTTCTAAACCTAAATCCCAAAATATTTTCTTGGTTTTAGGTGAGCTTATATCATCCTCAATATTAAAATATCGAGCAAAAACACGAAACATATTACCATCTACTGCAGGGACAGCTTCATTGTAAACAATTGATGAAATAGCAGCTGCTGTATAATCTCCAATTCCTTTTAGTTTTTTTAAATCGTTAAAATTTGTAGGAAAATGTCCATTTAATTCATCAGAAATCACTTTCGAAGTGTAATGTAAATTTCTTGCACGCGAATAGTAACCTAATCCTTGCCAGAGTTTTAGGACTTTTTGCTCCTCTGCATTTGCTAAATCAAAAATTGTATCAAATTCTTGTATGAAATTATTGTAAAATTTCATACCTTGGTCAACCCTTGTTTGTTGGAGAATTATTTCCGATAACCAAATGCGAAAAGGGTCTTTTGTATGACGCCATGGTAAATCTCGTTTATTTTTGTCAAAATATGACAAAATCAGATAGTTGAAGTTCATAAAAACTATTAAAATGTTTTTTTGTTGAGATACATTCGTTATATTTGCACCCGCTTTCAAATTTAAGAATAATAAGAGGAATTATGACAAAGGCAGAAATAGTAAATAACATTTCAAGTAAATTAGGACTTGAAAAGAGCGATACTCAAAGAGTGGTAGAATCGTTTATGGAGGAGGTGATTAAATCATTAGTAGAAGGAGAAAATGTATACTTAAGAGGATTTGGATCTTTTACTATTAAAACTAGAGCAGAAAAAACAGGTAGAAATATCACAAAAGGTACGTCTATTATTATTCCAGCTCACAACGTTCCTACATTCAAACCAGCTAAGACTTTCATCGAAGATGTAAAGACTAGTGAAGCAAACGTAATCAAATAACAATAAAATAATTGTATCATGCCAAGCGGAAAAAAACGTAAAAGACATAAGGTAGCGACGCACAAACGCAAAAAACGTCGTCGTCTTAACAGACACAAAAAGAAAAAATAATTAGTAGCTCGCTATTAATAATTTTAGTCTTTTTACAAGATAGCACTTTTCAATGGAAATTTTGGAAAGTGCTTTTATCATTTTTAAAAACATAATTTTTTGATGAGTAAAGAATTAGTGATTTCAGCCTTAGCTGATCAAGTACGCATCGCAGTTTTAGATGAAGGTCGCTTGATGGAATTTCATCAAGACACTGCAAATGATGGCTTTGCAGTTGGCGACATTTACTTGGGTAAAATCAAAAAATTAGCTCCCAGTTTAAATGCAACCTTTGTTGACATTGGTTATTCGAAAGATGCATTTTTACATTATCATGACTTAGGTCCACAAATACGTTCGTCAAATGCTTACAACAAAATTGTAGCAAATGGAACGTACAAAACCGAAAAATTGAAAAACTTCCGTATGGAAAAACCAATTGACAAAGATGGTCTGATTACAGAAATCTTTGCACCAGGTGATTCCGTTTTAGTTCAAATTACAAAAGAACCAATCCATACGAAAGGACCAAGAATTACTTCTGAAATTTCAATTGCTGGTCGTTATTTAGTTTTAGTTCCTTTCTCGGAACGTGTTTCGATTTCACAAAAAATCAAACAAAAACCAGAGCGCGATCGTTTAATCAAAATTTTAGAAGGTTTAACACCCGAAGGCTTCGGAGTGATCATCAGAACTGTTGCTGAAGATAAAAATGCTGAAGAATTACAAGCAGACTTGGCTTATTTATTGAACAAATGGACACAAGTTTTCAAAAATCTTCAGAAAAAGAAAGCTCCTTCTAAAATTCTTAGTGAAATGGACAGGGCTTCCTCTATCTTGAGAGATAATTTTAACGATGATTTTGTTAAAATTTCTGTTGATGATGCTGAATTAGCTGACGAAATGCGCGAGTATTTGGAAGTCATAGCACCAGATAAAGTAAATTTGGTGAAAGAATATGAAGATCCTTTTGTTCCAATTTTCGAAAAGTTTAATGTCGAAAGACAAATCAAACAAGCTTTTGGTAAAACGGTAACTATTCCTCAATCTAAAGGTGCTTACCTCGTGATTGAACACACAGAAGCGTTACACGTAATTGATGTAAACTCGGGAAATATTTCTCGTAACTCTAAAAATCAAGAAGATTCAGCTTTTGCCGTAAACAAAATTGCTGCTTCTGAAATTGCACGTCAGTTACGCTTACGCGATATGGGAGGAATTGTTGTGGTCGATTTTATAGACATGACTGATGCAGAACATAAAAAAGAATTGTTTGAGCATCTGAGAGCTGAAATGTCGAAAGAAAAAGCAAAACATAAGATTTTGCCACCAAGTAAATTTGGATTGATTCAGATCACAAGACAACGAGTTCGCCCAGAGGTGAATTTTATAACGACTGAAGAAAATCCGAACCAAGAATCGAATGAAGTAGAAGCACCTATCGTTACAATTGATAAAATTGAACAAGTGCTCTTGAATATCCTTGACAGAAAAGATAAGGATTTACGAAAAATGTCATTGCATGTGCATCCTTTCGTAGCGGCTTATTTACAACATGGATTGCCAAGCATTCAGATGAAATGGTTTTTTAAGCATAAAAAGTGGATTAAGATTGTGCCAAGAGATGCGTACAAATACTTACAATTTAACTTCTTGGATAAAGATCATAATACACTTTACAACGAATCAAATTAATAAAAAACCTGCTCAATAGAGCAGGTTTTTTTAAGTTTTGTCAACACCTTGTTTTTGAGATTCTTTAAACTTTTCATCAATTTTTCTGTAATAATCACCGATAAAAACTTTGAATCCCACATCATTCATTTGAACCCCTTTACTCGGTTTCTGAATTAATATTTTATTGTCAAGTTTGATAGATTCTAATCTTATCGTTGTAAAAGTTGTTGGTTTTTCTATAACTGTAGATTTTACTTCTAAAATTAAACCTGGTAAATTATTATATTTATTAGGTCCACATTTACTTTTAATATCCTTTGCAAACCGAGCTTCTACAAGATGAATATCGTTGTTTAAGATAGCTTTTCTTACTTTATAACCATTAATAATTTTAGTCTCTTTTGTAAGTTTCCAATCATTATTTTCGATTATATCACTAACCAAATAAGCTTTTCCATCAACGCTTTTTTCAATGATTTTTTCGTTAGAATTAAAATCTAAATATGTTTGTTTGTCAACTACATCTCCTTCAACGGTAAATATAGTCATTCTACTTCCCTGAGAATTATCAATTCGTTGAAGTTCTTTGGATAAACATTTATCTTTATCAACAAATAATTCATAGAATTTAGGTTTTGAATAAGCTTCTTCTAATTGTTTTGCCTTTTCGGGTGATGTATTTGAAATGGTTACAAAATTTCTAATTTCATATTCGACCTTGAATTTTTCTTGAGCAAAAGTCATGAAAGGAATAAAGAGCAATAGTAAGTATTTCATTTGTATTAATGAAAAGTGAATTAAATATACTAAAAAAAATAGAGAACTAATTAACAAAAGCTTTTCGCGATTTTCTTTATTTTAGCTAATTAATCCATTACGATGAAAAAAATCTTACGAATACTACTAAAATCCTTAGCTACTTTAGTATTACTTGTTATGGTATACTTGCTTGCAGTGGTTTTGTTACCGTTAATTCCTGTGCACAAGGAAAAACAGAAATCAACAGATCAAATAACGGCTTATATTTTAACAAATGGTGTACATACAGATATTGTGGTTCCTGTGAAATCTGAAGCAATTGATTGGTCATTTTTCGTACCATTTTCCGATACAAAATCGAAGAAAGAATATAAATACATTGCTTTTGGTTGGGGAGATAAAGGTTTTTATTTGGATACGCCAGAATGGAAAGATCTTAAATTTACAACAGCTTTTAATGCTGCTTTTTGGTTAGGAGATTCAGCGATGCACACTACTTTTTATGATAATATGACAATTGGCGAAGATTGCAAAAGAATCTCTTTGAGTTTAGAAGAGTATCAAAATCTGATCGTATATATTAAAAATTCATTTGATTTGGATCAAAATTCTAAAGTAGAATTGGTTGAAACAGATGCAGTTTATGGAGAGCGTGATGCGTTTTATGAAGCGAAAGGAAGTTATAGCTTATTTTTTACGTGCAATACTTGGGCGTCAAGTGCCTTAAAAGCGGCAAATAAAAAAGCTCCTTTGTGGACAGCAACCCAACAAGGGATATTTTATCATTACAAATAACGTTGAATAAAATTATTTCTAATTCATTTTCAAAGAGTTGTTTGTTTTAGCGACTTTCAGCGCAAAAAAAAATAGTTTTAAGATTTGGAAGTAATAAAATTTGCTCTATATTTGCATCACAATATCGATAACGATACTCCTCCTTAGCTCAGTTGGTTAGAGCATCTGACTGTTAATCAGAGGGTCCTTGGTTCGAGCCCAAGAGGAGGAGCAAAAAAGACAATCATTACGATTGTCTTTTTTTATTTTACAAATATTTAACACTACATCACACAACCTTTTCTCCTCTTAGATCATCTTACAAGTAGAAAACAAAAAATAAATTTAAGATGAAATTTAGAAAAGTATTTAGCATTTTAGCAATATTAATGGTTATGGTATCATTTGCACAAAAAAATAATAAAATGGATTATTCGATGTACCCAGAAGCAAAAGAAGGTTACGAACAAAAAATTATCGTTCTTCAACCTCAAACGAACGAAGAAAATTATTCGGTTGAAATTTTTGCTGGTAAAAAAGTAATGGTTGATTCGTGCAATCGTTTTTTCTTAAGTGGAAATTTTGATCAGAAAACAGTAGAAGGATGGGGATATAATTACATTAATTTCGAATCGAATGGGAATGTCGGAGGAACTATGATGATGTGTCCAGATAATCAATCTGTAGAGAAAACAATCTACGCTCAGTCTTTACAAACACGTTACAACAGCAAATTGCCAATTGTAGTTTATGTACCGAAAGGTTATACGTTAGAATATAGAATTTGGAAAGCTGATGAAAAACTTAACTTGGTAAAATAATATTACAGATTTTAAATTGAAAAAGCTCGAGAAATTCTCGAGCTTTTGTATTTTAATGGAAAACCAATTGTGTAATAGTATAAATAATCAAACCAACAAGCCCTCCGACAAGCGTACCATTTATCCGAATAAATTGTAAGTCTTTACCAACTTCCAATTCTAACTTTTCGCTCAGTTCTTTTCCTTCCCATTTATCGACTGTATTACTAATCAAACTTTCTACTTCTTTCACATTTCTCAAAATCATGCGGTAAATAAAATGACGTACCCAACTATTAATTTTATCAATCATTTCTTGGTTATCATTCAAATTCTCGGTTAATTTTTTAATGTTTTTATTGATATAAACTTGTATCGCAGAATTTGGATCATCAAAGCTTTCTGTCAGACTTACTTTAAGAGTCAACCACAAATCTGAGGCATATCCATTTAATCTTTCTTTGGTGATAAACTCATCTCGAAGCGATTCTAATTTCAATTTCCAATCGGGCGATTCTTTTACATTCAAAATATTTTCTCGAATAATTCGTTCGATATTATGACGAACTGGGTGTTCTTTGTCATTCTCTACCTCATCCAAAAAACTCACCACTCCTTCCACTACTCCTTTTGAGATTTTTTTTCCTGCAAAGAATGAAATGACAGGATGTTTTTCGTTTAATTTATCTTTAATAATCAAATCACTTTCGATGATATATTCTTTGGCTTTCGGAATAATTGCTTCTAAAATTTCATTGTGCTTTTCTTTTTCGAGGATATATTCTAAACTTGTTGAAACCAATTCTGGAAGATCAAACTGTTTTAAAATCTCATCACCTTTTAACGTGATAAAATCAACCACATCTTTATCATCTAAATCTTTGACAATCTTCTTCAAAAAATTAATCAATTCTACTTGTAACATTTCTTGATTAGTCGGCTTATTCAACCAATCAGCTGCATATTTCACCACTTCTAACTTAACGATATACGGACGAATAGTAGAAGGAATTAAAAAATTATCTGTTACAAATTGCCCCAAATTATCACCTATTGCATTTTTACTATTTTCGATCAAATTTGTGTGTGGAATTTTTAGCCCTAATGGATAGCGAAACAAAGCAGTAACCGCAAACCAATCTGCAAGTGCTCCAACCATAGCCGCTTCGGCAAATGACTCTACATAGCCAATCCAGTTTGCAGGAGAATATTGTTTCAAATAAACCATCAAAAAGTAAACAAAAGCCATCAAGATAAATAATCCTGTTGCAATTGCTTTATGTTTTTTGAGGCTTTTTATTTTCTGAAGTTCAGTCATAAACGTATTTTGAAAGAATTGAAGCAAAAATTTAGCCAATCAAAAAAGCGGAGAATTCTCCGCTTACAAATTTATGTATATAATTTATTTACTTTCTTGAAAAACCAATAATGCTACATTTGCACTTGATAATAATCGTTGGCTGTGATTGATGGTAAACAAGCGTTCGAAAGATGTTAATTCTCTGTGTACAACTCCTAAAACATCAATATTGTTTTGGGTACAAAAATTAATTAATCCTCCTTCTACATCTTTGTTGGTTTCTATCGTAACAATAGCTTCAGGATATTCGGATTGCCATTCTTTTTTAACGTTTAACATTTCTGGTGTAATTGACTTGTCATCGACATGAACAATATTCAACAATTTTCCGTAACGACTTGTCACTTCTTCCATCTCAGCCAAAGCCTTCGATTCGTTTTGGTGAAACAAGGTTGCAAAAGCAAAATTTCTTTCTTCCTTGAATTTTACTTGATTTGGAACAACCAACACAGGAACGGGTGAATTGTTGATTACATTTACTGTATTCGAACCAAAAAACTTTTTACCTAAACTATTTTGTCCATTTGTTCCCATTACAACATATCGAATATTATCTTTATTGATAATGTCTAAAATCATTAACAATAAGTCACCCACAATCAACGAACTTTCTATTTTGACATGTTCTAAGTGATTTTCTTTTGCTATGTTTTTTAATTTATTAATATAGTTTTCAAAGTTTTCTTCTGTTACATCAAGATAATTTCTAAGATTAGGTTGTACCGAAACTAACTTGATATCTGTATTTAAAACTTTTGCGAGATTTAAAGCATATAAAAAAGCATTGTTTGCTGTTTCAGAAAAATCCGTTGGAAATAATATTTTAGCCATAATTTAATTCATTAATGTGTTCTATTCTTTTTATAAATTTACAATTAATATTATGTCTATCCATAAAAAAAGCCTTGATTTCTCAAGACTCTATTATTTTTTATTCGTTTTTAATAACCAAAGCGGCGCAAATCATTTTCTTTGCTTCTCCAATCTTTTCGCACTTTTACAAAAAGTTTAAGGAATACTTTCTTATCAAAGAATTTTTCTAACTCTTCTCGAGCTTCTTTTCCTACTTTTGATAACGATTCGCCTTTATGTCCAATAATAATTCCTTTTTGAGAATCTCGTTCAACATAAATTTCAGCTTCAATCGAAATTAAATTCAAATCTTCTTTGAATCGCTCTGTTACGACTTCTACAGAATAAGGAATTTCTTTTTGATAGTTTAATAAAATTTTTTCGCGTATCACTTCGTTCACAATAAAACGCTCTGAACGATCTGTTAATTGTTCTTCTGGATAATATTGCGGACCTTCTGGAATGATTGCTTTAATTTTATTAATCAACAAATCGACATTTACATTTTCCTTTGCCGAAATGGGCAAAATCTCGGCCTTAGGTAATAATTCGTGCCAATATTCTACCGCTTCATTCAAACGATCTGGTGTAGCAGTATCAATCTTATTCAACAATAAAATAATGGGTGTCGATGTTTTTTGCAGACGTTCAAAAACTTCTTCGTTTTTCAAACGTTTTTCTCCGATTTCCACAACATAAAGAATCACATCAGCATCTACCAACGACTCTTTTACGGCGTCCATCATTTTGGTTTGTAACTCATATGCAGGATCTAATACGCCTGGTGTATCAGAAAATACAATTTGATAATCTTCTCCTGTCAAAATACCTTTGATACGATGACGTGTCGTTTGCGCTTTGTGTGTCGCAATTACAAGACGTTCTTTCATCAACATATTCATCAAAGTAGATTTCCCAACATTTGGATTACCTATGATGTTTACAAAACCGGATTTAAATTTCTTTTCGTCTGACATTCTGCAAATTTAGTGATTTCTATAATATTATTTCAGATTAATATGTTGAAGAAAAGATTAATCTTCTAATGAAATTTTAGTTTCATAAAATTGATTTTGGTCTGTATTTTGAATAATTCTAATTAACATCAAAAAAAGATGACAAAAGTTATGGTTTTTTGAAAAATATGATTAATTTCATACAAGTGTTATGGAAAAATTAAATTAACCAAAATTTAAAAAAATGATGAAAGCAGAGCTTATTGAAAAAGAAGAAGTAAGAAACTATAAGTTTTTAGATGCACCAAAAGACGAAGTAACAGTAGAAGTAAATAAGTTGAATGGTGCTGTTAGATTAGGGAATGAATTCAAATCGAAAGCATATATCACTTTTCAAACGGATCAAGGTCCAAAGAAAATCGAAACAACTGTATGGTCTGTTATGGATAAATTTTTGCAAATTAAAAATGGTGTTTTGATACCTTTGAAATCTTTAATTGATATTCAATACTAATAATTGTTTATGACTTAAACTAAAATGGGGACACTACATGTAGTGTCCCCATTTTAGTTGTTATTGATTATCATCTGATTGATTTAACAATTTAATTAACTCTTTTCGAATAGCGGCTTTGTCCTTACTTTTTGGAAATTCTCCAATAAAAAAAGTTTGTTGTGGAACTTCATTGCGTTCCAATTCGCTTTTCTGAATATCAACATGTTCTGTAAATCGACTTTCTATCACCAAAGAAATAACATCCTCTGTACTTCCTTGCTTCGGAAAAGTCACTACACTAAAATTATAATCAATATATGGTTTTAGTTTCTCTTCTATAACTTCTAAATTGACAACATCTTTTCCATTTAGCTTGCATTCGTTTCCTGAAATCCATCTAAACTTCTTCTGATCATCAGAAATAACAGCTTGTCTATACAGATTTAAAGACTCATCTTCATAAGGCGAACTTAAAACCAAATGGCCTTTTTCATCTTCAGAAAGTTCTATTTTATCTAAAACAGTATACTCTATATCATCTATATTTTTTACTGCAATCGGAAAACCATTTGCGGTAAACACTTGGTAAAAACTTGTTTTTTTATGATCTTTTAATTTCTGAATCAACTCATGTGATAAATGATCACTTTCGATCGCAATTTTTTCTATTCGAGCTAAATCGTCAAATGAATTTTCTAATTGATTTTTTGTCAAATAAGCATAATTCAAAGCATAACCAATTTCGCTTTGACCCTCGTTAGTTAACGGAATTTTCACTTGATCCGAATCTTCGTGACAATACAAATCTAATCCTCCTTCTATCGCTTGTACCAGGGATATTTCTCCTTCATTTTCTAACACAGATGAAATTAACAAAGACGAATCACCGCTCTTTAATCCTAAAAAATGATTCAATGATTGAAAAGTTTCATTTACAAACTGTCGATTAAACGTTGACGTATAAATATTATCTTCTTTCATATAATGAAAATTAAACATCTCATTTTTTCCATCGATTTTTTCCATCAATTCAAAAATATCATCCTGCCATTGAAAGGTATTCTTATCTTGAAATTCATTTAGAATTTCAGAAATCTTCTTTTTACTAAACTCTAATTTCATAATAGCTATTTTTTGTGCGGTTTTAATATATTGATAATCAAATTCAATCAATAATTTGACCAAAGGCATTTCAATTTCTATATTTATTGCTGTTGTTGAAAAAAAGTTGAAAAAAGAGCTCTCAAAAAATGGTAATTTTATAAAATCTAATAGATTATTATTTATCTTAGCAAGATGAATCACAAAACAGATTTTTCGAATTTAAGATTTAAACGAAATCTAAATTCTAATCCATCACATATAGAGTTATTTGAGTTAGATAGCTTACAGGTAAAAAGTGATTACGATTATAATGATGTAAAAGATTTAAAACAATTGGATTTTTTACCTGGTGTTGCACCTTATTTACGTGGTCCTTATTCTACAATGTATGTTCGTCAACCATGGACAATTCGTCAATATGCAGGTTTTTCTACTGCCGAGGAATCAAATGCATTTTACAAAAGAAATTTAGCTGCAGGACAAAAAGGTCTTTCAGTTGCGTTTGATTTGGCTACTCATCGCGGTTATGATTCTGATCACGAACGTGTTGTTGGAGATGTTGGAAAAGCTGGTGTAGCAATTGATTCTGTAGAGGATATGAAAATTTTATTTGATGAAATTCCATTGGATAAAATTTCAGTTTCGATGACAATGAACGGAGCTGTACTTCCTATTTTAGCTTTCTACATTGTAGCGGCTGAAGAACAAGGGGTTTCGCAAGAACAACTTTCGGGTACAATTCAGAATGATATTTTGAAGGAATTCATGGTACGTAATACATACATTTATCCACCAACACCTTCGATGAAAATCATTGCTGATATTTTCGAATATACTTCTCAAAACATTCCGCGATTCAATTCTATATCTATTTCAGGTTACCATATGCAAGAAGCTGGAGCTACTCCTGTTTTGGAAATGGCATATACATTAGCAGATGGTTACGAATACGTAAAAACTGGATTAGCTGCCGGATTAAAAGTTGATGATTTTGCTCCTCGTTTATCATTTTTCTGGGCAATTGGAATGAATTTCCCTCAAGAAATTGCGAAAATGAGAGCCGCTCGTATGCTTTGGGCAAAATTGATGAAGGAATTTGAACCTCAAAATAAAAAATCATTAATGCTAAGAACGCATTGTCAAACTTCAGGTTGGAGTTTAACAGAGCAAGAACCATATAACAATATTGGTCGTACAGCAATCGAAGCTTTAGCTGCTGCATTAGGAGGAACGCAGTCTTTACACACAAATGCATTAGACGAAGCCATCGCTTTACCTACCGATTTCTCAGCACGAATTGCACGAAATACGCAAATCATTTTACAAGAAGAAACACAAATTTGCAGAACTGCAGATCCTTTTGGTGGTAGTTTTATGATTGAGTCATTGACAAATGAAATGGCAAATCAAGCGTGGGAATATATTCAAGAAGTTCGCGAATTAGGTGGAATGACACAAGCGATAGAAGCGGGAATCCCGAAAATGCGTATTGAAGAAGCTGCTGCAAAAAAACAAGCCAAAATAGATTCTGGCGAAGTTTCAATTATAGGTGTTAATGCCTATCGTTCGAAATTAGAACAACAAGAGTTTGAAATTCTTGAAGTTGACAACACAACTGTTCGTCAAAAACAAATTGATCGATTAAATCAAATAAAAGCAGAGCGTAATAACGAAGCTGTTCAAGAGATATTAGCGCAATTAACAAAAGCTGCTGAAACAGGTGAAGGAAATTTATTAGAATTATCTATCGAAGCGGCTCGTCGTCGTGTAACGTTAGGTGAAATTTCTGATGCTTTAGAAACTATTTTTGGTCGTCACAAAGCAATTACAAGAGGAATTCAAGGGGTTTATGCTATGGAAGCAGGAAAAATGAATAAATTTGAAGAAGCTCGCAATTTAGCAGACGAGTTTGCAGAAGAGGATGGTCGTCGCCCTCGTATTATGGTCGCAAAAATGGGACAAGATGGTCACGATCGCGGTGCTAAAGTTGTTGCAACATCATTTGCTGATATGGGATTTGATGTCGATATTTCGCCATTATTTCAAACACCAGCAGAAGTTGCTAAACAAGCAATTGAAAATGATGTTCACATTTTAGGAATTTCTTCTTTAGCTGCAGGACACAAAACATTAGTGCCAGAAGTAGTAAAACTATTAAAAGAATTAGGTAGAGATGATGTATATATTGTTGTCGGTGGTGTTATCCCACGTCAAGATTATGATTACCTTTATCAAAATGGCGCAGATGCGATTTTTGGTCCAGGAACCAATTTAGCAGAATGTGCGTGCGAAATTTTAGAGAATTTATTGAAATCTTATAAATAAATCTATTTTAGTTTAAGTATTCCTGTCTATTGACAGGAATATTTTTATATTTATACCACACAAACCAACAAGCGATATGAATAAAACTCTTCGAAATATTATCTTAATCATCTGTACAATTTTTATTTTATGGTTTATTGGATACTTTTTAATTGGAGATTTTATTAGTTTAGAATTTGCGAATCATGAGTTTGCAAAACTATTCCCAAAGATTTTAACCTTTGCTACAGCTGTCAGCATTTATATCCTGTTTCTACTTTCTATTAAAAATAAAAATGGTTGGAGTTTTATGAATGTGATGAAATTTATCTTAGGCATTATATTTAGCTTACTTCCTTTATTAGCCTTTGAATATTATAACATTGGAAGTTGTACAAATTGGAAAGTTGACAAAAAAATTAAAGAAACGCTTTACAAATCAAACTCTTCTGACTCTGAAAAAATAGTATTATTTGAAACATTTTGCCCAGAATCAAACTTGAGAACAACTCAAATAAAACGAATTGTAGAAATTACGCCTCTTTTTATCACTACTTCTGATTTTGATGTTTCGAAAATCTCAGATAAAAGTTGGAAAAAACTTTAATCAAAATTAAACTTTATCCTAATTTAGATGTCTAACAGATGAAGAAATCAATTCATCTCATGACAAAATATATTTTTGCACTTCTTATTAGTTTCGTCACAACACTCTCTTTTGGACAAGATAAAATTACCATTACAGGAAAAGTAACCGATGGACTTCATTATCCATTAACTGATGCTGAGATTATATTAGGTAATCAATCCGATTCGACAAAAATTGTTTCTGCAACAACAAATGAATCAGGCGTTTTTAAACTTGAACTTACTCCACAAGAAAAACCCGTTTACTTGATTATTGATGATGCTTTAGAAGGTGTTTTCAAGCAAAGTTTTGAGTCTCTAAAAAACAACATTGACCTTGGTACTGTTATCATTAATCCGATGATTTATGATTTGGACGAAGTGATTGTAACCAATGTAGAACCCATTGTTGTAAAACAAGATACAATCGAATATAATGCGGATTCATACAAAGTAAAACCAAATGCAAACTTAGAAACCCTATTAAATGAGTTGCCTGGTTTTGAGATGGACGAAGATGGAAAAATAACGGTAAATGGCAAGGATGTTAATGAAATTTTGATAGATGGAGAACCTTTTTTTGGAACAGATGGAAAAGTCGCATTAGAAAATTTACCAGCTGATATCATCAAAAAAATTCAGGTTTCGGATTATAAAACGAAAAACGAAAAATTTTCTGGCGAACGCTCTAAATCTGATAAATCTTCGTTGAATATTACCTTGAAAGAAGACAAGAAAAAAGGTTATATGCTGAAGGCCACAGCTGGTTATGGAACAGCTAATCATTACGAAGGTAATTTAATGGCAAACTATTTTAAAGGAAAAAAGAAAATTAGTCTAATTGGTTCTTCAACTGATATTGCGTCTTCGGGAATGACAAATGGAGAAGGTTCGAGAGGACAAGGCAGAATGGGAAGAAGAAATTCGAACGGTGTTACAAACAATACATCAATTGGACTGAATTATAGTGATCAATTAAATGATAATTTGAAGATTGGTGCTGATTATAGACTGAATCATTCCTATACAAAAAACGACCAATTCAAACACATCGAAAACTTTGCTCCAAAAAACACGTATATATCTGATGCAAATTCTAAAACAAAAAATGAAACCTATGGTCATAACTTTGGAACAAATTTAGAATGGACAAAAAACAATACGAAGATCTATTTTTACCCGTCTTTTAACAATTCTTCATCAACAAAATCCTCTATTTCGGATAGTAAAACCTATTCAGATTTAGGAGATTTAAGAAATCAAATGAACCAAACATCCGATGCAAAATCAAATTCGAACATCTTCAAAACGATTTTATCACTTAATCAACAATTCAAGAATAAATCTTATTTAGACTTTAATTCGGATATTTCGATTGGCAAAACAGATCGCAATTCATTCATAAATTCGACAACTTTATATACAACTGATTCGATTGATGATATTTATCGAAATGTAAATGAACAAAATATTTCGAAAGATAATTCGTATAATTTTAACGTAAAATATACCTATCCCATTTCTGATTCTTTAAAAATTGCAGTTGGTACTGCATATAATTTAACCGATTCTGAAACCAATAATAGAACGTTAAATTACAATGAAACTACTGGAGAATATGATAACTTGAACACTGATTTGACACGATTTTATTCCACTCGACTGAATGAACTTAATCCATTCACTCAATTATTATTGAACAAAAAGAAGATTTCTGCAACCTTAAGATTAGGTGCAACGACTTATAATCAACAAAATTTTGGAATATTTAAAGCAGCTGATTATAGTTCGACACAAAACAAAACTTTAACAGATATTTCGGGTAATATTCGTTATCAAAATGGAAACAACTCGCTTTCTTTGTTGTATAATTATCAAACAAGTTTAGCTTCGACTTCACAAGTTTTACCAATTATAGACGAAACGGATCCGTTAGATGTTTTTAAAGGTAATCCTGATTTAAACCCTAATAAAGCACATCGAATCAATTTAATGTTTAGCAATTTTGATCGAAAAACACGTCAAGGATTCAATGCAAATTTAGGCTATACCTACAACGAATCGAATATTGTTAATTATACCGAAATGGATTATTCGATTTATAAAAGAACAACAACTTACGAAAATGTCAAAGGAAATTATCGCCTAAATGGTAATGTTTTTTTCAATAAACACTATCAAAAAGGAAACAATAAATTTAGAATTAATATTGGTACATCTGCAAGTTATGCATTAACACAAGGTTTTAGGGATGCTGTAAAATATGAACAGTACAACACGACTTTATCACCTATGCTAAGATTAAATTGGGATTACAGCGATTATTTAACAATTTCTCCATCGTACCGTTTAAACTTTACCAATTCTAAATATGTCAATTATTCGATTGATAATCAGAATAATATAACGCACAATTTCGGAATTAAAACGATTTCTACTTTTCCTAAAAATTTGACATGGACAAATGATTTCAGCTACAATTATAATTCGAGAATGGTAGCAGGTTTCAAGCGCGATTTCTTTTTATGGAATACAAGTTTAATGTATCGTTTCTTTGATGATAAATTAGAAGCTGGAATAAAAGTATATGATTTATTGAACCAAAATAATAGTTATACGCGAACAATTAATGCAGAGTCTGTCGTTGATCAACGTAACAATATTTTGACGCAATTCATCATGTTTTCATTAACTTTTAACCTCAATCAATTTGGAGCAAAAGTAAGCAAAACAGGAGATGGAAATCGATATAGAGAAAGTAGTGGAATGCAAATACAATAAAACAAAAAAGGCTCAATATTACACTGCCCCCAAAAAGTTAGACACTTTTGGGGGCATTTTTTATGACAAGAAAAGTAAAATATGGTGTAGCATTTAAGTTACGCTGTGTGAAAGAAGTTTTAGAAAAACATCGAACAATACGTTCAATTAGTAAAAAAGAAAATATACATGCTTCTTTATTAAAGAAATGGGTTTCTGATTATCATAATCAAGGAATTTCAGGTATAGAACCTAAAAAAAACCAAACGTATAGCGTTGAATTTAAGTTGAAAGTTATTAAGACTATAACCAAACAGTTTCTTAGTTTGCGTGAAGCACACTTGAAATTTAATATTCCAAGTGAATCGGTTATTATAAAATGGCAAAAAGATTTTGCTACCTTTGGAATAGACGGATTAAACCCCAAACCAAAAGGCCGTCCCAAGACTATGAGCACATCTAAGGGTAGACCTAAAAAATCGAAACAACCGTTAACAAGAGAAGAAGAACTATTGTTAGAGATTGAACGTTTACGTTGTGAAGTTGCACTCTTAAAAAAGTTCAATGCCTTAATTCAAGCCGAGGAAGAAAAACAAAAGAAACTTGGACGCAAGCCATAAATGAATTAAGGCCAGAATTTCATCTAAATTTACTTTTAGATTGTACACATATGGCTAGAAGCAGCTTTTACTATCATATTTCACGTAGTAAAACAGATAAATACGAGGAATTAAAACTTAAGATAAAATCCATTTATCATCAGCATAAAGGGCGATATGGCTATCGACGAATTACCGATGAATTAAGAAAATCAGGAACTATCATCAATCATAAAACTGTTCTTAAACTGATGAATAGCTTAGGATTAAAGAGTTTGATTCGAAGAAAAAAATACAAATCTTACAAAGGAGAACAAGGAAAGATTGCACCAAACATCTTGCAAAGAGCATTTAAGGCTGATAAACCCAACCAAAAATGGGTAACAGATGTTACCGAGTTTAAAGTAAAAGATAAAAAACTATATTTATCACCAATAATGGATCTGTACAATCAAGAAATTATCAGCTATGAGTTAAGCGAACGACCTGTTTTTAATCAAGTAACTCAAATGCTTAAAAAGGCATTTAAAATAACGAAAGACATCAAAGATTTGATATTACATTCAGATCAAGGATGGCAATATCAAATGAAACAATATCAGGCTTTATTAAATGAAAAAGGAATCATACAAAGTATGAGTAGAAAAGGAAATTGCTTAGATAATGCTATTATCGAGAATTTCTTTCGAATACTGAAATCGGAACTATTTTATTTACAAAAATTTAATTCTATTGAAGAGCTAAAAAAAGAAATAAAACAATACATTTACTATTACAATAACGATAGAATAAAATCGAACTTAAATAAAATGAGCCCGATACAATATCGAACTCATTTTTATAATTATTAATTTTTAATCTGTCCAAACTTTTGGGTGCAGTCTATATTTGAGCCTTTTTTGTTTTTACTATTTTAGCGAATTATTATAACATTTTCAAGAAGTTAACTTCTAATTCTGTTAATTTTCTATATTCACCTCTTTGTATTGTTTTCTTTGTAAGTCCAGCAAAAGAAACACGATCTAAAGCCTCTACCTCATACCCTTTCTCTTGGAAAATACGGCGTACAACACGGTTCCAACCAATGTGTAGCTCTATACCAACTTCATTTTTTGGTCGACCTTCGATAAAAGAAATCGCATCAACAACTGCAATTCCTTCAGGAATTAAGCGTACACCTTTTTTGATGTCAGCCATATCGTTAGCTGTTAATTTCTTATCCAATGTCACATGATATATTTTCTTAATATCGTGACTTGGATGCGTTAATTTCTTCGTTAAATAACCATCGTTCGTAAACAATAAAACACCTGTTGTTTGTCTGTCTAAGCGACCTACAGGGAAAATACGTGCTGTAGTTGCATTAGCCATTAAGTCCATAACTGTTTTACGTCCTTTTTCGTCATTTGAAGTAGAAATAAACCCTTTAGGTTTATTCAATACAAAATAGACATTTTTCTCTGAAGAGATTTTACGACCATCAAAACGTACTTCATCATCGGGTTGTACTTTATACCCCATTTCTGTAATCACTTGACCATTCACTGTAACGATTCCAGTTTTGATCAACTCGTCAGCCTCTCTTCTGGATGCAATCCCTGCATTCGCTACATATTTATTTAAACGAATAGTCCCGTCATCAACTGGTGCTTTTTTTAACCTTTTTACAAAAGGTTTTTCACCTGGTTTACTGAACGTCTTTTTTGGTCCAAAACTTTTCTTTCCTTCTTCTGTTGGTTTTCCTCCAAAAGTTGGTTTGCTTGAGCCAAAAGATGGTTTACCACCTTCTGTTTTTTTAGCTCCAAAACTTGGTTTACTTCCTCCAAAAGACGGTTTTCCTTTCCCTGAAGATGGTCGTGAAGAAGAATTTCCTCTTGCTGACCCACCTTTTCCACGATTGTTCCCGCCTTGGGAATTTCTGTCGTTGGATTGATTTCGTCTGTTATTCATTTGAATTTGATTAATTTATGCGCTTGTTAAAATTTTGCGCAATAGTTTGCAAAGTTAAGGGATTTATTTCGATTAATACGATACTAAATACACCTGCAACAATCATTCCTTTAAAAAAATAATGTAAAATCTTATATTCTTGCATAGTTTTGATTCTCCAAATGATAAGTAAGATCAAGGTAAATGCAATATTTGCTGCAATAAAAAAATATTTCATAGCACCCACATCATTTTTTATCAAAATAATAAAACCAATGATTAATTCGATAATAATTAAACCAGAAATTAAAATTTTGGTAAAATCTATTCCATATTTGATTGGAATCGAGTCGTAATTATAAATTAAATCTGCTTTCTGAGAGCTCAAATCTTTTACGATATCGGTAATCAACAACAAAATGGTTAAATATGTCGCGTGTAATGCAAGATTGAATGTAAAATGGTCAAAATAAATGAGTAATGCAAAAAATGGCATGACGCGAATAATAACCAAATAAAAATTTTTAATCAATGCAAAACGGTTAATCTTGTGGCTATAAAACCAAACTAAAAATTGATAAACGAAGAAGAAAATAAAAACACGCCAAGAAATCAAGGCCGCAATAAATAAAGCGAGTAAATTAAGAATGAGATAAACAGTTAATTTAAAGCCTTGCGTAACTTGTTTTTGCAAATATACTTGCATCGGACGTTTGAGTTCGTCTTTCTCTAAATCGTAAAAATTATTGATAATATAGCCAGCTGCAACGCAAAGAATAGAGCAAAGTATTAATCCATCTAATTTAGGATTAGTTAGCAATTCTCGGTGGCTAATATCGGGTGCAAAAATAAAAAGTGCGGCAAGATATTGTGCTAAAATTAACACAATAAGATTGTAACAACGAACAACAGAAAATAATGCAAAAATTTTTAAGATTATTTTCTGTATGTTCATAAATTGTATTTTAATAAATTATTTTATTAGAATTTGTAGATAACTTCTGTCTGAAAGTCTTTCAAATAACTTTTTGCTTTGTCATAATCTTGCGTAAATCCAAGAACGTAACCACCGCCACCAGAACCACAAAGTTTTAGGTAATAGGTATCTGTATCAATTCCAGTTTTCCAAGCGTCCACCAATTTTTGAGGAATCATTGGTCTAAAATGTTCATAACCCCAAGCAGATAATTTCTGAAGATTAGCAAAAAGCGGATTGTATTCTCCCTTTACAAAGTTTTCGATACAAGCATTGTTGTATTTGATAAATTCCTCTTTCAATGTTTTACGGAAACCTTCTTTTTTCATCTTTTCGAAGAAAATGTGAATCATTGGTGCAGTTTCTCCAGGAGTTCCTGAATTGATTAAGAAAACAGCTCCTTTTCCATCTTCTTTTGCAGAAGGCAAACCAATTGTCGAAATATCGTCTTTAGATTGTATTAGTAATGGAATATTCATGTAACAAATCAAAGGATCAATTCCAGAACTTTTACCATGAAAATGAGATTCTAAGTTTCCAAAAAGAGTTTTTAATTCGCTAATTTTTTCTTTGTTTAGATGTTGATTGATATCAATTTTATTCAATGCATATTTGTCATAAATAGCTGCGACCAAAGCGCCCGAACTTCCTACGCCATATCCTTGTGGAATATTAGAGTCGAAGTACATGCCGTTTGCAACATCTTCTGAAAAAGATTTTGTATCAAAGGTATCGGCAAAATTTTCTTCTAAAAATTTTGCATAATTTTTTAAGTGAGCATTTGATTGTTCTGCTATTTCAGAAGGTTCAAATTTTAATGCACCTTGGTAAAAATTATAAGGAATTGTTAATCCTTTCGAGTTCTCAATAATTCCATATTCGCCAAAAAGTAAGATTTTGGCATAAAATAATGGGTTTTTCATTCCACGCTAAAATTGGTCTTGCAAATCTACAAAATTTAAGCCAATCTTTTCTCAATTCGTAAAAGACTTTTGGTTTAAGAAATTGTAAATCACCTTTATTTGAAATCAATCGAATTATTTTTTCGTTTTAGACTTATTTTGGAATATATTTTGACTAATCATTTTAAAATAAATTAATTAAATTTTGATTAAGGTGAAATGATTTTAAACGAATTAAGACTAAAAATAGAGAATTAATGTATTAAAATATATAAATTTGCGCCATGTATATTACTGAATATTTATCAAACGAAGTTAAACCCGGAAAAGTTAGTTTTTCTCCAAGTCAGCTTTTAGAAGTTGTACAGGAGAATAGATTGACGCATATACCTTTGTTCCAAGGATTGGATTTTGTTGGTAATATCTCAGATGAAGATTTGATCGAATTATCTCTTAACGATGAAAAAGTGGATTACACTTCCTATTTAGAGCATTTTTATCTTTCGGAATCAAGTACGCTTTTAGATGTTATTCAGATGATGTACACGAATCAGGCGAATATCCTTCCAATTATCAATGAACAATCGCGCTATGTTGGTTGTATTACAGAAACGGATATAATCAATACATTAGCAAAATTTCCTTTTGTTGCAGCTCAAGGCGTCTCGATGTTAGTTTCTATTGCAGAAAAAGAGTTGTCGATGACTGCGATTTCTAATATTATCGAAGTGAATAATGGAAAAATTTTGGGAATGATGATTGTTGGTTACAAAGAAGATAGTGTTTATGTTTTGCTAAAATTTAGCTCTTCCAATTTGTTAGCGATTGGTGAAACATTTGAACGTTATGGATATCAAGTGATTCAGAAATTTTATAACGACGAAAAACAAGAACTTCTACAAAGTCGTTATGCACAACTATTAAAATACATGAATACCTAATGATAAAAGTTGCACTTTTTGGACAAAAAACAAGTACGTCTTTAACGGATATTATTCCACCATTTATTAATTATTTAGTTCAAAATGAAATTACTTTTTGTGTTGAACAAAACTTTCTTCAAATTTTAAAAGAGACAACTGATTTTCATAGCGAAAATGTAGAAACCTATACTTCTTATGAAGATCTTGACAAATCAGTCATGTTCTTATTCAGTTTTGGAGGAGACGGAACAATATTGTCTGCGACAACAATAGTGAAAGACTCTAACATTCCGATTATCGGTGTCAATACAGGTCGATTAGGTTTTTTAGCAACAATTAATAAAAATGTATTGTTAGAACAATTAGATAGTTTTTTCAATGGACAATACAATATTATTCCAAGAACTTTATTGACAGTAAAAAGAAGTGATGGTGTAGAAATTGAAAATAATTTTGCCATTAACGAAGTAACTGTTGTTCGACGCGAAACCACGAGTATGATAACAGTTGATGCTTATTTAAACAATGAGTTTTTAAATTCTTTTTGGTCCGATGGTTTGATTATATCGACACCTACAGGTTCTACAGGATATTCGTTAAGTTGTGGAGGCCCAATTGTACATCCTTCTAATCAAAACTTTGTGATAACACCGGTCGCACCTCATAATTTGAATGTACGTCCATTGATTGTGTCTGAAAATGAGAAAATTGACCTAAAAATACGCAGTCGTGCCAACGAATATTTTCTTTCCTTAGATTCTCGTAACTTTCCTTTAACAACTGATGTTGAGTTAACCATACAAAAAGCAGACTTCAAAATTTTAATTGTAGAAGCTATTGACGCGACTTATTTCACAACTTTGAGAGAAAAAATGCTTTGGGGTTCGGATAAAAGGAATTAAAATTTACAATAAAACTTCTTAATTTTTGTTAAATCAGTTACGTTGAATTGACTTTTGTTTATATTTGTTCGAATTTAAAGAAGATAAAAAGCAAAAGCCGAAAAAATAACACAACTTATGAGGAGATTATTTTTGTTTGTTTTTATACTATGTTTTTCGCAATTAACTTTTGCGCAAAGACATGAACTCGGAGTTTTTGCTGGTGGTGCAAATGTGATTGGCGATATTGGTAAAGCGAATTATATAAATCCTTTGCCAACAAAAACAGAACCAGGTGGAAAAATATATTTCCCTATTTCGATGGGCGCATTGTATCGTTTTAATATAAATCCACAAATGGGATTTAGAGCAAATGTTTCTTATTCGAAAGTAGGAGCAAGCGATCATCGCTCAAAAGAGTATTATAAATTAGAACGAAATAAAAATTTCCGAAATAATATTATAGAAGGCTCGGTGATGTTTGAGTATAATTTCTTTAATATCAATGATGATCAAGAAACAGCTCAATCTCCATATATCTTTTTTGGTGTAGGAGCATTTTCAGCAAAAGGAAAAGAATATGATTTCGATGGGACGAATATTATAGAAAAAACAAAATATAATACCGATTTATCAATTCCATTTGGAGTAGGATATAAAGTAAGATTTAATTATAGTTGGATTTTATCTTTTGAAACAGGTATTCGATATACAAATGTTGATTATATCGATTATAACACTGGAAAATTTAGTGAAGATTATAAAAATAAATTTCCTGATTATCTGAAAGGAGAATATAATTATGGAAATCTATCCAACAAAGATTGGTATGTGTTAACAGGAATTTCCTTAACCTATAGTTTTGGAAGACCTGCATGTTATTGCGATTAAAAAAGAATGGAAATTAGTTTAGTAGAACAAATAGATAAAAATAATATACCTAATCATGTTGCAATCATTATGGATGGTAACGGAAGGTGGGCAAAGAAGAACGGTAAAGAAAGAACTTTTGGACACAAAAGTGCTTTGGGAGCTGTACGATCTTCAATAGAAACTTGTCGAAAATTGGGTATAAAATATCTTACACTTTACGCATTTTCTACTGAAAATTGGAATCGTCCAAAATTAGAAGTCAATGTTTTGATGACTTTATTAAGTTCTGCAATTAAGGACGAAATAAATGAATTGCACAAAAATGGCATTCGATTGAATGTGATTGGAGATATATCAAAATTACCAAGCAAAGCATTCAAAGATTTGACTAAAGCAATGGAAAAAACAAAAGACAATACAGCTTGCGTTTTAACATTAGCATTAAGTTATGGTTCCAAAGAAGAACTATTAAATGCGATGAAATCTATTGCTCAAAAATACAAAGACGGTGAAATATCCGACAATGATTTTAATGAAGAATTAGTTCATAAAAACTTATATACACACGATTTACCAATGGTAGATCTTATGATTAGAACAAGCGGCGAAACCAGAATTAGCAATTTCTTATTGTGGCAAATTGCCTATGCAGAATTGTATTTTACAGAGGTTCTGTGGCCTGATTTTAATGAAGAAGAATTTTATAAAGCAATTTTAAATTACCAAAATAGAGAACGTAGATTTGGTAAAATAAGCGAGCAACTAACGAACTAATCGAACTGAAATAGAGGATTATGAAGAAAATTTTTTGGACAATGTGTATGCTTGGTGCTTACATGGCGCAAGCGCAAGTCGTAGATTCTACGAAAACCATTGATTCAACACAACAAGATAATTTTGTCTTAGATTATAGCAATTCTAAAACTTTCAAACTGAAAGATATTATCGTAACGGGAGATTCTAAATATTCTAAGAATCAAATTATTCGTTACGCAGGTTTTGCTATCGGTGAAGAGATAGAATTACCAGGTACAAAGGTGAATAATGCTGTAAAAAAATTATGGAGATCTAATATTTTCTCTGACATCGATTTGTATGTTAGCAAAATAGAAGAAGACGAAGTAACTTTAGAGCTAGCCTTAGTTTCAGTTCCAAGTTTAGGAGAAATCAAGATGAACGGAGTTAAGAAATCTCAGCGCGAAGATTTAATCAAACAAAATAAATTAAATCCAGGCGTTAAGATTACACAAAGTTTAATCAATTCAACAAATAATAGAATCAAAGATTACTATACTGGCAAAGGTTATCCAAACACAACAATTAAAGTAGATCGTCAACCAATCGAAGGAAAAGAAGATGAAGAAAACATTACATTGGATGTGAATCGTGGAGAGCGCGTGAAAATTAAGAAAATTATTTTCGAAGGAAATGAAAACTTAACTTCTGCTCGTTTGCGAAAAAAAGGAATGAAAAATACCAAACAGAAATCAATTAATATTTTCAAATCATCTAAAATGATTCCTGAAAAATTCCAGGAAGATTTGAAAACATTGGTAGAAGAGTATAAATCTGTAGGTTTTAGAGATGCAAAAGTTGAGTCTTATGATATCGAGAAAGTTGATGATAAAAACTTATTGGTTAAGATAAAAGTCAACGAAGGAAAACCTTATTTCTTAGGAGATGTTACGTTTTCTGGAAACTCTATTTATACATCTGAGCAATTGCAACGAATTTTTGGTTACAAAACAGGCGATCGTTATGATGCAGTAGGTATCAACAAAAAGATCTCAGGATCAGAAAAAGACGACGATATTTCGACATTGTATATGGATGGAGGTTATCTTTTTGCACGTGCTATTCCAGTAGAGAAAAGTGTAAAAAATGATACGATTGATCTTGAAATTAAAATTTTCGAAGGAACGCAAGCGACACTTAACAAAGTTACGATTAATGGTAATACAGAAGCTCATGACCATATTTTATACCGTGAGTTGAGAACAAAACCAGGAGATTTATTCTCTAAATCAGATATCAAGCGTACGATGATGGAGTTAGCTTCTTTGGGATATTTAGAGCCAACGCAAATTGTTCCAGATATTCAGCCTAATCAAGACAATAATACAGTTGACATTGAATGGAAAGTTGCACCAAAATCATCTTCTCAAGTAGAATTGCAAGGAGGATATGGAGCAGGTACATTTATCGGAACGTTAGGATTAACATTTGGTAACTTCTCTCTGAAAAATATTTTCAATAAAAAAGCATGGAAACCAATTCCAATGGGAGATGGTCAACAATTATCTTTGAGAGCACAAGCTGGTAATGGATATAGCAATTATAGTTTTTCTTTTGTAGAACCATGGATTGGCGGAAAACGACCGACTGCTTTATCAACATCTGTTTACTATTCTATGTATGATTACCGTGATAACTATGGTGAAAAAGCGAAGTTAGATATCTTGGGTGCATCTGTAGGATTAACAAAGTTATTAACTTGGCCAGATGATTACTTTAGATTATCAAACTCTATTTCTTATCAGTTATATAACTTTGATAACTATGCGATGTCAGTGGGTAATATGCAATATGAAAACGGTTCGTCGAACAACTTAAACTATACAATAGGTTTATCGCGTAACTCAGCAGGACCAGATCCAATTTTCCCACAATCAGGATCAGAAATTAATTTATCATTTACGACAACTGTTCCTTATTCTGCTTTTAAAGAAAAGGATTATACAAAAATGGACGATGTCGAAAAATTTAAATGGTTAGAATACTATAAATTTAAAGCTAAGGCTTATTTCTACAAAGAATTAACAGGTAAATTAGTTTTAAAAGCTGGTGGAGAATTTGGAGTTTTAGGTACATATAACCGTAAAATTGGAACGATTCCTTTCGAACGTTTTTACTTAGGAGGAACAGGACTTAATCAAAACCGATTTGATGGACGTGAAATTATTTCTTTAAGAGGTTACGAAGATACTTCTAACTCTGGAGGTCAAAATGGAGATATCACACCAGAAGGAGGAGGTACAATCTACAATAAATATTCGTTAGAATTACGTTACCCAATTACGATGAGCCAGACAGCAAAAATTTATGCCTTAACTTTTGCTGAAGGAGGTAATGTTTGGAACAATACAAGCGAATTTAAACCGTTTGAATTAAAACGTTCTGCAGGTGCAGGGGTACGTATTTACATGCCAGCATTTGGTTTATTAGGATTTGACTTTGGATATGGATTTGATAAAGGATTTGGACAAACAGAACGCTCTGGATGGCAAACTCACTTTATTATTGGACAACAGTTCTAATAAATTATGTAAATTTGTATAGAACGTTTTGGCATAGTTTTAGAATTAACACACTCAGAATATGAAAAAATGGATTAGCTTTATAGCGTTGTTCTTTGGATTTGCAAGTTTAACTTTCGCACAAAGATTTTGTTACGTAGATTCTCAATATATTTTAGAAAGTTTACCAGAGTATACATCATCTCAAAGTAAATTAAAATCTCAAACAGAATCTTGGCAAAAAGAAATTGAACAGAAAAAAGAAAATTTAGTTAAATTACAAACTGAATTTGAAGCTGAAAAAATTCTTTTAACAGCAGAACAAGTTAAAGAGCAAGAACAAAAACTAGCGGATGAAATTGCGGCTGTAAAAGTTTTACAAGATAAACGTTACGGGCCAAATGGAGATTTAGTAAATTTGAGACGATCAATGGTAAAACCTTTACAGGATCAAATTTATAATGCAACAAAAGAAGTTGCAGACAAAAGAGGTTATAGTTTTGTTTTTGACAAAGGAAGTGATTTGATCATGATTTATACGGATCCAAAGTTTGATATCAGCCGAGAAGTTTTACATACGCTGAGACCAGATTTGAAACCAACTAATTCAAAATCGAATTCAAATTCTAAAACAAGAAAATAAAAAAGAAACACAAGTAATACAACAAGAAAATAAATTTTAAAACAAATTAGACTAGAAATGAAACAAATTAGATTGATAGCAGTATTTACAATGATGGTTTTCGGTAGCGTTTTATCATTCGCTCAAGAAATTGCACATATTGATACGCAAGCGGTTATTGAATCAATGCCAGCCTACAAAAAAGCAGAAACTGATTTACAAGCTTTAGGTAAAAAACACGAAGAAGCAATCTCTAAATTACAAGCTGACTATAAAACTTTTATGGAAGCAGCTCAAAAAGATTTAGCTGGTAAATCTCAAGAAGAAGCTCAAAAATTAATCGCTGCTAACAAATACCAAGAAAAAGAGCAAGAAATGCAAAAGAAATACGAAACTTATGCAAAAGCTGCTCAAGAAGAAATGCAAGCGAAAGAAAAAGCTTTAATGGATCCAATCGAAAAAAGAGTGATGGATGCAATTAATGCTGCAGCTGCTAAAAAAGGAGTTAAATACGTTTTACCTGCAGGTGTATTAGTTTACAAAGCTGGAGGATATGACTTATTAAACGACGTTAAAAAAGAATTAGGATTATAATTTTAAAAAATTATTAATATCTTCAAGCCACTATTTTAGTGGCTTTTTTTATATATGAAAAGAATTTTAGTTACAGGTGCGAATGGTCAATTAGGTCAATCCATTTTAGAACAATCTAAGACTTACAAAGAAATTGAATGCTTTTTTATAACTCGAAATGAATTAGACATAACGAATGAAGAGTTAATCAAACATTACTTCGATGATAAATCATTTGATTTTGTTGTCAATTGCGCTGCATATACAGCTGTAGACAAAGCCGAAGATGAGCAAGAAAGTGCTTATTTGGTTAATGCGAAAGCAACCGAATTTTTGGCTAAAATAACAAATGAGAAAAAAATTCCGTTCATTCATGTTTCGACAGATTATGTTTTTGATGGAACTGCTTCTCAACCTCGTATGGAGACAGATCAAACCAATCCAATTGGCGTATATGGTCAAACAAAGTTGGAAGGAGAAAATTTAGCTTTAAAAAACAATCCGAAATCAATTATTCTTCGTACAGCCTGGGTATATTCAAGATTTGGAAATAACTTCGTTAAAACGATGCTAAGATTGTTTCAAGAGAAAGAATCGATTTCTGTTGTAGCTGATCAAATTGGTTCACCAACAAATGCGATTGATTTAGCTGATGCAATTTTAGAAATTATTTCGACAGATGAATTAACTTATGGAATCTTTAATTATTCAAACGAAGGAAAATGTTCTTGGTTTGAATTTGCGCAAAAAATAAAAGAATTTTCAAGTTCAACGATTGAGATTAACCCTGTTCCAACTTCAGCTTATCCAACGAAAGCGAAACGTCCTGCGTATAGTTTATTGGACAAAACGAAGATCAAAGAAGTTTATCAACTTACAATCCCGAATTGGGAAGATAGTTTGAAAAAAGAATTGAAACATTTGTTATAATTTCATTTAATGATATAGCAAAAAAGCTCGAGAAATTCTCGAGCTTTTTGTATCTATTAATTAGGAATAATTGCTTAATCTAAAACTTCAAAACGAGTATAGGGCTGTAAAGCTTTCGGAATTTTAACTGTTCCATCAGCTTGCTGATGATTCTCTAAAATAGCGGCTAAAATTCGTGGTAAAGCTAATGCAGATCCATTTAATGTGTGAGCCAATTGCGTACCATTTTCGTCTTTGAAACGTAATTTCAAACGATTTGCTTGGAATGTTTCAAAGTTTGAAACAGAAGAAACTTCTAACCATTTTTCTTGTGCTTCAGAGAAAACTTCAAAATCATAAGTTATTGCAGATGTAAATCCAGTATCGCCACCGCATAATCTTAGAATACGATAAGGTAATTCTAAATCTTCTAAAATACCTTTTACATGTTCTATCATACCATCTAAAGATGCATACGAATTTTCTGGTTTCTCTATACGAACAATTTCTACTTTCTCAAATTGGTGTAAACGATTTAAACCTCTAACATCTTTTCCATAAGAACCAGCTTCACGGCGGAAACAAGGAGAATATGCCGTCAATGTAATTGGTAAATCTTCAACTTTTACAATTGTATCTCGGTAAATATTTGTTACAGGAACTTCCGCTGTTGGAATCAAGTACAAATCATCTTCACCAATATAATACATTTGCCCTTCCTTATCAGGTAACTGACCCGTTCCATAACCAGATGCCTCGTTAACTACGAAAGGAGGAACAATTTCTGTATAACCAGCATCAGCATTTTTATCCAAGAAGAATTGTGTTAAAGCACGTTGTAAACGAGCACCTTTTCCTTTGTAAACAGGAAAACCAGCTCCAGTAATTTTAACACCTAATTCAAAATCAATGATGTCAAATTTCTTAGCAACTTCCCAATGAGGTAAATTTTCAGGTTTCGCAGCTGCAACTCCATGTTCAAAAACAATTTCATTATCGTCTGCATCTTTTCCTTCTTTTACAAGTTCATTTGGGATATTTGGAATTTGATATAAAATCTCTTTAACGGAGTTTTCGTAAGATGATAACAAATCTTGTAATTCTTTCGATTGTGTTTTTAAATCGACAGTTTTAATTTTTAATTCATTAGCCTCTTCCGATCTTCCATCTTTAAACAAATTACCAATTTCTTTTGCTAATTTGTTGGATTCAGCTAATATATTATCCAATTCAAACTGAGTTTTACGACGAAGTTCATCCACATTTAAAACTTCATCAACAAGATCTAATTGTTTGAAGTTACGTTTTTTAAGTCCTTCAATAACACGATCTTTGTTTTCTTGAATGTAAGAAACTACTAGCATATCTTTAATTAAATTTATACAAATGTATAAATAATAAATATTTTAGAATAGCGTTTAAACCATTTCACGCTAAAAATAGATAAAAAAGACATTTTTAGCATTAATTAAAGACTGAAATGAATAATCATAAGAAGTATTGTTTTTTACAAAATAATTTTAAATTTTGTAAAATATTTTTCAAGAACTTCATTTACAGTTATTTAATTTTTAAAATATATGAAAATGATGTTACAATTATATTACACTGATTTTACATGACGAAGATCAGTTTTCAAAATAAATTTGTCAAAGAAAATTAATCGGAATTATTAATTAAAACAATAAAAAAATGAAAAAGTTTTTCGCAGTAGTTGCAGTAGCAGCATTATCTTTAGGAGCAGTATCTTGTGGCGAGAAAAAAGCAGAAGAAACTCCAGCAGCAGTAGATTCAGCAGCAGTAGTGGTTGATTCAGCAGCGGCAGTAGTTGATTCAGCGGCAGCAGTAGTAGACTCAGCAGCGGCAGTAGTTGATTCAGCAGCAGCTAAAGTAGAAGCTCCAGCAAACTAATTGAAATAATTCAATCACATAAAAAAACCACTCATTTAATGAGTGGTTTTTTTATGTCGTTTTAAGATGTAGATAACGAGTTAACTTGATTGAAAGATCCAATAATATAATTTTAGAATTTCCATTTCGTTCGATGTGATACGAAGCCTCAGTTATTTCTTTTAAAATATCTTCGATGTTTGCTCCATGAATAAACGGTGCAAAACCTTGCCATTTAAAACCTTCAGCATTTATTTGTAAAAAAACTAATTCCTCAGATTGATAGTTTTTTAATAAGGCTTGACGAAAAATTTCGGAGCAATAATTTAAAAAATCTTTTTGTTCACTGCGCGACCAACTTGCAATTTGATTTGACCAATCAATCAAGTCCTTCAAAACAGTTGGTGTTTTTGCTGCCATAAATGCTTTTCGAACCCAAGTGACAAAATATTTATCAAATAAATGTTCGTCATCATTCAACTGATGCAATGCTTCGCGTAAATTTCCCTGTGATAAAAAGGCGATATGTTGCGCTTTTTCTGTAGTAATATTCTTCTTCTCAATTAAATAATTTTGAATATCAGCTTGAGATAAGCGAGGAATTTTCACCAATTGACAACGGGAAGTTATCGTTTGCAAGATTAAATCTTCATGTTCTGTTACCAGTAAAAAAAGTGTTTTGAGAGGTGGCTCTTCTATAATTTTTAACAATTTATTCGCTGCTGCAGTTGTCATTTCCTCTGCTTGCCAAATAATCATTATCTTATATCCACCTTCGTAACTATTTAAAGCAAGTGTTTTTACAATTTCGTCTGCTTCATCAACAGGAATAACACCTTGTTTTTTTTCTATACCAAGGTGAGACATCCAATCGGTTAAATTACCATAAACATTTTCTTCAACAAAGCTTCTCCAATCGTTTAATAAATACTTTGCAAGAGGCTTTTTGACATTTTCTGTTGCCGAATAAGGAAAAGAAAAATGTAAATCGGGATGTTGTAATTTATCAACTTTAAGATTACATTGTTCGTTATTCAATCCACACAAAACTTCTCTTGCATAAGCAAGTGCTAAAGCCAAAGTTCCTGAACCTTCTGGACCAGAAAAAAGCTGTGCATGGCTAATACGACCATCTTTTATAGATTGTTGAAGTTTGTTTTTAATCTCTTGTTGTCCAATTACATTTTCCCAAAGCATAAGCCAAAGTTACTATTTTTATTTTTCAGAATTAATCAAACTTTTTAAATGATTGATTTCTTCTAAATTAGCAATTCCAGAATCATCAATCATAGCAGAAGAATGAAAGTAAGTTGCTTGTGTAAATGAATCGATTTCTTCAATATTTGTCGAACGTAATCCACCACCAGGCATAATCGTAATACGATCTTTTGCTGTCTGTACCAATGTTTTTAGTTGCTGTTTTCCTTCTTCTACATGACGTGTTAAACCGGAAGTTAGAATGGTTTTAAAACCTAATTTGATAACCGTTTCTAATGAATCTTCTGCATCTTTAGTTCGATCAAAAGCTCGATGAAATGTACAAGGAAACGGTTTTGCGAGTTCAATCAATTTTCGATTTCGTTCAAAATCAATTTCATTTTCTTCATTTAAAATTCCGAATACAAAACCATCAATTCTAAAATTTTTAATCATGATAATTTCAGATTTCATTTGTTCAAATTCTTTATCAGAATAAATAAAATCACCTCCACGAGGGCGAATCATAATCATGATTTCTTTGTCTGTTTCTTTTCGCAATGTTTTGATGTCTTCAAATGTTGGTGTAATTCCACCAGAAGAAGCATCTGCACATAATTCGATTCTATCGACATTCGATTTTGATGCGACTAATGCGGAGGCTATATTGAAGCAAGCAACTTCTAATTTTTTCATTTTGTAATAGATTTTCCGTCAATCAAACGATTTCCACTTTGATCATGAACGGCAAAGTTAAAGCCTGGATGAATACAAAACGAACCATATTCACCTTGTTTGTTAATCGCGATAAAACCAACTTGAATTGCAGATAAATCTTTATTTCGTGATTCTGTTAACTTAATAATTCGATGTACTGCTTCTTTGCACGCGTTTTCTGGCGAATAACCTTGACGCATCAACTCAACAACCAAATGACTTCCCGCAATACGAATCACTTCTTCGCCATGACCTGTTGCTGTAGCTGCACCAATTTCGTTATCAACATATAAACCCGCACCAATAATTGGAGAATCACCAACACGTCCATGCATTTTATACGCCATTCCACTCGTTGTACAGGCTCCCGACAGATTGCCATGTGCATCTAAAGCAATCATTCCAATTGTATCGTGATTTTCGATGTTAATAGGCATTTGATAATTGGTGTCTTTCAACCATTCTTTCCATTCTTTTTCAGAAATATCGGTTAATAAATTCTCTTTCTTAAAACCTTTTTCTAAGGCAAATTGCAAAGCACCATTCCCAACTAACATCACATGAGGCGTATCTTCCATTACTTTTCGAGCGACTGAAATGGGATGTTTAATATGCTCTAAACCTGCAACAGAACCAATATTTGCTTGATCATCCATAATACAAGCATCTAAAGTAACCTTTCCATCTCGATCTGGACGACCACCATATCCAACACTTCTCTCATTAGGATCAGCTTCTACTAATTGCACACCTTTTTCCACCGCATCTAAAGCGGTTCCGTTTTTACCTAAAACTTTCCATGCTTCAGCGTTTGCTTCTATTCCGAAACGCCAAGTAGAAAGTACAATTGGTTTGGTAATTTTCGTAGATTTTGTATGTTTCGTTTGTGCACTTAGGTCTAATTTTGATGTACCTAAAAGTAGTCCCAAAGCACCTAAATTCTTTATAAAATTTCTTCTATTGTTCATGTGTTAATCGATTTCTAAAATGTATTAAAACAAATATAAATCATATTACTTAAAAATTATCGACTGATTTTTCTACCATTTCAATTCATTTTCAATTCACCTCTTTTTCGTAACTTTATATTCGAAATCGAAAGAAATGCAAACAGAAGTTCTAAACAAAACCTTACAAAACCGTTCTATTAATCCAACTGCAATGAGATTGTTGGTCTTGGACAAATTGATGCATGCAGAAGTTGCATTGAGTTTGGCTGATTTGGAAATTGAAATGGATCAGGCAGATCGAGTAACCATTTACCGAACATTAAAAAAGTTTGAAGAAAATAAGTTAATACATTCGATTGAAGACGGAACAGGCTCTATAAAATATGCTTTATGTGAATCGAGTTGTAAATGTACACCCGAGTTTACGCATGCTCATTTTCATTGTAACAAGTGTAATCAAACCTATTGTTTACGAAATATTCACTTACCAGAAATTGATCTTCCCAAAAATTTTCAAGCAGAACAATCGTCTTTTATCTTGAAAGGAATTTGCGATCAGTGTAAAGCCTAACTTTGCAACCAAATTGCATCAACCACATGGTAACTTTGCTGTCTTAAATGATTCATTATGGCAAATTGTAAGACTTGTTGTTCAACAGACGAACCTCAAAATCACTCTCACGAAAGTCACGATCATAATCACGAAGGTCATGACCATAATCACGAACACAACAATAGTAAAATTTTGTTAGGAGCGAGTTTAGCTATTTTCTTTGCTGGAATATTTGTTCAATATGTGTTAAAGCCAACTTGGTTTGTCGATAATCAAACGATTCGCTTGATATGGTTCGCTATTTCTTATATTTTAGTAGCAGCACCTGTTTGGAGTGAAGCGTTTAAATTGGCTAAAAAATTAGACTTTTTCAATGAATTTTCATTGATGGGAATTGCAACTTTAGGCGCTTTTATCATTGGGGAATATCCCGAAGGTGTTGCCGTAATGCTGTTTTATACCATTGGTGAAATGTTTCAAGAAGCAGCAGTTAATAAAGCAAGAGGAAATATAAAAGCCTTATTAGATGTTCGTCCAGATACAGCGCATGTTTTACGAAATGGTCATTTCGAAACCATAAAACCACACGATGTTGCAATTGGTGAAACAATTCAAGTTAAAGTTGGAGAAAAAGTTCCGTTAGATGGAATTATGCTTTCGGATAAAGGGAGTTTTAATACAGCGGCATTGACGGGAGAAAGCAAACCTTCTACATATAAAACAGGTGAAACAGTTTTGGCCGGAATGTTAAATCTTGAAAACGTAATAGAAATTCAAACAACTAAAAAGTTTGAGGATAGTTCGATTGCTAAAATTTTACAAATGGTTCAGGATGCAGCTTCTCGTAAAGCTCCTACTGAATTATTTATCCGAAAATTTGCAAAAATATATACGCCAATTGTTTTCTTTTTAGCAACAGCTTTGGTGATCATTCCTTACTTTATTGTTGATAATTATGATTTCAATGATTGGTTATATAGAGGTTTGGTTTTCTTGGTTGTTTCTTGTCCTTGTGCATTGGTGATTTCGGTTCCGTTGGGTTATTTTGGTGGAATTGGAGCAGCTTCGCGTAATGGTATTTTAGTAAAAGGTTCTAATTTTTTAGATTTAATGGCGAAAGTAAATACCGTTGTGATGGATAAAACTGGAACCATGACTGAAGGCATTTTCGATGTGCAGAAAGTAGAAACAAATCTACCTCAAATGGAATTTTTACGCTTGGTTTCTGCGTTAGAAAAACAATCAACACATCCCATAGCAAAAGCCATTGTAGCCAATCATCCTTCTGATTTGAAGGCAATAGAAGTGGAAGAAATTTCAGGAAAAGGACTAAAAGGAAAAGTTGATGGTAAAATTGTTTTAGCAGGAAATACAAAATTATTGGATCATTTTTCGATTCAATATCCACAAGAAATACATGCTATTGTAGAGAGTATTGTTGTCGTTTCAATAGATCACAAATATGCTGGATATATTACAATTGCAGATAAAATAAAAGAAGATGCACAACAAGCGATTCAAAAAATGAAAGCTTTGGGTGTCACGAAGACGATTATGTTGAGTGGTGATAAAGATACAATTACACAAAAAGTTGCACAAGAAGTTGGTGTTGATGAAGCTTTTGGAGGATTATTGCCAGAAGGAAAAGTAGAAAAAGTAGAAGCCTTGAAAAAAGATACAAATCAAGTGGTCGCTTTTGTAGGAGATGGAATCAATGATGCGCCTGTTTTAGCTCTTTCTGATGTCGGTATTGCAATGGGAGGTTTAGGAAGTGATGCGGCAATTGAAACGGCTGATGTAGTGATTCAAACCGATCAACCATCTAAAATAGCAACTGCTATAAAAATAGGACGCGAAACGAAAAAGATTGTCATTCAAAATATCATTTTAGCAATGGGTGTAAAAGTGATTGTATTATTACTTGGTGCCGAAGGAATTGCCAATATGTGGGAAGCCGTTTTTGCAGATGTTGGTGTCGCTTTATTAGCAATTTTGAATGCAGTACGAATTCAGCGAATGAAATTTTAGATCAACAAAAAAGCGACCAATGGTCGCTTTTTTGTTAAATATATAATTCCTTCATCAAATCTAAATCAATGTTCAAGATATCGGTTAAATAATTTTCAACTGATCCAAAATTCTGATTAATTGCTCGGTAAGAACTCTCCAAATATTCAGGTAAAACAGTTATTAAGTATTTATAATTCGGATCGATTTTTAAAATGTGCGCATACTTTTGTTCCAAATAGACATTAGAAGCTAAATAATCATCCATGATTGTATCAAAATCAACTTTTAATGCAGATAAAATCATCGCTGTTGCAAATCCTGTTCGATCTTTTCCGGCTGTACAATGAAATAAAATCGGCGTTCTGTTTTTGTGTTGTATGATATCAAAAAAGCTTTTGTATTGTGCCTGACAGGTTTTATCTAAAACAAAATCTTCATAAATTTTACACATAAAACTTTTTGGATTAGAAATACCAGCTTTAAATTCTTGCACTAACTCTTCGAAATGTCCAGATGAAATATCCAAATGAACTTCGTGATTACAACTGTTCGGAATATGATCTTGATTTTTTAAGCGTTCGTAAGTTGTGCGTAAATCTATAATTGTTCGGATTGGGAAATCATTCAAAACTTCTAAATCGTCATCCGTCAAATTAGCCAAATCATCTGATCGAATTAACAATCCTTTTCTTAAAATTTCATTTTGTGTGTTAACTATTCCACCTAAATCTCTGCAATTAAATCCGCCTTCAAGTGGAAGAGTTCTTTCACTTAGCGAGATTTCGCATAAAGTATTCTCCATTTTCTGTTCGTTTTTTAGGTTATTTTTCAATAGTTAAAAGTTACGGGTATTTATTTAGTTTAACGTATTAAAAAAACGATAAGTTTTTACTTTAACATTTTATTATTTTTATTCAATCTAAATTTATTTTACCTTCGCATAGAATTAGAATAAATCTAAATAATCTGATGGGAGATAAAGTGAAAATTGCGAAAGAGAAATTCATCTTAAAAAAGAAAGAATTTGTGACACCACATCTTATTCGCGTTCATTTAGAAAATAATGATGTGTCTTTTTTTGAAGATACAACTTTAGGAGGAACGTGTAAATTGCTTTTTCCACCGCTTGGAATCCGAGATATTCACTATGCTGAATATGATGAGGAGAACAAGAAATGGATTTCACCATCAGAAAAATTCAAACCAGTTTCTCGCACTTACACATTGCGAAATATAGATGCTGAAAACAATGTGATTGTGATAGATATTGCAAATCATGGGTTAAATGGTCCTGGATCTCGTTGGGCAAATGAAGCAAGAGAAGGCGATATGATTGGAGTTTCGATGAAATCGAAAAAGAAAGAATTAGCGCCAAAAACAGATTTCATTTTCTTAGCGGCTGATTTAACAGGTTTACCCGTAATTTCTGCTATTATAGAATCATTGCCTGCAAAAACAAACGGAGTTGTTTGTATTGAAGTTCCATCTGAAGAAGACATTCATCCTATTGAAACCAAAGCAAATTTGGAGTTTAAATGGATAGTGAATCAACATGTAGGTAATGGAACCGCTTTATATAGTTTAACAAAAAAACAAATCTTTCCGAAACGTAAAGATGGGAAACGTTATGCTTATGTGGCGGGAGAATCAAAATCTATAAAAGAAATTAAATCCTTTTTTAAAGATGATTTAGAATGGAAAAAAGACGAATTTTATTGTACATCACATTGGAAAGCTGGGAAAGCGGAGAAAAATGCATTAGAAGATTGTCACGATAAAATTGAACAAGAATTATTGGTTAGGGTTTTCTAAGTTATTTCGTAACTTTCATCTTTACATATTCTACCTTCCATAAATTCTGTGCAAATAGACATGGAGAAAAAAGCGTTAGAAAGAAGAATAAATATTTATTTTTCATTTTGTAAACGTTTAATCATTAAAGTAATAATAATATTTGTGAGGGTTAGTGATACTTTCTTTAATTTTTATCTTTTTTAATTCTTCAAGTGGAATTAACGTGTTCCAATTCGGATTTTCGGAAAGATAAAATGTATCTTTTTTTTCTGTGATTATTTTATTTAATCTCCATCCATTTTCCATGTTTGAGTCTATTTTTTCAATTTTACGATTTTTTGATAATACAAAATCTAAATCAGCAAAAGCATCTTTCACAAAAAATACGTTAAAAATATAAATTAAAGGAAATAGAAGCAAAAAGCATAATAGTCGAAAAACTAAAGGACATTTTTCCCATAAGAAAGAAAGCAAAACGGCAAATAATATACTTATTATGCATCTCATTAATTCATACTCCATTGTAGTTGAATTAAGTAAATAATATTTTTCATATGCTCTCAAATCAATAAATAGTGAGATAAAGTAGATTATAATAAATAGAACGTTTATAACGACAAACACTTTTTTATTCATTATTCCTGATTAATTATTAACTAAATATAATAAAAAAAGCGATTCAAAACTGAATCGCTTTTCCTATATTGAAAATTATTTCTTTTCAGAAGTTTTTCCTTTATTCTTGACATATTTCTCTAACCATTGATCTTGTTCCCACAACATATGTAAAACATTTTCTTTGGCAGCATAACCATGCGATTCTTTTGGTAATAACACCAAACGAGTTGTTGCACCTAAACCTTTTAAAGCATTAAAATATCGCTCAGATTGCATAGGGAAAGTTCCTGTATTGTTATCAGAATCACCATGAATTAACAACAATGGTGTTTTCATTTTTTCAGCATTCATAAATGGAGACATTGTATTGTAAACCTCTGGTGCCTCCCAATAATTACGTTGTTCTGATTGGAATCCGAAAGGTGTTAATGTACGATTATAAGCTCCTGAACGCGCAATACCTGCTGCAAATAAATTAGAGTGTGATAATAAATTTGCTGTCATAAATGCACCATAAGAATGTCCACCAACAGCAACTTTTTCTCGATCAATAAAACCTAAAGCATCAACTGCATCAATTGCTGCTTTTGCATTTGCAACCAATTGCGGAACAAACGTATCGTTTGGCTCTTCTTTTCCTTCTCCAATAATTGGGAATGCGGCATCATCTAAAACGGCATAACCTCTCAACGCCCAGAAAATAGGACCTCCGTATGATGGCGAAGTAAATTTATTCTCAGAAGTTGTGACTTGTCCAGCTGTTGCTGCATCTTTAAACTCGCGAGGATAAGCCCACATTAACATTGGTAACTTTTCTTTTTTAGTTTTATCGTAGTTTGGAGGTAAATATAAAGTTCCTGATAATTCTACTCCATCAGCACGTTTGTATGTAATTAATTCTTTCGAAACTTGGTTCATCGCCTCAAAAGGATTTTTTGTAAATGTTACTTGTTTTGGCTTTCCTCCTTTTTGGAAAATATTACGTACATATAAATTAGGATAATCAGTTTTAGACTGAATTTGCTCTAATATAATTCCTTTCTTTGGATCAATTACACGTGCGATTACTTCTAACTTATCTGATTTTTGTGCTCTCCATAAACGAGAAGTTTTTTGTGTTTTGATGTCAAAATCATCCACAAAAGGTAAGATTCCATCAGCAGAAACTCCATCACCAACTAACATCAATTTTCCTTTGTTAATCGAAAGAACATTGTAACCATACTCATTTATTTCTGTTACAAAACTTCCTGGATTGTTGTATGCATCTTGTGTATTTCGACTAAAGAAACGTGTTGGTTCTTGCTTTGGATTAGAAGGATTAAAAGTATAATAACTTTCGTTTCGAGTATTGTACCATGCATCACGAATCAAAGCGACCTCATCATTCCCCCAAGTTACGCCTCTGTAACGATCTTTTATTTTTACTAATAATTCTTTGTTAGCAGTAAAAGGCGCAGCAACTTGATAAAGAGCATCACGGTATTCTGCAGGTTTGTTAGCATCACCTCCATCTAAAGCTTCTACCCAGTACAATGTATTTGGTTTGTCTGCTCGCCAATATAAACCTCTTTTCCCCATAATGGTAGAAGAAAATCCTTTTGGAACTACTTCTTGTAATTCTTTGTAATCAACTTCTTTTACTAACTTTCCATTGATATCATAGACAACATCTGTAGATGGAAAACTATTGTAGGTTACTAAATAAGAAAACGGTTTTTTGATTTCATTTACCAAAACATACTGTCCGTCTGGAGATGTAGAAATATTTGTATACATCGCTGCATCTTTCCATTTTGATTTTGCTCCCGTTTCGATGTTTACTTTCACTAATTCGGAAATAGCTAATTGCTCGAAATTAAACTCATCTGTTTTATTTTTCAACAAATCTTGGTAAGTTCTATTTTGAGCTTCTTTTCCGTCAGCTACAGAAACTGTTGGTCCTGTTGCGATTGCATCTTTTGTATCAATTAACGCTTTTTTAGAAGCTGGAATTACATTAACAATCAGCTCACTATCAGAAACCCAACTAAAAGGACGACCTAAGTTTGCATTCAATTTATCTTCGTAAACTTTTGTTGCCGATTGATTTTTAACATCAATCACCCACAATTCTACTCCTTTATCTGTAGTATTTGTAACCGCAAATTTAGATTGAGATTTGTTCCAAGATTGATTCGAAAAACGTCCTTTTGCAGGTAAACCAGCTATCGATTTTTCTTTTGAAGTTTTTAAATCAAAAAAAGTGATTTTCTCACTAAATGTTTCACGCGAATTAATATTCGTTACAGGATTAATTCGCAACCCTGCTAAACGTAACTCTGTTTCTGACAATTCATTAATCGTTTTGTAACGACTTCTGTACGATAAAAAAGCATTCTCTGCTTTACGATCCGTAGAAATTGATGGTGGCATATCTGCCTCCGCTAATTGCAAGATTTCTTGAGGCGGTAATTGAAACGTAACATTTTCTTGTGCTTTTACCGATGTTCCTATTGTCATCGCTAAAAACAATAATGAATAAACAATTTTCTTCATGTGTTTTTAAGATTTTACATCATAAAGATATTGAAACTTTGTAAATCTTAAGTAAAGAAATTAATTATCTATAAAAAAAGACAACTCACCTTATGATGAATCGTCTTTAGTATTTATCTTCTTTTTCCAAATTTTCCTCCTTTGGTATTCGTTGGCGGTTTACTTTTTCCAACTCTTGCTTGCGTTGTTGGTTTTTTTGCTGGTTTTTTGATTGATTTTCCTTTCGAATCTTTAAAATCTGGTGAAATTTCTTTGGTTTTCTTCGCAGATGATTTCTTTGACTTTTGCTGTTGAGTTTTTTCAGCATGTTTTTCAGAGTCGGCTGTTAATCGATTTAATTCTGCTAATTCTTCTGATGTTAAATCTCGGTATTGACCAAGCGGAACATTCAACGTTAAGTTCATAATTCGAACACGTTCTAACTTTTTCACCGAATACCCAAAATACTCGCACATACGACGAATCTGACGATTAAGTCCTTGCACTAATGTAATTTTAAAAACATTTGTACTTATCTTCTCTATCTTACACTTTTTTGTAACCTGATTAAGAATTGGAACTCCTTTTGACATTCTTTCGCAAAACTCATCTGTAATCGCTCTATCAACGGTAACAATATATTCTTTTTCGTGATTATTTCCAGCACGTAAAATCTTATTCACAATGTCTCCATCACTTGTTAATAGGATTAATCCTTGCGAATCTTTATCTAAACGACCAATTGGAAAAATACGTTCACCAAAAGATAAAAAGTCGACAATATTATCTGGATCTGTTGGATCTGTCGTACACGTAACGCCCACAGGTTTGTTCAACAAAATATAAACTGCATGTTCTTTTTCTTTCGGCTCAATCTCTATTCCTTTTACAGTAACATGATCGCCAAGTCTTACAAATTGCCCAATTTTAGCAATTCGTCCATTAATTTGTACCAAACGATTTTCTATGTAATCGTCTGCTTCGCGGCGCGAACAAAAACCGCTGTCACTAATGTATTTATTTAATCGAAAATAATTAGACTCCTCCATATTTGCAAAGATAGTTTTTTATCAATTTGAAAACACTTTTGCATAAACACTTTATGATTGACATAAGCCGAAACTTATTTATATTTACAATTCCAAAGGAATTTTGACTATGAAAAAAGTATTTTTTTTGAAAACATGTGATACATGTAAACGAATCATGAAAGAATTAGATTTTACAGGTTTTGATTTGCATGAAATAAAATCAACTGCAATAACTGAAGAAGAATTAGCTGAAATGAAAGATTTAGCAGGAAGTTATGAAGCTCTTTTTTCTCGTCGTGCACAGAATTATAAAAAATTAGGACTGAAGGATAAAGTCTTAACTGAAGATGAAATCAAAAATTATATTTTGACAGATTATACTTTCCTAAAAAGACCTGTCGTGGTTGACGGAGATAAAATTTTTGTTGGAAACGAAAAGAAAAACTTAGAAGCCCTTGGGCAATATCTAAAATAGATTCACACATGAAAAAAACAATTTTATTAAGTACACTTTTTCTAAGCGCGAGTTTACTTGCACAGAAAAAAAACATATCAATGGAAGATGCTGTACTTGGATTATCGACGAATTTACGTATCGAGAATCTAAATCAAGTACAATGGATTCCAAATCAGAATGCATTTACGCAAAATGTAAAAACATCATACGGAGAAGCTTTAATCAAAAAAGAAGTTCCTTCTCTTAAAACAGATACGATTTTTAGAAGTTCTCAGTTTGAGAATAAAAGAATTCCTTCTTTAAATTGGATCAATGATAAACAAGCTTATTTTTCTACAAAAACAGGTTACAAAACAATTACAACTGCTGGTCAGCAAGCTGATTGGTTGAAATTACCAGATAATGCAGAAAATGTAGAATTTGACGCAATAAATAATCAAGTTGGGTATGTGATTGATAATAATTTATTTTTTGTAGATAAAGCTGGAAAAACACATCAAGTAACGAATGATGGGAAATATGAAATTGTGAATGGGAAATCGGTTCACCAAAATGAATTCGGAATTCACAAAGGAATTTTCATTTCTCCAAAAGGAAATTTAGTTGCATTTTACAAAATGGATCAAACGGTGGTAACTGATTATCCAATAATCGATTGGTCGGTACAACCTGCAGTAAACAAAAACATCAAATATCCGTTTGCTGGAACAAAAAATCACATCGTTACATTAGGAGTTTATAATCCATCAACACAAAAAACGATTTTCTTAGAAACTCAACCAGAAGTTGACCATTATTTAACTTCTGTTACTTGGTCACCAGACGAAAAACATATTTATATTGCTTTACTTTCTCGTAATCAAAAACACATGGAATTGAATCAATATGATGCTATTTCAGGGAAATTGATTAAAATATTATTCAAGGAAGATGATGCAAAATATGTAGAACCTCAAAATGAATTGCATTTTATTCCAGGAAAATCAAACGAATTTATTTGGTGGTCGCAACGTGATGGTTTTATGCATTTATACCGTTTCAATACAGATGGAAAATTATTGAACCAAATTACAAAGGGCGATTGGATTGTAACAGATCTTGTTGGTGAAAATGCAAAGAAAAAAGAGTTGTTAGTCATGACGACAAAAGATTCTCCAAAAGAACGTCAGTTATATGCGGTAAATTGGGAGAATGGCAAATTACGTAAAATCACTACAGATGCAGGAACACATAATGTTTCAGTTTCATCGAACGGTGAATATATTGTGGATAACTGGAGCAATGATAACACGCCTCGTAAAATTGATGTAATTGCAGCAAATGGAAAGTTAAAACAAAATATTTTAACTGCTCAAAATCCTTTAGCAAATTACAATACGGCAAAAGTTGAAAATATAACGTTAAAAGCAGATGATGGAACAGATTTGTATGGAAAATTAATTTATCCAACCAACTTTGATCAATCGAAGAAATATCCAGTTATCGTTTATTTATACAATGGTCCTCACGCACAATTAATCACCAATCGTTTTCCTGCAACAGGAAATCTTTGGTACGATCATTTAGCAGAAAAAGGCTACGTTGTGTTTACAATGGACGGACGTGGATCGGCAAATAGAGGGTTAAAATTTGAGCAAGCGATTCACGGAAATGTAGGAACAACTGAAATGAATGACCAAATGAAAGGTGTAGATTTCTTAAAAACATTGCCTTTCGTAGATGCAGATCGTATGGGAATTCATGGGTGGTCTTATGGTGGATTTATGACAACATCCTTTATGTTACGTAAACCTGACGTTTTCAAAGTTGGCGTTGCTGGTGGACCTGTTTTAGATTGGACACAATACGAAATTATGTACACAGAACGTTACATGGAATCGCCACAAGATAACCCAGAAGGTTACAAAACATCAAATTTAATTAATCGTACAAAAGATTTGAAAGGTAAATTATTAATGATTCACGGAGCACAAGATCCAGTTGTCGTTTGGCAACATTCGGTTGATTTTGTTCGTGAAGCTGTTAAGAATGGTGTTCAAATGGATTACTTTATTTATCCTGGACATGAGCATAATGTTCGTGGAAAAGATCGTGTACATTTAATGCAAAAAATTACAGATTACTTCGATTTGTATTTAAAACCTGAAAGTACAACAACAAAATAATTTCAAAACTAAAAACCACTTCTTGCGAAGTGGTTTTTTAGTTTTATTATTTTTTGTCACTTAAACAATTTTACTTTTTTGTAAACTCAAATTTTTGACCACCTTCTTCTAAGGTGAATGATTTTTTATCTTTCGCAAAAATCAATTCAACTCCTGCTTGTTCGTTATTAAATTTATTATCTCCTAAATATTCTAACGGAATATTTTGACCAACAAATGTTAAACTCAACTTACTATTTTCCGAAATCAATAAAAAAGATGCGTCTATTTCCTTATTCGTATATGTTCCTTCGTAATCTTTTGTATTAATCTTTTCAATAGGTTTTGCATCAGCCATATTGAATGTGTTATTCTTAAGATCTGTATCAGGTAAGGCACCTTTTGGATCAAGTTGTACAGTTGTCACTTCTTTTGTAGAAGGCACTTTGAATGTCCATTCTGTATTACGCTTCCAAACTTCGATTGGTAGTTTTACTTCTTGCGAAGTTCCATCTTTAAAATTGACTTGAATAGTTGTTGGCATTGGTAATTGACCAAAGTTTTCGACTTTTAAAATCAAGCCTTTTTTATAATCCCCATCTACATATTTTGCACTGTTAATTCCTTGATCAATTGTCCATTTATTCAAGAACCAACCTCTCCAAAACCACGATAATTCTTCTCCCGAAACATTTTCCATCGTACGGAAAAAATCCTCTGGCGTTGGATGTTTAAACGCCCAATATTTAATGTATTGACGCAAAGCTTTATCAAATCTTTCTTCTCCTAAAATCGTTTCACGCAAAATTCTCATTCCAATTCCAGGTTTGTAATACAACAACGTTCCAATATTACGTTCGCGCATATTATCTGGTTGTGTGGTAACAGGTTCTAAGTTTTCGCCAAATAAAAACCCTCCCATTCGTTGCAACGATTGTTTTTTATAGTACTCTCCGTTGTTAAAATTTTTTGTTGAAATATCATTAATAAACGTATTGAAACCTTCGTCCATCCAACCATGAACGCGTTCATTAGAACCTACAATCATTGGAAACCAAATGTGTCCAAATTCGTGATCTGTAACACCCCAAAGGCTTTCTCCTTTCGAGTTCATGTGGCAAAATACAATTCCCGGATATTCCATTCCGCCCTCATTTCCTGCCACATTTGTAGCCGCTGGATAAGGATATTCTGACCATTGTTTCGAATAATGCTCAATGGATGCTTTTGTATATTCTGTTGATCTTCCCCAAGCTGCTTCGCCATCACTTTCTACAGGATAAGCCGAAATAGCCAATGATTTTTGACCACTTGGAAGGTCTATTTTGGCTGCATCTACAATAAAAGAAGCTGATGAAGCCCATGCAAAATCGCGTGTATTCTGAATTTTAAACTTCCATGTTTTTGTTCCTTTCGCTGTTTTTGAAGCTTTATTCACTTCTTCAGCCGAACGAATAATAACTGTTTTATCACTTGATTTGGCTTTCGTCCATCTATTGACTTCTTCTTTCGAATACACTTCATTTTGATTCAATAATTCACCAGATCCTACAACATAATGCGTAGAAGGCACTGTAATATTTGCAGTTACATCTCCATATTCCAAATAGAATTCTCCAGGCCCTAAATAGGGTAATGTGTTCCATCCCATGATATCATCGTAAACAGCCATGCGAGGAAACCATTGAGCCATTGTAAAAATTTTACCATTTTTAGTTGATTCAACACCCATTCGATCTGCGCCATAATCTGGTGAAACAAACGAATACTCTACTTTTATTTTGGTTTTACCACCTCTTGCTTTCAAGTGATTCACCAAGTCGATTTGCATGCGTGTATCAGAAATGGTATAGTTTGCTTCCTTTCCGTCTATTTGTACAGATTTGATTTTATAACCACCTTCAAACTGAGAAGTAGCATCACCGTATCGGCTTCCCGAAATAGGTACTAATGCACTTCCACGAGAGTCTGTTTTGAATAAATTTTGATCCAATTGTAACCACAAAAAATCTAAATCATCAAAACTATTATTAGTATACGTAATCTCCGAAGTTCCGGATATTTCATTTTTTTCTTCGTTCAAACTTACATTCAAGTTATAATCCGCGCGATTTTGCCAATAATTATGACCTGGTTTTCCACTTGCCGAACGAGTTTCTGTTGCGTTATTTTGATAAAAAAAAGGTTTGAAAGCTTCTTGGTAATCGTATTTTGGTTTCTCTTGTTGACCAAAAACTGAAACTGAAAAGAAACTCAAACCTAAAATAAAAGGTTTAAAATAATTTTTTCTCATGTGTTTAATTTTACAGTAACTATAAAAATACTTTTTATTTTTTAGATTCACCGAATAAGTTTTGGGTAAAAAAAAACTCATCTTAAAAAAAAAATGAGTTTTTGTATTTCAGCTAAAAGTGAAATCTATTTTTTATTTGCATAAAGAACAGGATTCAAGTCCTCGTCATTATACATTTTCATTTGTTTGTACACTTTCATGTATTTTTTTCCAGCAGCAAAATCAGCCAATAATTCTTCTATCGCAGTTGATAAATCATGATGTTGTTGGTTCAAAACATCCAATTTAGCTTGACAAGCAGCTCTGTGTTCAGCTGTAGCATCTTCACGTTCTGCTTCTTGCTTCATGTGATACACTTTTAGCGATAAAATCGAGAAACGATCGACTGCCCAAGCAGGAGACTCTGTGTTGTATGTAGCATCTGCTTTTACATCTACATCTGCGTATTGTTGTAAAAACCAGCTATCCACATATTCTACCATGTCCGTACGCTCTTGGTTTGATTTATCAATCCAACGTTTTAAGCTTAATGCTTCAACTGGATCAATTTCAGGGTTACGAATAATGTCTTCTAAATGCCACTGAACGGTATCAATCCAATTCTTTTTGTACAATAAGTGAGCGATTAAATCTTCCTCGCTATATGGATTCTCGATTTGACGATTTACATCATCGTATTGGTGATAATCATTAATACTTTGATTAAAAATTGACCAAGCTTTATCTGTAAATTTCATGTTTTGTATGTGTTTATAAAATAAAAGCATTGTAATCAAAATTGTTCAACTACAATGCCTTTTTATTTAATTAAAAAGATAATTTAATTTTCTTTCTTTTCAGAAGTTGTGTCTTCTGGCTTGTTATCTTCGCGAGTTGCTTTTTTAAATTCATTTAATCCAGAACCTAAACCGCGCATTAATTCAGGAATTTTTTTACCCCCGAATAATAGTAATACAAACAATAGAATTACTATCCACTCTTTACCTCCTAACATTCCCATATTGAATTGATTTTAATGCAAATATATAATTTATTTATTACATTCCCGCTACCCAAAGTGCAGGATTTTGTTTTGTTGTTCCACTCCAAACTTGGAAATTCATTATAGTTTCTCCGTCTCCACTTGTGTAGATGATTCCTAAAGATTGACCACGTTTTACATCATCTCCTTTAGAAACACTTACACTTGATAAGTTAGTATAAACTGAATAATAAGATCCATGTCTTACTAAGACAGATTTACCATTTCCAGAAACAGCCATGACAGCTTGTACAACTCCTTCGTAAACAGCACGTGCTTGTGCTCCACGATAAGTTGAAATATCAACTCCACTATTCTGGGTTGTAATATTAGATAAAATAGGATGCGAATTTGAACCAAAACGACTTACGACAGTTCCTTTATCAACAGGCCAAGGTAAACGCCCTTTGTTTGATGAAAATTCTCCTGAAATTCCTTCCGAATCTGGACGTTCAGCATGTGTTTCTGCTGGTTTTACAGCATCTACTTTTACGACACGTTCTTTTTCTGGAACTTTAGTTACTACTTTTTGTTCTGCTTCTATCTTTGCTTTACGCTCTGCTTCAGCTTTTGCTGCTGCAATCTTACGGGCATCTTCTTCTTTCTGAACTTTTAATCGAGCTTCTTCTTCTGCCTTACGCTGTGCAATAATGCGTTGACGTTCTTCTTCTGCCTCACGTTCTAATTGCTCAAATTTTGCGACTTCTGTTTTAGCCGTAGAAACAAAACTTCCTGTTGGATGATGTTTAAGATAAGATTGATACGCTTGTTTTGTATGTGCAGAACGTGCAATATTCCATGCTTTTGCATCGTTTTCAATTCTTAAAATTGCAGTACGTGCAGATTTTGCATAATCACCTTTTGGATTATCTCGCAAATATTCGTTGTATGATGCAATCGAATTTCCTCGCTTGGCTTCGTTCCAATCTTTCAAATCTTTTTCTGCTCTAATTTTCGCTTGACGAATTTCTTCTTCAATAATGGCTTTAATCTGAGCATCTATTTGACGTTGTTGCGCTTCTTTAGCATTAATTTCTGCAGCGATTACTCCTTCGTTTTTACGGAATTCTTCAACAGCTTTTTCCTTAGATAATCGTTCTTTTTCTAAGTTTTGACTAAACAAAGTTTGTTGTGAAAGTACTTTTTCTTTCTCGTCTTTTGCTTTTTCTTTCTGCGCTTTTTTTGCTTGAATATCCGTTTGTTTACCAATAATCTCATTGGCTTGTCCCAATTGGAAAGCGGAATATTTCTCTAAATACTTGATACGACGATATGCCTCTCCTAAACTTTTAGAAGAAAGCACAAAAAGTAATTTATTTTCGACAGATTTATTCTTGTATGCACGAACTAAAACCTGTTTGTATTCTTTTTTAAGCTCAACCAACTCGCGCGAAAGCTTATTAATCTCTAATTGAGTTAAATAAATTTCGTCCTCGATAAAGCGTTTTTCTTTTGATAAATTGTTGACTAACTTAGATTGAACTTGAATTTTTTTCGTCAAATTCTGTACATATTCAACATTTAACTTCGAATTTTTCTTATTAACCTCGAGTTGTTTGTTTAAATTTATAATCTCTTTTTTTAGTTGAGCATTCTGTTTTTGTAAGTTCGCTTTATTGTACGGAACTTGCGCAAACACTGATAATGACAACGTTAAAAGTATCGTTGATAAAACAAACTTCATTATTTTATATCTTTTTTCTTATACCCATCTGGAATAGAGAACGGTGTGTTCGTTTCCTGAAACGTAAAACTATTATATTCCAACTCTACTTGGCGCGTTTTTTTATCTTTTATAATAATTTTAACATTTTTCGGAAATTCCTCTGCGCCAGCTTTTACCCAATTGTTATAAGTCAAATCTACTTCCATCTTGCGTTTTGGATCTTTCAAATGAGCTTCGATTAATCTAAAACCATTGTCAAAAATATAAGTTTGAATATATTCTCCTTCTGTTGGAGAAGCTACAATTGCTTGATTTTTATTATAGGTAATTGTGTATTGATTATTTGCAAAACTTGCTGTGTAATCTGTCGGATTTAGGTCAACGAAAACTTTTCCTAACATCAAATTTTGTAATTTTTGATAATCGATAAAATCAACTTTCAATAATTTATTCGCTATCGTAAAATCGCCTTCGTAATACGTTCCTCCGATTTTTTCATAAGCAGCGAAACCGTCTGGTGTAATTAATGAACGAGCACCTGTAAAACCAAATTTTGTTGCATTAACCCATATCTTTTGTCCATTTTTTACAGCAATCGTAGCGTTAGCATCTCCCAAATCTGCTATAACTTTTGCCTTAATCGTCAAGTCTTTGAACGACGATTTTTTAGACAATGTTTGTTGAATAATTTTTGCCGAAGCGGATACAACTTCTGTCTTATTATCTTTCTCAACTTTTGCTAATTTCTGTGTGCTACAAGCTGTTGCAAGTATTCCTAAGCAAAAGATATACGTTAATTTCTTGATCATATTTTATTAAGCTTCGTGTGACTTGAAATCCAATTCAGAGTAATCTCCTAAGCTGATACTACGCGAAACACCAAAATATTTGGCATTATTTCCGATCATTGTATCTGTTAAATTAGCATTACTAATCGTTGAATTTTCTTGAATCAAACTATTGTCAATATTCGAGTTTTCAATAACCGTTCCATTTCCCAATGATACAAAAGGTCCAATTTTTGAGTTTTTAATCACGACATTTTCCCCAATAAAACATGGTTCAATGATTAAAGAATTTTCGATTGTTGCAGTTGCTGAAACGCCTTTAAAATCTTCTTTATCCAAGTTCAACACGCGTGTGTTTGTATCAACAGTAACTGCTTTGTTACCACAATCCATCCATTCGTCAACTTTACCAAGCGTAAATTTATCTCCTGCAGCACGCATATTTTCTAATGCATCTGTCAATTGATATTCACCTCCTTTCTGAATATCATTCTCTAATAAATATTCAATCTCTTTGTATAATTTTTGTCCATCACGGAAAAAATAAATCCCGATAATTGCTAAATCAGAAACAAATTCTTTTGGTTTTTCAACAAAATCCGTGATTACATTTTGCTCATCTAATTTCACAACTCCGAAAGCAGAAGGATTTTCGACTTGTTTTACCCAAACTACGCCATCCGATTCCATATCCAATTTGAAATCTGCACGGAATAATGTATCTGCATATGCAACTACTGTTGGTCCGTCTAAAGCTTCTTTCGCCATCCAAATAGAGTGCGCTGTTCCAAGTGGTTCTAATTGGTGACAAATTGTTCCTTTTGCTCCTAATTTTTCTGCAATCGAAATTAAATCAGCTTCAACTTCATCGCCAAAATCACCAATTACAAATGCAATTTCATCAATTTTTTCTGAACATACTTTTGCGATATCTTCTACTAAACGATGAACAATTGGTTTACCTGCAATTGGAATTAAAGGTTTTGGTGTTGTTAATGTATGAGGGCGCAAACGTGAACCACGTCCTGCCATTGGGATAATAATTTTCATTTTATTTGTAAAAATATTTTTGTTAGATTGATAGTTTATAATTGATAGTTAAATTAATTCTATCTTAGATTCTTCGACAAGCTCAGAATGACAAACTTTCTCTTTTTAATTTTAATGCGATTCTGAAACGAGTCAGAATGATATTTTTATTGTTTTCCTGTACTACCGAAACCACCAGCTCCGCGTTCAGTTTCATTTAAGTTTTGAGTTTCTTCCCATTCAATAGTTTCGTGTTTTGCAATCACTAATTGTGCAATACGCTCTCCATCGTTGATTGTTACAGCTTCATTCGAAACATTTGCTAAAATAACCCCAATTTCACCACGATAATCTGCATCAATTGTACCAGGAGAATTAAGACAAGTTAAGCCATGTTTTAACGCCATTCCACTACGAGGTCGAACTTGCGCTTCATAACCTGCAGGCAATTCGATACTCAAACCTGTTGGAATAAGTCTTCTTTCTAAAGGTTTTAACTCGATTGGAGCATCAATATTAGCTGTTAAATCCATTCCAGCAGATAAAGCTGTTTTATATTCTGGTAAAGCGTGTTTTGAGATGTTAATAACTTTTACTTTCATCTTTATTTTCTTAATTTTTTGAGTGTATTTCTTTCTGCTAAAGCAATAAATGCAATGTACACGATTAGAATTAGATTACCAATAATCAAATTAGAATCAAGCACAAAATAATTTGTCCAACCTAATGCGATTGCAATTCCCATATAAAGTAATATTTTATTGACTTTGTAAGGAATCGGATAAACTTTCTGTCCCCAAATGTACGAAATCACCATCATTACACCATAAGCAATTAAAGTCGTCCATGCAGAAACCATAAATCCATATTTTGGTAATAAGAGGATGTTTAATATAATGGTGATTGCACCTCCAATTAATGAAATTATAGTTCCGATATTTGTTCTATCTGTGACTTTATACCATGTTGAAAGGTTGTAATAAATTCCAAAAAATAAATTAGCAATTAAAATAATTGGAACAATATCCAACGCAATCCAATAAGATGATTTGATAATGAACAGTTGCTTGATCCAATCGATGTTTGCTAATATTCCGAGAATTACAATGTTACAAATAATACTAAAAAAGAAAAGGATATTGGCATACATCTGTTTTGCATCTCCTTTTTTAGCAACTTTAAAAAAGAATGGTTCGATTCCCATTCGGTAGGCTGTAACAAAAAGCGTCATCAAAGTCGCTAATTTATAACATGCCGCGTAGGAACCTGCAGCATCTTCATCAATAAATTGTCGTTGAACTAATTTATCAAAATTTTCGTTCAAAACATAACCCAAACCAGCAATCATAAGGGGATAAGCGTATATAAACATCGTTTTGAATAAAGGTTTATCAAACTTAAATTGTACTTGACGAATCACACCAAACAACAATATAAAACCAAGAATACTTGCAATTAAATTTGAGATAAATGGATATGAAATTGTATTATCAAACCCTAATCCATTCATAACATCAAAAGATACGTAGTACAATAAAACGATGGTTAAAATCGCTTGAAATACGTTCTGAAAAACTTTTATGCTGGAGTATAAAATTGGTCGATTCTTGAAACGAAGAACAGCGAACGGAATAACACAAAGGGTGTCAAAGAAAGCAATCCAACCAAACCATAAAAGGTATTCGGGATGATCGGTGTAATTGGCAAAATCTGCCAAAGGTTGTAAAAAAACATACAACAACACCATCATAACAGATGAAGTTAAAGTCATAAACCAAAAAGATGTATTCAATACTTTTTGATACAAACTTTCTTCTGTAGCATATCTGAAAAATGCTGTTTCGAAACCAAATGTCAAAATCACATTAAGAAATGAGACAGCAGCATACAGCTGACCGAAAATAGAGAAATCTCCTTCTGCAGTTTTACCAATAATAAATGGTGTCAATGCAAACATGATTAATCTCGGCAAAATTGAGCCAATACCATAAATAATGGTCTCACTAAAAAGTTTTTTGTACAAGGCCGTTAAAATTTATACAAAATTGATGTTCTTTTTGTAAAATTCAAAATACCGAAGCTACAAATTAATTAACTTTGTCTGTTCAATACATATATTATGATAGAGTTATCTAATCGTAAAGTTGGATTAATAGGGAATGGAAGCTGGGCAACTGCGATTGCAAAAATGCTGAATAAAAACCTTGAAACTTTCAACTGGTGGGTAAAAGATGAATACGTAAAAGGCCATTTGGAGCGTAATAGACACAATCCAAATTATTTGACTGATGTTGAGTTTAAATCAGAAAAACTAAAAATATCAACAGATATCAACGAAGTTGTAGCCAATTCTGATATTATTTTCATTGTTGTACCATCTATTTACGTAGCCGATTGTTTGAGTAAATTAACTGTTCCGTTAACAGATAAATTTGTGGTAACATCAATAAAAGGAATTATTCCTGATCATTATCAATTGGTCGGACAATATTTGTTTGAAAACTTCGACTTAAAAGAAGAACAATTAGGAATTGTAAGTGGTCCTTGCCACGCAGAAGAAGTAGCATTAGAGCGACTTTCTTATCTAACAATTGCAGCACAAGAAAAAGAAAAAGCACAAATTGTTGCCGATTGTTTAGCGTGTGATTTTATCAAAACAAAACTCTCAAACGATATATACGGAACTGAATTTGGTGCTGTATTAAAAAACATTTACGCTATTGCGGCTGGTATTGCACATGGTTTGGGCTATGGCGATAATTTTCAAGCAGTTTTGATGAGTAATGCAATCCGAGAAATGAATCATATTCTAAAAACAGTAAGTCCTGTAAAACGTAAAATTAACGATTCTGCTTATTTAGGCGATTTGTTGGTTACAGGTTATTCATTCTTCTCACGAAACCGAATGTTCGGAAATATGATTGGAAAAGGCTATACCGTAAAATCTGCTATTTTGGAAATGAATATGGTTGCTGAAGGTTATTACGCAACAAAAGGTGTGGCGATAATGAATGAACAATATCAGATAAAAGCACCAATTATCAACGCGGTTCATAAGATTTTATATGAAGGTAAAAATGCTTCGAAAACAATCGAAAAGCTGTCTAAAAAATTAGATTAAGATGATTAAACAAGATTTTATTTCAAAATATATTCAAGAATTAAACAAAACATTGGCGCGAATTATTTCTATGGAGATAGGCAATTCTGACGATGGTTTCTTGATTATTTTCAATCAAATGTTACAATCGTACTACAAAATTGATGACAACAATTTATCAACATTGTTAGAAATCAACGAAGAACGCGATCAGTTTTTGTTAGCAGATGAATTGAAAAAGAAAAATATCTTGTCTTTTATGAAAGCAATCCGAGTGTATATCAATCAAAATAATTCGGAAAAAGCTTTGGCTGCTTATCAGGTTTTAAAACGGATTGAAAGTACACATTCTGGAATTTTTCAATTTCCAACAGAAGAAGATAAATTGATTGCACAAGAACGCAAAATTGTGGAAGAAAAAATGAATGCACGCGATTCGTTTACTTTTCCTGAGAATGTTTAGGGATGAAGGTTAGAATAACTTTTTTTGTTTTATTATCTTTTTTAATAGGATTTTATAGTTGTAGTTTCAAAAGTAAGAAAGAAAAATTTGCTAAGGAATTATTAGAAAAGGTTGAAAATTTTCGAAAAGTAAATAATAGAATTCCAGAGAATGTTAGAGAACTTGGATTGTCAGAAGAAATGGATAGCCCTGTTTTTTATCAAAAAGAAAACGATTCGGTCTATATTATTTGGTATGGATTGAGTATTGGAGAATCAAACGTTTACAATTCTTCAATTAAAGAATGGAAGAAAGAAGGATAAGATAATTGTCAAAATAAAAGCCACTTCGATGAAGTGGCTTTCTAATATCTCAATACTTATAGCTAAAATCTAAGTTTATCCAACTTGCACACCATTTGGCGTTTCTTCTTCTGGATTCACAAACGTTAATTTTCCGTCTGCTTTATCCGCAAATAATAACATTCCGTTCGATTCGATTCCACGAATTTTACGAGGTGCTAAATTTGCTAAAACCATTGCTTGTTTCCCAACGATTTCTTCTAACGTAAAATGTTCTGCAATACCAGAAACAATTGTACGAACATCCATTCCAGTATCTACTTTTAGTTCGAACAATTTATCCGCTTTCTCCACTTTTTTCGCTTCTAAAATAGTTCCTATACGGATATCCATTTTTTGAAAATCATCAAAAGAAATCAATTCTTTTTGAGGTTCTGCGTTTGGGTTTGTCATGTTATTTTTAACTTTACTTTCGTTTAATTTATTGATTTGTGCTTCGATGGCTTCGTCTTCAATTTTCGCAAAAATTAATTCCGATTTCCCTAATTGATGACCTGCTTGAACATATTCATCCGTCGATTCTAATTCGTTCCATGACATTTTCTCTAAGTTCATCATCGCTAACATTTTTTCCGATGCAAATGGAATAAAAGGTTCACCTAACTGAGCTAATGCAGCAGAAATTTGCGTTGCAGCATACATAATACCTTTTACAGCTTCTGCATCATCTCCTTTTTTCCAAGGTTCTTGTGCTTGTAAAAATTGATTTCCAAGACGAGCTAAATTCATATATTCTGTTAGCGCTGCGCGAAATTCATATTTTTCTAAATGATCTCCGATACGTTTTGCAAAATATTTGATTTCTGTTAATTCTTCAAATTCGATTGTTTTTGAAGGAACAATTCCCTCGTAATATTTGTGTGATAAAACCATTACACGGTTGATAAAGTTTCCTAAAATTCCAACTAATTCAGAATTATTTTTTGTTTGAAAATCTTTCCATGTAAAGTTATTATCCTTGTTTTCTGGCATATTCGCCGTCAACACATAACGCAATGTATCTTGTTGACCAGGGAAATCTTCTAAATATTCGTGCGCCCAAACAGCCCAATTACGAGATGTTGAAATTTTGTCATCTTCTAAATTTAAAAATTCGTTTGCAGGGACATTGTCTGGCATAATGTAATCACCATGCGCTTTCATCATAGTTGGGAAAATAATACAGTGGAAAACAATATTATCTTTTCCGATGAAATGAACTAATTTCGTTTCTTCATTTTGCCAATAATCTTTCCAATTCTTACCGTTTTGCTCTGCCCATTCTTGCGTAAAAGAAATATAACCAATTGGCGCATCAAACCAAACATACATTACTTTTCCTTCTGCACCTTCTACAGGAACTGGAACTCCCCAATTCAAATCACGCGTCATAGCACGAGGTTTTAAACCATCATCTAACCATGATTTAACTTGACCATAAACACTCGATTTCCAATCGTTTTTGTGCCCTTCTAAAATCCATTTTGATAAGAAATCTTGGTATTGATCTAACGGTAGATACCAGTTTTTTGTTTCTTTTTTGATGGGTGTATTTCCCGATAATGCAGAACGTGGATTAATTAACTCTTCTGGACTTAATGTTGAACCACATTTCTCGCATTGATCACCATAGGCATCAGGATTTTGACATTTTGGACATTCTCCTCGAATGTATCGATCTGCTAAAAATTCGTGTGCTTCTTCGTCGTAAAATTGCTCTGTAATTTCTTCCGTAAACTTATTGTTATTGTACAATGTTTTGAAAAAATCTTGCGAAACTTCTCTGTGTTTAGCTGAAGTTGTACGAGAATAAATATCGAATGTTACACCAAAATTTTCTAATGTACTTTTGATGTTTTCGTGGTATCGATCAACAATATCTTGTGGCGTAACACCTTCTTTTTTGGCACGAATTGTAATTGGAATACCGTGTTCATCAGATCCTCCAATAAATGCTACATCTTTTCCTTTACGTCTTAAAAAGCGTGCATAAATATCAGAAGGAACATACACACCTGCCATATGACCTATGTGCAATGGACCATTAGCGTATGGTAACGCTGCTGTAATTGTATATCTTTTTGGATGACTCATCTGCTTATAATCTATAAGCTACAAAGATACGATTTGTTGTTTGTTTTGTTAAAACCTTTTTCTAAATTTATAAGGTAAAACAATTTTATGGAAGAGCAAGTTGACACAACGCCAGAAGATGTAGTCGCAGATACGATTACCACTATATTTACCTATGCCAATTATTTTTTAGTTGCCGCTCTTGTTGTGTTATTAACTTATATGACGATTAGAGATTTTATGAAGAAACAACGCGAAAAAAAATTAGCGCAAGAACGTGATGCTTACAACAATCAGTTTGATAATGAAAACGAAAATAAAGATGAATAAAAATCAAAATAGCCACTCAATTTGAGTGGCTATTTTTGTAATATGAATTGTTATTCTATTTCTTCTTCAGGAATTTCGTAGTTCTCTCCTACGCTTTCGCTTCCACTTCCTTCGATTATAGGTCCTGGATCATAGCTTTGATCATACTGATGGAACCCATAGGTATTTGAACAATCCCAATGCTTTTCGATATCCTTAGGCTTATCAAATTTATCTCCAGCAGTTACACCAAATTTTCCTCCTTGTTTGTACACATCTTGCATATAGTAAGCCCAAATAGGTAAAGCCGTATTCGCTCCTTGCCCTGTTGCTGTACTTGCGAAATGTGCAAATCGATCTTCTGCTCCGACCCAAACTCCAGTTACTAAATTAGGCGTTAATCCCATAAACCAACCATCCGAGTTTTCGTTTGTTGTTCCTGTTTTACCAGCAATCTCAGCAGTTAATCCATAACGGTTTCTCAAACGAGCACCTGAACCTCTGTCTACAACACCTTTCATCAAATCAATCATCGTGTAAGCTACATTTTCATTGACTACTTCTCTGGTTTGAGGCGTATAATCTTTGATCACTTTTCCTTGTTTATCTTCTATTCTTAAGATTAATTGTGGTTTAATGTAAATTCCTCCATTAGCAAAAGCACTCATCGCACCAACCATTTCGTATAAAGACAAGTCGGCAGAACCTAATGCAATAGTAGGATCATTAACGATTGGCGATTCAACTCCTAAATCTCGTGTCATTTGAATCACAGGTTCTGTACCTGTTTGCATAATCAAACGAGCTGCAACAATATTGGTAGAATAAGCCAATGCCGTTCTCAAATCTTGAGAACCTCCATAGCGACCGTTTGCATTACGAGGAGACCAATTCCCTGGGATTCTTTCGTTCGAAACGGTATGACAAGGCGTTAATCCCAATTGATTAATCGCTGTTGCATAAACAAATGGTTTGAACGTAGAACCTACTTGACGACGAGCTTGTTTTACATGGTCAAATTTGAAATAATCCCAATCTATACCACCAACCCAAGCTTTGATTGTTCCGTCTTTTGGATCCATCGACATCAAACCTGCTTGTAAAATATGTTTATGATATTCGATAGAATCCATTAAAGTTTTTCCTTTTTTATATTGAATTCCGTTCCATGTAAAGAACTTAACAGAATCTCGGGGCGTTGTGAAAACGGTTTCTATTTCTGCTTCCGACTTCCCTTCTGCTTTCATTTTCTTGTACAAATCTGTACGTTGCATAGATTGCTTGAAAATTCTTAATCGTTTATCTGCAGAAATATTATAAAATGGTGCTAAACTTCGTCCTCTTTGTTCTCCAAAAAATTGATCTTGCAAAACTTTCAAATGTTTTTTTACTGCATCTTCAGCTAAAGCTTGCATTCTCGAATCTAATGTGACATAAATTTTAAGACCATCTTTTTCAAGGTTATATGATTTCCCTGTTTCTTTCTCATATTCAACCATCCATTCTTTAATCTCTTTTCTTAAAGCTGATTTGAAATAAGCTGAATGCGATTCGTCTTGTTTCATAATATCTTGCTTATCTGTAACTAAAGGAGCTGATTTTGCAGCTTCACCTTCAGCTTGAGAAATTTTATTGTATTTCATCATTTGATCCAATACAAGATTTCTCTTTTCTTTCGAAACTTCTGGATATTTTACAGGATTATAAGCAACTGGATTTTGAAACATCGAAACTAAAGTTGCGGCTTCGTCTAAGTTTAATTCTTTTGTTGTTTTATTAAAATATACCTTAGAAGCAGATTCAATTCCTTTTGCACCATAAATAAAATCGAATTTATTAAAGTACATGGCAATAATTTCTTCTTTCGTATATAACTTCTCTAATTGTACAGAAGTCACCCATTCTTTTAACTTTTGTATAACACGTTTTACTTTGTTAGAAGAAGGATCTTTTGTGTACAATTGCTTTGCCAACTGTTGTGTAATCGTAGATCCACCACCCGAATCACCACCCGATGTGATTGCACGCGCAGCGGCTTTAACGTCTACGCCAGAGTGATCAAAGAAACGAATATCCTCTTTTGCTAATAAAGCATCTACCAAATGTGGTGGTAAGTCTTTGTAATCAATCGGAGTTCTTCGTTCTGCTTCGAAACGATCTAATAAAACGCCATCAGATGAAATAATTTCTGACGAAACATAAATATCAGGATTTTCTAAATCACGAACATTTGGAATTTCACCTAACCATCCGTTAGAGGTTGCCCAAAATATGCCGAAAACTCCTATTATTGCGCCAAAAAATAGTACCCAAATGGTTACAATTATTTTTTTAGCAAATGAAAAGCTATTGAACTTCTTTTTTGCTTTAGAAGTTTTGCTTGTTTTAGAATTTTTATTGTTTTCCATTCTGTTTTATTCAGCTTTATCAACAATCAAACTAATGTCTTCGATTCCTTTCAAATTCTTTGTTCGCATACCTTGCCAAACTTTTAGTTGATAGCGACCAGAGTCTTTTATTGGTAAATTTTCGCGGTAAACCAACATCATTTCTTTTGTTGTCATTCCTTTTCCAATCCAACTACCATCAGGATTTGCAATGTAATACTGCAAAGTATCAATCATTTCGTTGCCTTTTGGATCGATGAATTTCGTGAACAAATATAAGTTACTATATTCATACGACGTATTATTTCTTAAGACAAATCCAATGTTAACAGCTGATGGTTTTGGATCATTCACCTCAAATGTAAATATTTGAGGTTGATCACTTTTCCATTCATCTTTCACATCTTTTGTGTCTTGATAATAATGTTTTGCTTCGCAGCTAAACAACAAAAAGACTAAAATAAAAAGCAAACTACTGTTGCGTATCATCTGGTTTTGGTCCACGATTAAATCTTTTTTTATTTCGATTTTTCGATTTATTTGGATTCGGTTGAGAATTATTTGTTGAATTCTCCTCCTTCGTTTTCGGATTTTGCTCAGTATTTTGGTTATTTTGCTGAGGCTGTTTTTTAGGTTGTTGAGTTAACTGATTAGCCTGATTGTTTTGTTGGCTATTATTGCTCGGATTATTCGGTTTTCGCTTTTGTTGATTGCGATTGCGATTATTTCCTTGCGGTTTTTGTTGATCAGTATTAGGTTGAGCTTGTTGCTCATTCACCTGAGTTGGCTTACGCTTCTCTTTTGGCTGATTTGATTGCTGATTCGGATTCGAATTTTTATTCGGTCTTATTTGATTATTCTTTTTCGACTGATTTGGATTCTTACCTTGTTTATTTTCAGGACGATTCGTTTTATCTTTTGCTTCATTAGGCTGTTTTTGTTTTGCCTTCTGAGGTTTTAGATTATTCGCATTAGCAGCAACTTTTTCGTTTCCAGAATTTTGATTGTTCTTATTAATTCGTTTACGTTTTTTGTTCTGTTTTTCTTTGCGTTCAAAACGTTCTAATGAATCTTCTCCAATAACATCAGAAAAATCTGGTTTTGATTCTTCTACATTTTTCGCTAAGTCTTCTAAAGGCTGGGTTTTTTTACCTTTAGCTGTCATCGCTAAAAATTCTTGAATATCATCTACAGAAAATTTATACCATATAATTCCACCTTTGTCATAAGCAAACCACATTTCTTTCTTGAAAACATCTACTTTCACACAATGTGCCCAACCTTTTTCAGTTTCAAATCGACTCTCCATTGATGGAAAATGATTCAATGCATCTAAATATGAATCTAATTCAAAATTTAAACAACATTTTAGTTTCCCACACTGTCCAGCTAATTTCTGAGAATTGATTGATAATTGTTGATAACGTGCTGCAGCTGTACTAACAGAACGGAAATCTGTTAACCAAGTTGAACAACATAACTCGCGTCCACAAGAACCAATCCCTCCTACTTTAGCAGCTTCTTGACGGTAACCAATTTGTTTCATCTCTATTCTTACGCCAAATTTACCAGCGTAATCTTTGATTAATTGACGAAAATCGACACGTCCTTCTGCTGTATAATAAAATGTAACTTTCGCTCCATCTCCTTGGTACTCAACATCACAAATTTTCATTTCCAAATTAAGGTTTTTAGCCATAATTCGAGAATCTACCATTGTTTGTTTTTCTCTATCACGAAACTCTATCCAAGTTTCGATATCTTTTTGGTTCGCTTTACGATAAACCTTTTTGACATCTTCCGCAGTCCACGAAAGATTCTTCTTTTTCATTTGGATTCTAACAAGCTCACCCGTAAGTGTAACAACCCCGATATCATGACCAGGTGTTCCTTCAACAGCGATTACATCGCCAATATTTAGAGATATGTTGTTTTCGTTTTTATAATAAAACTTTCGATCGTTTTTGAAACGAACTTCCACAAAGTTGAACTTTTCTTGTCCATTAGGAAGTTGCATATTCGATAACCAATCAAAAACTGATAATTTTCCGCAACCATCAGTGCCACAAGCACCATTATTGTTACATCCTTTCGGAAGGCCATTAGAAGTTCCACAAGATCCACATCCCATGCTTTTATATTTTTTTAATGACAACACAAAGGTATGAAAATATTTTTCTGAATTTGTGAAATCATTTCGGTTAAGTTTTCGAATTTAAATCGAATCAAAAACTTCTGAAAATGAATAAGTTTGATCTAACCTAATACCTTTCTCGGTTAATTTTAAGGTTGCCAATTCATTGACATGATCGTGTTCAAAAAACAAAATATAATCATTTTCAACTGCTTTTTTCAAAAAAGCATCTTTTTCTTCTAATGTTATTAAAGGTCGTGTATCATACCCAATCACATAAATTAACGGAATATGCCCTACAGTTGGGATTAAATCTGCGATATACACTATTTTTTTTCCTTTATAAGTAATGATAGGCAACATTTGTTTTTCGGTATGACCATCTACGAATAGAATATCAAAACCAAGCGGAGAATTTTCTAATATTGAACCATTTTGTGGTAAATCAATAAAATTTAATTGTCCACTTTCTTGTAATGGTACTATATTCTCTTTTAAGAAAGACGCTTTTTCTCTCGGATTTGGATGCTCTGCCCAATCCCAATGATTGGCATTCGACCAAAATTTTGCATTTTTGAAAGAAGCTTCCAGATAATCTTTCTCTTTGTTGTACTGAATTGCACCTCCACAATGATCAAAATGTAAATGTGTTAAAAAAACATCCGTAATATCGTCACGATGAAAACCGTGTTTCGCTAAAGAATTATCCAATGATAAATCGCCCCATAAATAATAAAACCCAAAGAATTTTGCATCTTGTTTATTTCCTATTCCGGTATCGATTAAGATTAATCGTTCGCCATCTTCTATCAACAAACAGCGCATGGCAAGATTTATCAAATTGCGGTCATCAGCAGGATTTGTTTTATTCCAAATAGATTTCGGAACGATTCCAAACATGGCACCTCCGTCTAATTTAAAATTTCCTGTTTCTATCGTATATAATTTCATAATTTGTGGTTTCTAAAATTGTTTCAATGATTTAACGAAGATAAAAAAATAGAATATTATTGAAATAAATATCCAATATAGTTTTGAACAGCTTAAATTTGCAAAAATTTTGATTACAATGGCAAAAGAAGTTCGTGTAAGATTTGCGCCAAGTCCAACAGGTGCTTTACACATCGGAGGAGTCCGTACAGCGTTATACAATTATCTTTTCGCAAAACATAATAATGGGAAATTCTTATTAAGAATTGAGGACACAGACCAAACACGTTATGTAGAAGGTGCTGAGCAATATATTATTGATTCGCTGAAATGGTTAGGTCTAACACCAGATGAAGGCGTTGGTTTTGGAGGAGATTTAGGACCTTATCGTCAATCAGAACGCAAAGAAATCTACAAAAAATATGTAGACGAATTGTTAACGAATGGAAAAGCGTATTATGCATTTGATACAGCTGAAGAATTAGATGCAGCTCGTGCAAAAGCAGAAGAAAATAAAGAAACTTTTATCTATAATTGGTCAACAAGAGGAAACTTAAAAAACTCGTTGTCGTTGACAGAAGCTGAGACAACAGAATTAATTGAAAATGAAACACCTTATGTTGTTCGTTTCAAAATTGATGATTCGCGTACAGTTCTATTGGATGATATGATTCGTGGAAAAATCTCGATTGATGCCTCTACATTAGACGATAAAGTATTGTTCAAATCAGACGGAATGCCAACCTATCATTTAGCAAATATTGTAGATGACCATTTGATGGGAATTACACATGTGATTCGTGGTGAAGAGTGGTTACCATCTATGGCGTTGCACGAATTATTATATGATGGTTTTGGTTGGGAAGCACCTCGCTTTGCTCATTTACCATTAATCTTGAAACCAGAAGGAAAAGGAAAATTGAGTAAACGTGATGGAGACAAACACGGATTCCCTGTATTTCCAATGGAATGGAAAACTGAAGAGGGAATTGCAAAAGGATATAAACAAGAAGGCTATTTTCCAGATGCGGTATTGAATATGTTAGCCTTATTAGGTTGGAATTCTGGAACAGATCAAGAGATTTTTACGATGGATGAATTAATTCAATTGTTTTCATTAGAAAAAGTTTCGAAATCAGGCGCTCGTTTTTCTCCAGAAAAAGCAACTTGGTTCAATCATCAATATTTACAACTAAAATCTGTTGAAGAATTATTACCATCTTTTGAGGAAGTTTTGAAAGAAAATGGAATTGAAGCAGACGCTTCTCTGGATGCAAAAGTTGTAGAATTATTAAAAGAAAGAGCAAATTTTGTAAAAGATATTTTCGATCAAGGACAATTCTTTTATATAGCTCCTACATCATACGAAGAAAAAGCGTCTAAAAAAGCGTGGAAAGAAGATTCGAAAGAGATTTTGAATAAATTTATTGAAGTTTTAAATTCGTCTGAATTTGATGCTGAAACACTACACGATGCGATGGCTAATTTTGTTACAACTCAAGAAATTGGGTTTGGTAAAATTGGAATGCCTTTACGTCTTAGTTTAGTTGGTGCGTTACAAGGACCTGATGTTCCTGTAATTATGTCAATTTTAGGAAAAGATGAAACTATTGCTCGTATCAACAAGGCAATTGAAGTTTTAGGATAATATTATTTCTATCATAAATACAAAAGCCATTTGCATTGCAAATGGCTTTTTCTATTATAAATTGATTTTGACATCTTCTAACCGACCAAGTTCATCTTGCGTAAAAAGCGTATAATTAACTTTGAATGTTTTTCCAAGCGGAACTTCTAACGAAAATCCTCCTGCTCCAATTGCTTCAATTACATCTAATTCGAAATGAGCATATTTCCAATATTCAAATAAATCTTTATCCACCCAAAATTCGACATTGCCAATCTCTCCAATACAAACATCTTTATAACGAAGATAATATTCGCCTTTTCTAAAACATTGCGGCTGTGTTCCTTCACAACAACCACCAGCTTGATAAAGCATCAAATCACCATACTTTTCTTTCAATTCTTGAAGAAGATTTTTCGCTTTTTCTGTTGCATCCACTCTTTTCATATTGTTTTTTTTTTAGATGATTTGATCATGTTCTATTAAAAGAATCCTAATTTCTTTTTACTATAAGAAACTAACATATTTTTTGTTTGACGATAATGATCTAACATCATTTTATGATTTTCGCGACCAATACCTGACAATTTATATCCACCAAATGGAGCACCTGCAGGATAGCTATGGTATTGATTTACCCAAACACGACCTGCCTGAATTGCTCTTGGAACTTGGTACAACTGATGTGCATCTCTTGTCCAAACTCCGGCACCTAATCCATAAATCGTATCATTGGCAATTGCAATCGCTTCAGCCTCATCCTTAAAAGTAGTTACAGCTAAAACAGGTCCAAAAATTTCTTCTTGGAAAACACGCATTTTATTATGACCTTTTAACAAAGTTGGTTTGATATAGTATCCGTTTTCGATATCTCCTTGTAAATGATTCGCATCTCCACCTGTTAATACTTCTGCACCTTCTTCTTTACCAAGTTTAATATAACCTAAAATTTTATCATATTGAATTTGTGATGCTTGAGCACCAATCATTGTTTCTGGATCAAGTGGGTTTCCTGCTTTGATGGCGTTTACACGTTCTACAACTCGAGCAATAAATTTCTCGTAAATAGATTCTTGAATTAATAAACGAGAAGGGCATGTACAAATTTCACCTTGGTTCAAAGCAAACAATACAGCTCCCTCAATCGCTTTATCCAGAAAATCATCATCATGATCCATTACCGACTCAAAGAACACATTAGGCGATTTACCTCCTAATTCTAATGTAACTGGAATAATATTTTCTGTTGCATACTGCATTACAAAACGACCTGTTGCAGTAGAACCCGTAAAAGCAGCTTTAGATACTTTCGGATTTGTAACCAATGCACGACCTAACTCACTTCCAAAACCATTCACAATATTCAAAACGCCTGGAGGCAATAAATCGCCAATGATTTCAATTAAGAATAATATTGAAATAGGTGTTGATTCGGCTGGTTTTAATACGATACAATTCCCCGCAGCTAAAGCTGGAGCTAATTTCCAAACAGCCATTAAGATTGGAAAATTCCAAGGAATAATTTGCGCCACTACACCAATTGGTTCATGAACAATAATCGAAACTGTATCTTTATCAAGTTCATTTAAAGAACCTTCTTCAGCACGAATTACAGAAGCAAAATATCTGAAATGATCAATTGCTAAAGGAATATCTGCATTTAATGTTTCGCGAACAGGTTTTCCATTATCATATGTTTCTACAGCAGCAATATCTTGTAAATGTTGCTCCATTCGATCAGCTATTTTATTTAAGATTAAACTCCTTTCTGTTGCAGAAGTTTGACTCCAAGATTTAAAAGCTTCGTGTGCTGCATCAACAGCTAAACTTATATCATCTTCAGATGAATGTGCAGCTTGTGTGAAAACTTTTCCTGTTAATGGTGTCACAACATCAAAATATTTTCCTGATTTTGGTGCCGTAAATTTTCCATTAATATAATTGTCATAGTGCGCTTTGAAAGCTGGTAGATTTACTAAATTTGACATATTTATGTGATTTTAAATTTTTTACTTGTTCTAATTTAAAAATTTATATTGAATAAGTATGTTTAGAAAAAGTTAATTCTATTTGGTATAAAATTTGTACATTTGGCATCCGTCAATTATTGAATTGACCATTTACTAAAAAGGGGCTGACTGGTTTTGACAGCAGGGTCAATGGGTAAGTAAGCATGTAGTGATAGGTTGTGTACTCACTTTAATCAGGCACTTCAACTTTTTAACTGGCAACGAAGAGTACGCTTTAGCTGCATAATTCTGAATTTTAGTAAGAATTCGCCACGTCTATACAAGGTATAGAAGCTGAATGTTCCTCAAAAGCCTTGACTTACGGCGTTTGATAAAGGAACACGGGAAAGTAAGAATAGAAACCTTAGTGCATCGGATAGGTTTCGAGATTTTAGATGATAAGCGAATGACAGAGTGTTTGTTCTCAGGATTTCGTCGAAAATTAAGAATAGACTAAACATGTAGAAAGCTTATTTGTTGCTTGTTTGGACGCGGGTTCGAATCCCGCCAGCTCCACAACTCATGCTGACTATCAGCGAATTATAAAATACTCGGACTAAATCAGGGACTTTTTCCTAATTTTAGTCCGAGTTTTTCTTTATATTAAATATTAATTCAGTTTTTCTCATTCTTTTAGCGAGTTAATATTATTCATCTTATAGAGATTCTGTAATATGTTGATAGCATTCTATTATATCTACAAAATTTCTGTTGCCTTTAGTATTATGGATATACCAAGCTTTATTTAATGACAAAATAGCGTGACTTACAAAATAAATGTAGAATACTAATATTTTCTTTCTAGTAGTAAAAGAAAATCCAGATAATGTTTTTGTTTCTATGTTAGGCAATTTCGATTTTAAAGTTGGCGAGTACGGATTTTAAATATTATTGAATTACGCAAAACAAATATTTATTATGAATAGAATGACAAATTTATAAATAAATATTGATATAGAATGTTAATATACAGTGTTTTGTGATTTTAAAATTTAAGTTGCATATAAAATATTATTTCGTATATTTGAGTGTTATGCGTCAGTTTAATCCAAACAAGAAACGAATATGAAATATTTACTTTTATCATTTCTTTTAATCTTTACTACACTTGGTTTTGGACAAAATAAAAATAATCAGGAATTAGGATTGAAATCTGAAAGTGATAAGTGGATTGAAAATTTAGAAAAAATTGATTCTAAAGAAATGCAAATTCATTTAATAAAAGAAAAAATAAAACAAGACTCAATTATTAACTTTAAAAGCATATCTGATAAAATTGTAATAAAAGTAGAGGATGGTGAAAACATAAATGACGCATTAAGAAAGCAATCTAAATGTAAAATAATGTTTGTTCTTTTTCAAAAAAATGTTGGTCACTTACTTGACTTAAACCAATACCCTAATTATTCAGTTATTTTAAAATATTTAACAAACGAAACAATAAATTCAATCGAAATTCTAAAAAATGAAAATGCAACTTCTCTTTATGGAAGTCGAGCAATCTGTGGAGTAGTTATACTTAAAAGTAACGACAGAAAATTAAAAAAACTAATAAAGAAAAGTTTGCGGAATAAAAAACCGACCGCATAACAAGGGTTTTGCAAAATGGCGGAGTAACGGCTAAGTTGAAAATTTGTGCTTCGTAATCCGCAAAAGCCAATTTTATTGGCTTTTTTTGTAATTTAGCAAATAGAAATTGGCTTTTGCTACGTGTCGTCTAAATCGAAACTTCCGTCTTCGATTTCCCGCCACTTCGCAAAGCCCCGAACCGTTATCGGCAATACGAAATAAAGTAGTTCAGAAAAAATATTATATTTGCAACATAAATAAAAAGTAAGCAGAAAATGTAAAAATTAATTTCTTAGACAATCTAACAATCAGCTCAAAAAATTGGGCTCCCACTTTTGTTAAACTCAAAAAGAAATTAATTATGCTTACGATTCAAAATTTATCCTATTCACATCCCAATAAAAATACGCTGTTTACTAATTTAAGTATGACAGTAAACCATTCCGATAAAATTGCATTAATTGGCAATAATGGTGTTGGAAAATCTACTTTACTCAAACTTATAGCCAAGGAATTAGAACCTGATGACGGACAAATTTCCTCCGAAACCAAACCCTATTATATTCCTCAAATTTTCGGTCAGTTTAATGATTTGACAATTGCCCAAGCCTTACAAGTTGAAACCAAACTCAATGCTTTACACGAAATTTTAAACGGAAGTGTAGATGAAAAGAATTATAGCCTTTTAAATGACGATTGGACGATAGAAGAAAAATGTCAAGAAGCCCTAAGCTATTGGGATATTTCTGATTTATCACTATCTCAAAAATTAAGCGAATTAAGTGGAGGACAAAAAACAAAAGTCTTTCTCGCAGGTATATTTATTCATCAACCATCATTTGTTTTATTAGATGAACCCAGTAATCATCTTGACAAATCCAGTAGAGACTTACTATACGATTTTATTCAAACCTCAAGAGCAACTTTTATAATCGTTAGCCACGACCGAGAGTTACTTCAGTTATTAAATCCTATTTGTGAGCTCAACAGAAATGAAATTAAAGTTTATGGCGGAAACTATGAATTTTATAAAGAGCAAAAAGAAATTGAACAAAACGCCTTAAGTCAAGATATTCAGAGCAAAGAAAAAGCACTTAGAAAGGCGAAAGAAAAGGAGCGAAAAACAATTGAACGACAACAAAAATTAGATGTTCGAGCAAAAAAGAATTTAGGAAAAGCTGGACTTCCCAAGATAGTATCAGATGCTTGGAAGAATAATGCTGAAAGAAGCTCAGCAAAAATTGCCGGAGTTCATTCAGATAAAATTAATGGTATAAAAGAAGAACTTCAAGATTTGAGGCTTTCCGTTTCTGATATAGAACAAATGAAATTTGAATTTGATTCTTCCAATCTTCATAAAGGTAAAAATCTGTTTATAGCAGAAAATATCAATTTCGCATATAGAACAGGAGGTTTATTATGGGAGAAACCTCTAAACATTCAAATTGTCAGCGGTGAACGAATTGCTATCAACGGAAAAAATGGAACAGGAAAAACCACACTTATCCAAATAATACTCGGAAAACTTAAACCAACGGAAGGAAAAATATTTATTGCTGAAAGTCATTCTGTTTATATTGACCAAGATTATTCTTTAATCAATAATCATTTACAGATTTATGAACAAGCTCAAGAATTTAATCAAACCGGCCTTCAGGAACACGAAGTAAAAATCAGATTAGACCGTTTTTTATTTTCAAAAGATGATTGGGATAAGCCTTGTCATACATTGAGTGGCGGAGAAAGAATGCGGTTAATGTTGTGTTGTTTAAACATTGCTAATCAATCTCCCGACATTATTATCTTAGATGAACCTACCAATAATTTAGACCTTCAAAACATCGAAATTTTAACCAATGCAATCAATGAATATGAAGGAACTTTAATTGTAATTTCCCACGATAAAACGTTCTTACAAGAAATAAATATTGAACGAACTATTGAATTAATGAAGTAAAGCCGATAACATCGGTTTTGCAAGAGAGCGGGTTATTGTTTCCGTTCAAAGATTTTCGTTATATTTAAAGTTCCGTCTTCGCTTGGAAGTCTTATGCTAAAATCCGCTCCCTCGCAAAGCCGCGGCCCGTTGGCGGTAATTTTACCAAACAGAATGTTGAACATAAAAAAGTATAATCCGATGAAGCTATAAGTAACTGTCCAAAATAAACAACGTAAAACTTTTTCATTGCTTTCAAAAAGTAATGCGAACTTCTATTATCAACTTTTAAAAATTAGAAAAAATGACACAGTTACAAATGATTAACAAAACAAAATCTATAGCGCAACAAGACGAAAATGTTTCCGCTGTTTTTATGTATGGTTCATTTACCAAAAACGAAGGAGACAAATATTCTGATATTGAATTTTACATCTTTTTGAAAAATAAAGAAAATTTCTCGACAGAAAAATGGGTAAACCAAATTCATCCTGTGGCTTTATATTTTACAAACGAATATGGAAGCGAAGTGGCTATTTTTAAGAATATGGTCAGAGGAGAATTTCATTTTTTAAAAACGGAGGAAATTAAAATCATCAAATCTTGGGACGGAATAGTTACATTTAGCGATTTTGACCAAATGAACCTAATCGACAAAGACGGACATTTAACGAAAACACTAAATCAAATCAAAACGAAATCGCCCGAAAGAATAACAAATGAAAACATCTTGTGGTTAAGTCAATCATTACTGAATGTTATACTGACAACAAGCAACTTAATTAAGCGAGAAGAATTTGCTCATGCTCATCATAGTTTATCAAATGTTCAGAAATATTTGCTTTGGCTTATTAGAGCAAGAACAAACAAAACCCAACATTGGGAAAGTCCAACTAAAAGTCTTGAAAAGGATATTGATACGACTTGGTATTTTGCGTATAAAACAGTAACATCGGATTTAAATCCTAAAAATATAATTTTAGCTTTTGAAAACTCATTAAATTTATCGGAGAAACTATTTGACGAACTAAATATTGAACCAAAAATGAAAGAAATCCTACACGAAATAAGAAAAAACTACCGCTAACAAGGTATTGCCAAAAGCGGGGCTAAAGTGCTAAATTCAAAATTTGTGCTACTATCTCCGCCAAAAACGAATTTTATTCGTTTTTTATTTTTAAATTTAACTCATAAAAATTCGTTTTGGCTCGCCTCGGTGCAAAATCGAAACTTTCAGCTTCGAATTCCCCGCCTTCGGCAATACCCAAAACGTTATGTGCCATTTTTGAATGACAATGCGAATAGATACAGACAAACAAATGAATTTACTTAGTGATAAGAACGTTGCAATAATTGGTGGTGGACCCGTTGGACTGACTATGGCAAAATTATTACAGCAAAACGGCATAGACGTTTCAGTTTACGAAAGAGACAACGACCGAGAGGCAAGAATTTTTGGTGGAACCCTTGACCTACACAAAGGTTCAGGTCAGGAAGCAATGAAAAAAGCGGGATTGTTACAAACTTATTATGACTTAGCCTTACCAATGGGTGTAAATATTGCTGATGAAAAAGGCAATATTTTATCCACAAAAAATGTAAAGCCCGAAAATCGATTTGACAATCCTGAAATAAACAGAAATGACTTAAGGGCTATCTTGTTGAATAGTTTAGAAAACGACACGGTTATTTGGGATAGAAAACTTGTTATGCTTGAACCTGGTAAGAAGAAGTGGACACTAACTTTTGAGAATAAACCGAGTGAAACAGCAGATTTGGTTATTCTTGCCAATGGCGGGATGTCCAAGGTAAGAAAATTTGTTACCGACACGGAAGTTGAAGAAACAGGTACTTTCAATATACAAGCCGATATTCATCAACCAGAGATAAACTGTCCTGGATTTTTTCAGCTATGCAATGGAAACCGGCTAATGGCATCTCACCAAGGTAATTTATTATTTGCTAACCCCAATAATAATGGTGCATTGCATTTTGGAATAAGTTTTAAAACACCTGATGAATGGAAAAACCAAACGCAGGTAGATTTTCAAAACAGAAATAGTGTCGTTGATTTTCTTCTGAAAGAATTTTCCGATTGGGACGAACGCTACAAAGAATTGATTCATACGACGTTGTCATTTGTAGGATTGGCTACACGGATATTTCCTTTAGAAAAGCCTTGGAAAAGCAAGCGCCCATTACCCATAACAATGATTGGGGATGCCGCACATTTGATGCCGCCTTTTGCAGGGCAGGGAGTAAATAGTGGGTTGGTGGATGCCTTGATATTGTCTGATAATCTAGCCGATGGAAAATTTAATAGCATTGAAGAGGCTGTTAAAAATTATGAACAGCAAATGTTTATCTATGGCAAAGAAGCACAAGAAGAATCAACTCAAAACGAAATTGAAATGTTTAAACCCGACTTTACGTTTCAGCAATTGTTAAATGTATAAAATGGAATAAAACGGCACATAACAAACAAATTGGCAATAGAGCCGGTGAAGTACTTCTATTGAACTTTTGTGCAATGTTGAAGATTAGTAATTCTATTCAACATTTGTGCTAAAAGTCGGCTCCATCGCCAATTTGCCAAACGTTATGCGACATTTTATCCAATCACATTAAATTGACAAAATATTAAATAAAATGCTAAAACTTTACAAAGAAATTAATGGAGTTCTTCATTATTGGGAAACTTGGGATGAAGATGACAAAACAGGTCTTGTTCATTGGGGAACTGTTGGAGAAAATGGAGAGCAAAAAAAAGTAAAATCCACACTTTTAAAAAATTTTCATAAAATAATTCAACAGGAAATTAATGAGAAGATTAATGAAGGTTATGAGCAAATAGACGAAGATGATTTAAAATTTCTAATAATTGAATATAAACTAAATTCTGACTTTGGAAATGAAGAAGACTTGGAAAAACGGCACAGACTTGAAGCCAAAATGAATGAAGATTTGGGATGGAACCTATCATTGGGTAATTGGTTATTTTCTCACGGAAGAAGAGGCCAGGGGAACACAGGTTCACGATGCAGTAATTCCAAATCCCCGCATGGTGTTCATTTCACCTACAATTTACAAAGTACTTCCATGAAAGTAGCATTGATTGTTGCTGTTGATCAGCAATTCGGTATTGGAAAGAACAATGATTTGATGTGGCATTTGCCTGCAGATATGAAATTTTTCAAAGAAACAACCACGGGACATATTGTGGTTACAGGTAGAAAAAACTACGATTCCATTCCGGAACGTTTTCGGCCGTTGCCCAACCGCGAGAATGCGGTCTTAACACGCAATACCGAATATCATGCTCCTGGAGCAGTTGTTTTTTCTTCCTTGGAATCCTGTTTGGATCATTATAAAAATGAAGTGGAACGAACCGTTTTCATAATTGGAGGCGGACAAATTTACCGAGAAGCTTTAGCGCTTGATTGTGTTCAAGAGATGTTTATTACCCATGTGCAGGGCGAATTTGGTGCAGATACCTTCTTCCCGAAATTCGAAGCTGTCGCTTGGAATGTTGAAACGGTAGCAACCCAAGTAGTGGATGAGAAAAATGCCTATGCGTTTGAAGTGAAAAGGTATTGGAGGTAACGTGATTACTTGATGAGAAATAAGAAATCATTGTCTACCTACTTTCGTTATATTTGATCAAATAAAGAAACAAACCTGCACAAAAACATCAAGTATTATGCTGTTTTGTACAGAAAAGCCGTATCAATAAATAAGTTGTACGACATAGTAAAACCGAACCAAACAAAATGAAAGTCAGAGAAGAAAAGTTAAGAACAATTATAGAATGGTCGGAGAAAAACGAAGATGTAAGAGTTCTTCTTCTGACAAGTTCACTTGTAAATCCTTTAGCACTTGTTGACGAATTTAGTGATTTAGACATTGAATTTGTTTTTGAGGATAATACAAATTACATTTCAGACAAAAGCTGGACGCTTAAATTCGGAAATCCAATTGCTATGATTGAAGAAGACGAAAGTTGTTTTAACCATAAACACGCAATGAAAATGCTACTTTATGAAGACGGTGTGAAAGTAGATTTTAAACTTTACAGCAAATCAAAATTTATAAAGGAAACGCAAGAGAAAGAATTACCAGAAGATTGGGATATTGGTTATAAAATTTTAATTGATAAAGATGGTATTACAAAGCAAATGCTGAAACCAACTTATCAAATTTCCATTATCAAAAAACCGTCTGAAAAAGAGTTTCAAAATCTAATAAACGATTTTTGGTGGGACACAACTTACGTGGCAAAGTGTCTTGTGAGAGATGAAATATTCTATGCGAAATTTATGTCGGAAACCGTTATTCGCACAGAATATTTAATTCCTTTAATTGAATGGCACATTGCAAGTGAACACAATTGGAACATAACGACCAATAAATATGGACGACTTTTCAAAAAGTATCTTAACCAGGAAATGTGGGCTAAAACAGAACAAACATTTTCAGGGAGCGATATAAAGGAAAATTGGACTGCTCTATTTTCAATGACTGATTTAGTTTCAGAAATAGGAACTGAATTGTCAAAAAAATTAGAGTACAAATACCCGGATAAATTAGAAAATGACATACGAAAATATTTAGCTGGACTAAAACCCAAAACATAACTACGTCGTACAACATCGTATTGGCAATAGGCGGGCTGAACGGCTTCGTATCAACGGAAGTGCAAAATTCAACTTCTGTTCTTCGATTAAAGTTCAGTGCTAAAAATCCCGCCCATCGCCAATACGCGGCACGTTAGCAGAAATGTCAAATGAAAGTACTGCATAAAACACTTTTCTTAATTATTATCTTGTTTGCAATTAGAATTTTTGCAAGTCCACAAATTCCGGATTATATCATTTATAAAGGTGACACTATACCAACGTATAATTTAATTTTAGAACAATTTTTACAAAAGAAAAATCCAAATGAAGAAAAACTTTTTGGGTTAAGTTTCAGAAGCTCTGAAAATATTGGGGTTTCAACAAATTGTTGGAGAGGATATCAAGCGATATACGAAATAATAGACAATAAACTTTATTTAACAAATATTATTTCTTGTGGTGAATTATACGAAAAATCCAAAATAAATTTATCTGATTCTCCGCAAACACACCTAATATTTTTAGTATATTAGCGCTCAAAAAGCAGGGATTATGAACATATTCAGTTTTACGGCTCATTTCGGTTCGGAGGAAGATTGTCGTTTGCATTTCAAGGAGCAGCGTGATAAGGAAGGGGTTGTCTGCAAGCGATGCGGGGGCACTTCCCATTATTGGTTACAGGGTAAATGGAGTTATGAATGCAAAGGTTGCCGTTTCCGCACCTCGTTGCGCAGCGGTACGAACATGGAGAGCTCCAAGCTGCCGTTTCTGGTGTGGTACAAAACGATGTTCCTGATGAGTTGCACAAAAAAGGGATTCTCCACCAACGAACTCCAGAAGCAATTAGGATTGAAGCGTTACGAACCGGTATGGGCGATGGTACACAAACTCCGCAGGGCGATGGGCAACCGGGATGCAAGGTATACACTGGAAGGGATGATAGAACTGGATGAGGGTTACTTTTCGGTGGCCAGTAAGGAAATCGAGCGAGGCAAGGGTACACGTGGCCGGGGAGCCGAGGGAAAGCAGAACGTTGCGGTGATGGCCGAAAGCACCCCGTTGGAAGATATCGAAACGGGCAAAAAGGAGAAGCATGTGCGTTATTTCAAGGCCAGGGTACTGGATAGCCATCAAAGTGAAGGAATCAACGGCGTGGTCAGGGACTGCATGGAGGATGATGCCATCGTATTTTCGGACAAAAGCACTTCTTACGTTGACATCTCCGATCTGGTGGAATTGCACGTCACCGAGAAATCAGACGCCAAAACCACCAAGGAAACACTCAAATGGGTGCATATCGCAATCAGTAATGCAAAACGGACATTGCTGGGCAACTACCATAAAATCAAAAGGAAATACTTACAGTTGTATCTCAACGAGTTTATTTACAAATTAAACAGACGGTATTTTGGAGACAAACTCTTTGACAGACTAGTAATTGCGAATATAACAGGTGCATAAACGGATAATCAGAAAAATCTATATGAACATTATAATTTAAAACCATATGTCATAAGTTATATTGACACAATGTTATTTGCAGATAAACTTGGGATGCCTAAAAAAATAAAAGATTTAGCAGAGAGTTTGGACTTAGAAGTAACAAATCATCACGACCCAGAATTCGATGCAAAACTTTGTGCTTTAATATTTGGCGAATTGACTGACAAGTATCCAAGTTATCAAGAACTAATAAGAAAAATTGATGACCAGCCTAAAACAAATAATAATTATTTCAATCAACCAAGTGAAGATGTTTTAGAAGAAAATGAAGAGCATTTATCAAATTATCAAATAACTCAAAACGAACTTGAAAACATTGATTTAATAGGAAAAGGAATAGTTATTACGGGCAACTTTTCAATAGAAAGAGAAGAAATAAAAACTTTTCTAATGAAAATTGGTGGACAAATAAAATCAGGAATAACAGGTAAAGTAGATTTTGTTTTTGCAGGTGAAGATTGTGGTTGGTCAAAAATCCAAAAAATAAACGACTTAAACCAATCAAAAAAAGCAAACATTAGAATTTTAAACGAAGCTGACTTAAATTATCTTATCAAAAAATACGGCATATAACATCGCATTGGCAAAATGGCGGGTTAAGTGCCAAACTCAACTTTTGTGCATTTTATTCCGCCGAATGTGTTCCACATTCAGCTTTTTTTAATAATTTAGCTTCTGTGGAAACACATCGGCTACGTCACTGCTAAATTGAACTTTTTGTCCAATTTATCCGCCACTTCGCCAATGCGTTTCCCGTTAGTGGCAACAAAAACAAACGATAATTAGACAATAAATGAAAAATATTTTATTTGTAGTTTTTATTTCAATGATATTTTTATTTGTTTGCTGTAACACAACAACGAATAAAAACATAATTGAAACAGAAATTTCTGATTTTGACAAAATTTTAGATAGTTTTCAAGTAAATGGTTCAATTCTAATTTATGATAACGACAAGATTACCTGCATCAACATTCAAAATTCCAAATTCTATAATTGCTGTTGAATTAGGCATTATTGAAAATGATACAACTATTTTAAAATGGAATGGCGAGCAGAGAAAAATGGATATTTGGGAAAAAGATTTATCATTTAAAGATGCTTTTAGAATTTCCTGTGTTCCTTGCTATCAGGAAATTGCAAGGAAAATCGGAACAATTAAAATGAAAAAATATTTAGAAAAATTTGAGTATAAAAATATGATTTTTGACAGTTTAACGATTGACAATTTTTGGCTTGAAGGAAATTCAAAAATATCTCAAAAACAACAAATCGACTTTTTAAGGAAATTCTATTTTTCAAAATTTCCAATTTCTGATAGGACAATAAAGATTGTCAAAAATATTATGGAAATTGAGCGAACTGAAAATTACATTTTAAGCGGTAAGACTGGATTAAGTTCGATAGAAGAAAAATATAATGGTTGGTTTGTTGGTTATGTTGAAACAAAATCTAATGTTTATTTTTTTGCAACAAATGTAATTCCGACAGACGGATTGAATGTTGATGATTTTATTTCATCGAGAATTAATGTAACAAAAAATGCGTTAAAGCAAATGAATATAATGAAATGATAAATGCCACTAACATATGGTAGCCGATAATTGCCGGCTTTCGTGCCAACTTGATACTTTGGTGCTTTTAACGAACCGAAGTGCTAAATTGATACGAAAGTGCTGTAAATCCGGCAACTACGGCTACCATTTTTCGTTATGCGGCAGCTTAAAAGACGACACCAAACCAAAAAAAATCACCTTGACAACCACCCGACTTTGAACTACGAAGGATGAAATTTTTCAGGGACAACTTCCAGCATTTCCAAAAAACAGTTTACCCATTGACTTGGAGACAAACAAACAATTTGAGCATTAAGGTTTAAACCGAATTTTTCCGAAATTGACCTGACCTGACTTTTCCTGAAAATCGACTTTAAAGCTGTTTTTACAGATAAATCAGGTTTCTCTAACAGACAGGAAATAAATGCTAAGTATTTGGCTTTAAACTTAAAATCAAAAAATAAGTGTTTTCTTTTAATGTTTAACAGGGCTGATTTGACAGTTGGCGGTGGCAAGAAACTTTCAGGACCTACCTCATAGACAAGTTTCAAATCAAAAAAAGTATGATAGAAAACGGTATATGGATTGTAAAGCTTCCTCGAAAATAACTTTTGTGTAGGTTCTAACTGAAGGATAATGGAACCTCCCAGAAAATTTCCAAGACTCTCAAACATCAGGATTTTGAAAATATCGGAAGTAATGCCATAAGGAATATTTGACACCACTTTGAAAGGAAATTTCGGAACTGCAAAATTCCTAAAATCACAACCGACAACTTGAACATTTCGGGCATCAGAAAATAATTTTCGTAAATGTTCAACCAAAGCTGTGTCGTTTTCAATAGCAACAACATTGTTGGCGATTTTTAATAAATGAACAGTAAGAAACCCCTTGCCTGCCCCAATATCTAAAACCGTATCCTGATTACTTATATTTGCTTGTCTTATTGCATCTTTTATTAGCACTTTATCAATAGTAAAGTGCTGACCCGTAAAACGAACGGGCAATTTCTTTTTTGTCATTAGTAACTTCTTACAGGTGAATACTTGAATTCAAATCACAATTCATAATTCAAAAATTGAAATTGCTTGACTGCAAATTTAGTAACTTTGCTTGACAAATTAACGAGAAAGAAGAGAAAATGAAAGCCGACCGCATAACATCACCTATACGCAAGCAGGGGGTTCGTGCTTCGTAAGACAGGAAAGTGGTAAATTTGAAGTTCAGTTCTTCGTAGGAAGTTCAGTGGTTAAAATCCCTGCCTGCGTATAGCTGAGAAACGTTAGCGGGCATTGTGAAAGATACCAGCATAACAGTTAAACATTGATAAATGAAAAAAAAACTACTTTGGATATTAATTTTAGGACTGATAATAATCAGTTGCAAACAAAGGAAAACAGAAATGAAAGAGAAAATAATTAAAACAAACGGCATTGAACTCTGTACGGATAGTTTTGGAAATAAGAAAAATCCAGCAATCCTTTTGGTAGCAGGTGCAACCGTATCAATGCTGTATTGGGACACTGAATTTTGCCAACAATTATCTGAAAAAGGATTTTTTGTTATTCGTTACGACAACAGAGATGTAGGAAAATCCACTAATTATGAACCAGGTTCTACTCCATACGATATTGTTGACTTAACTAATGACGCTATTTCAATATTGGATGGCTACAAGATTGACAAAGCACATTTTGTGGGGATTTCTTTGGGCGGACTAATTTCTCAAATAGCATCAATAAAGTTTGCCGACAGAGTTAACTCCTTAACTCTTATGTCATCAGGCCCTTGGGGAGACTCAGACCCAACTATACCTGAAATGGACACGAGTATTTTAGATTTCCATAGTAAAGCAGGTACAGTCAATTGGACAAATGAAGACAGTGTGGTAAACTATTTAATTCAGGGTGCAGAATTAATGAGTGGCAAGAAACAATTTGACAAACAAAGAAGTGAAAAACTGATAAGAGCTGAGTTCAATAGAGCCAACAATTATATAAGTATGTTCAATCACGCTGCATTGCAAGGTGGTGAAGAATATTGGAACAGATTAAACGAAATCAAACAACCCACCTTAATTATCCACGGAACAGACGACAAAATTTGGCATTATAAGAATGCAGGTTTTTTACAAGAAAAAATAAAAGGTTCAAATCTAATCACCCTTGAAGGTACAGGACACGAATTACACGTTGATGATTGGAAATCAATAATTGATGGAATAGAAAAACACATAAATGACTGATAAACAAATGAATTTACTTAGTGATAAGAACGTTGCAATAATTGGTGGTGGACCCGTTGGACTGACTATGGCAAAATTATTACAGCAAAACCGCGTGGACGTTACAGTTTACGAGAGAGACAAAGACCGAGATGCAAGGATTTTTGGTGGGACACTTGACCTGCACAGGGATTCGGGACAGGAAGCAATGAAAAGAGCGGGATTGTTACAAACTTATTATGACTTAGCTTTACCAATGGGTGTAAATATTGCTGATGAAAAGGGTAATATTTTAACCACAAAAAATGTAAAGCCCGAAAATCGGTTTGACAATCCTGAAATAAACAGAAATGACTTAAGAACTATCTTATTAAATAGCCTACAAAATGACACCGTCATTTGGGATAGAAAACTTGTTACGCTTGAACCTGATAAGGAGAAGTGGACACTAACTTTTGAAGATAAACCGAGTGAAACAGCAGATCTGGTTATTATTGCCAATGGTGGAATGTCTAAAGTAAGAAAATTTGTTACCGACACGGAAGTTGAAGAAACAGGTACTTTCAATATACAAGCCGATATTCATCATCCAGAGGTGAACTGTCCTGGATTTTTTCAGCTATGCAATGGAAACCGGCTAATGGCTGCTCATCAAGGTAATTTATTATTTGCGAATCCTAATAATAATGGTGCATTGCATTTTGGAATAAGTTTTAAAACACCTGATGAATGGAAAAACCAAACGCAGGTAGATTTTCAAAACAGAAATAGTGTCGTTGATTTTCTTCTGAAAGAATTTTCCGATTGGGACGAACGCTACAAAGAACTGATTCGTGTGACATCATCTTTTGTAGGGTTAGCGACACGAATATTTCCCTTAGGTAAGTCTTGGAAAAGTAAGCGTCCATTACCCATAACGATGATTGGAGATGCTGCTCATTTGATGCCTCCTTTTGCAGGACAAGGCGTAAACAGCGGGTTGATGGATGCCTTGATATTGTCGGATAATCTGACCAATGGGAAATTTAACAGCATTGAAGAGGCTATTGAAAATTATGAACAGCAAATGTTTATCTATGGCAAAGAAGCACAAGAAGAATCAACTCAAAACGAAATTGAAATGTTTAAACCCGACTTTACGTTTCAGCAATTGTTAAATGTATAAAATGGAATAAAACGGCACATAACAAACAAATTGGCAATAGAGCCGGTGAAGTACTTCTATTGAACTTTTGTGCAATGTTGAAGATTAGTAATTCTATTCAACATTTGTGCTAAAAGTCGGCTCCATCGCCAATTTGCCAAACGTTATGTGCAATAATTCTCCACTCATATACACAATATTACGGAGCTTTTCATTAATTTAGCACTTAATAAATAAAAGCTAAAATGACCTACAAAGACAAATGGGAACTCCTATTCCAAGATATAAGATTTAGAGAAAAGACACCAAGTATTCCAACTGACGGAAGAAATCCTTTTGAAAATGATTATGGTAGATTAATTTCTAGTTCTCCGATTAGAAGGCTCCAAGATAAAACACAAGTTTTTCCACTTGAACAAAGTGATTATATTAGAACTAGATTAACTCATTCACTTGAGGTATCATACATTGCAAGTTCAATAGGTCAAAGTATTGAAAATATATTAATTGAAAAAAAAGAAATTTCTGCTAATAAAAATGGGTATTTAAGTTCTCTATTAAGAGTTTCAGGACTTATTCATGATTTAGGCAATCCTCCTTTTGGGCATTTTGGAGAAGAAGCTGTAAAGAAATTTTTTAGAGATTATTTTTCTTCAGATGAGTTTCTTGAATATCAGAAAAAAATTCAAAAACAAAATAAAGTAGATGAACCAATTCTTAGTGATTTGGAAAAAAGCGATTTTCTAAATTTTGATGGAAATGTACAAACACTTAGAATTTTATCAAAGCTCTATTATTTTGGGGATGAATATGGTTATAATCTAACTTATTCAACCTTAGCTTCAGCTATTAAATACCCATCTAACTCAATTGATGGAAATAAAGGAAAAGAATTTGCTGAAATTTCAAAAAGAAAATTTGGATATTTCGTGACTGAAAAGGATACTTTTGAAACGATTAACAAATATTTAGAGCTAGGAAATAGAAGAAGCCCAATTGTTTATCTAATGGAAGCAGCAGATGATATTGCATACAGTGCTGCGGACATTGAAGATGGAATTAAGTTAAACATTGTAAATATATATGAGGTCAGAAAAATATTTGAAAACAATTTAACAAATAATAAAGATTTAGTATTAAATGAGATTGATAGATTAATTACGTTATTTGAAAATGATCAAATTGATGAATCTATTGTAATTCAAAAATTTAGAATATTCACGCAACGTGAAATGATCAAAAGGATTATTGAATCTTTTGAAGAAAATTATGATTCAATAATGAATGGAACTCTTGAATCAGAAATCATAGATATTTCAGCAGCATCTGATATTAGAAAAGCATATAAAAAACTTCAATATAAAGTTTTTGATGATAAAAATATTTTGAAAAAGGAAATCGCAGGATGGGAAGCCATATATGGTTTGTTAAAAATTATGGTAAAAGCATCTAGAAGTGCCAATTTTAAATCAGGAGGTAATACTTACGAATCTCGTATTTACAAATTAATTTCTTCAAGTCATAGATTTGTTTATGAAAAAATAGAAACATATGAAAATACTGAATATAAAAAACTTCAAATGATTACTGATTTTATTTCTGGGATGACTGATACATATGCAATTAATTTATATCAAGAATTAAAAGGAATTAAGTTATAGTGAAAAACTATAAAGACATAAGGCACGGATTCTACCTTCATTTTACTAATCAAATGAAGGAGGAAGGTTTTATGGATTTCTTTTACGAATTATTTTTGGAAGGTCATGCTTATGTTGTTGGTGGATACTTTAGAGATTTTATTTTTTCACAACAAAGTAGAGATATTGATATAATAACTGATATTCCTAATGATTTACTAAAATCTATGGTAGTAAATTCAAACGTTACATACGATATCAATAGACACGGTGGTATTAAAATTAAGCTTAATTCTATCGAAATAGATATTTGGGCTATTGAAAACAACTGGGCATTCAAAAATAACCTAGTTAAATTAAATGAGGATGATAAACTAAATAGTATTGCGAAGGGTTGCTTCTATAATTTTGATGCTCCTGTGATAAATTTATATACTTATGATTTTAACATGAGATATTTTAACGATTGTATAGAAAAAAAAGAATTGAATATTTTACAAGAACAATCAGTTTATAAAAATTTGAACCCCTCAATTGAAGCAAATATTTTAAGAGCGATTCACTTAGGGAAAAAATATAATTTAGATTATTCAAAAAATACAATAGAATATTTAATTGCAAAAATTGGCTATATAGATGATAAATTTCAGAAGCCACTTGATAGATTAATTGAAGTGAAACAACAATATCCAAAGTATCATCATATCAAAGAAAATGATATTTTGAATTTATTATATAAACTAAGAGAAAAACAGAATTCTACTCAATTAAAATTAGATTTATAAAAATTACTGCACATAACAATGTATTGGCAAAATGCGGGAGGAAGTGCAAAATTGAAAATCCAGCTTTTTTTGCCGCCGCTGCTTTTCATATTGATATTTTTAGTAATTTTATCAAGATGAAAAAGCATCGGCTTCGCTCGGTTCTGAATTGAACTTTCCGTCCAATTTTGCCCGCACTTCGCCAATACTTTTTCCGTTAGCGGTAATGCTATTTGAAAAATTAACGAAATTTTCGGATTTAATTAAACACCAAAAAAAGAGTCCATCCACGCTATCAGCACATTTTGCATTTTCCCTCTGCTCTATCTCTACAAAAATGCAAAAAGAGCTGATTTTCTCCACTTAAACCCTTAAGCAATGAATGAAAATTTATACAGTAGAAATAGAATATACATTACAGCTCAAGAGCAAGAAACAATTAAAAACTACCCTATTCTATTAGCGGGATGTGGAATTGGGAGTAATATCGCTGAATGTATTTTAAGATTAGGTTTTGAAAAAATTACTATCATTGATGGAGACCAAGTTGAAAAATCAAATCTGAACAGACAAAACTATGTGATTAATAACATTGGTCAAGAAAAGGTGAATTCGATAAAAGAAAGACTACTTGCAATAAACCCAAATGCACAAATCAAAATTTATAATCAATTCATAAATTCAGAAAACATTAATGAATTTCTAAAAGACTGCAAAATTGCCGTGAATGCTTTAGACTTCGACTCCGATATTCCATTGCTTTTCGATGTAAAATGCCAATCCCTGTCCATTCCTGTTTTACATCCTTATAATTTGGGATGGGCTAGTTTAGTGGCAATTATACAACCGCAAAGTCTAAACTTCTCATCATTACAAACCAACAAAGAAAAAATAAATGAAATTGTCATTGTCGAGTTCTTTCTTAAGAAACTAAAAGAAAAAGGTACACCAACAAAATGGTTAGAAAACATTGTAGAAAAATACTTACAAGAAGATGCATCGCTACCGCCTCCGCAACTTTCAGTTGGTTCTTGGTTGGTTGCTGCTATTTGTTCAAATATTCTTTTTAGAATTGCTACAGGAAAAGATGTAAAAATCTTTCCCGAATTTTATTATTTAGGTACAGCCGAAAACTAAATCAGCTTATTATTGATGGCGCAGTTTATCGCCTCAGAAATATTGCTTACTTCTAATTTTTCAAAAAGGTTTTTTCTATGAAATTTTACCGTATCTGCTGTTATAAAAATATTATCTGCAATCTCATTAATGGTAAATCCTCTACTGGAAAGTTGTAAAATCTCTTTTTCTCTATCTGAGAGTTCTACTTTCTGTCCCACTCTCCACACCTCTTCAGATAAATCAAATTCGTATTTTTCATTACTTCCTTTTTTGTAAATGCGAATATTACCTGAATTTTTTTCAGAAGAAAGCGATACCACGCAGATAGCTTTCCATATTTTACCATCTTTTGTAAGAAATAGCGGAGTCAGTTTTTGGTTAATTAAAATCACTTTATTTTCTTGATTTTTTATGTGAAAGTCATAAGATATGGTATATTTTTTTCTTTCTTCAAACGGTATTTTATCATAAAACGCAAATCCTGCTGTATTTATCTTTAATAATAAATCTATATCTTCTTTTATAACATATTTGAGATAATACCCATAACCCATTTTTTGTACTTCTTCTGCCGTATTTCCACATAAAAAAAGGGGATTGTCAGACACATAGTCGAATCCCTTTTTTTCATAATCTATAACATATATACTTGTGTAAATAGTTCTAGCCAATGCTTTCACCGTTTCTAAATAATCATCTAACTGACATAACTCATCATTAGATAATTCATTAACCGTATTACGCTCAAAAAAGAAATCATCAATCTTTTTCATTGGTCTTTCATTGGGATTCTAACAAAGTTACAAACTTTAGCCACACAAGAACTACAATTTTGTGTAGTCATTTTCTTTTTTACACAAAGTAAATTTGAGAAAACACTTAACCATGAACCGATTAGCCAATAATCTTGAGTTGTTGAAATCCGACAACCAGTTGATGGAATTATCAAAATTTATCGTCTTTGAAAATTTCAATCATCATACAAATGGTGAATTATCCATTGATTGTAAAGATGACATAAATTCTATCTATTTTGAGGAAAGGAAATACTTTTCAAATTCAAAAATTTATATGTCTAAAGATGAATTTGGAAACATAAACGGCTCTATAAGAACTTTAGAATGGAACTATATAGATACCTTACCCATTCAGAAAATGTTTGATATTAACCCTTTGAATTTTATGAATGATTCAAATTCAAAAGTTTGGCATATAGGAAGATTTGCCATCAGAAAGGATATAAAAGACAGAAACTTGTTTAAACGACTTATGGTTTGTGCCATACACCCAATTTGTCAAAACAAAGGTAGCATTGTCTTTGCGGAATGTGATAGCAAATTGCTCAGAGTTTTGAATTTATTGGGGATAACTACGGAAGTCATTGGAGAATCAATAGACTATTTAGGGTCAGAAACCATTCCTGTCGCCATGACCACAGATGGATTGCTTCCATTCTACTCCACAAACTACAATCTTGTTCCTTTTCACTTACTAGAAAATCATTTTCAATTATTTAGACCTAATATAAACTATATTAGCCAACAAAGAAACTACAAAATTGGGTAGTCGAGCTAAACATGACAATTATTAGGTTTGTGTTAATAGTTGCTTGATTACCTATCCTAATGAATAAGTTTTTATTACATAAGACATTAATTTTAGTTTCATTCTTTTTTATAACATCTGTTTATGCACAAACCGTTTCTCTCTCAGGACGGTTTGTGGATGAAAAAAATACTCCTTTGAGTTTTATTGAAGTAATTATTTATGAAAACGAAGAACTCGTTTTAACGGAATCGTGTGATGAAAATGGAAAGTTTAACTTTTTCATTGTGCCGTCAAAATACAAATTTGTAGCCGAGAGTTTTGGAGAGATATTGTATGAAGAAGAAATCAATATTCAAGAAGACACAAACCTCAAGGATATTAAAATAACAAATACAAGTATCTTATTACAAGATGCAGTTATTGTAGGAACTAAACCGATTTTCAAGCAAGAATATGACAAATTCATTTTCAATGTAGAAAACAGCCCACTCAAACAAGGTTACGATGGTTTAGAAGTTCTAAAACGAAGCCCAAAACTTCAAGTAAACTCTAAGGGAAGCATTTTATTACGAAACCAAAGTGTTTTAGTATTAGTCAACGGTCGTAAAATGAATATGTCTGGAGAAGAATTATCCAATTATTTAAGTAGTATCAATTCCGAGAATATCAAAAGTATAGAGATACAAGATGTTGGATCAGCAGAAACAGATGCCTCTAATAGCGGTGGAGTAATAAATATAGTTTTAAAAAAGCCACCGACAGGTTTTCAGTCAACCATTAAAACCTTTTATATGCACCGAAACGAAGAAAACCAACTTTACTCTGGAGGGATTACCAATCAGTTCGGTTCAGAGAAATGGAATATCTACAACAAATTCAATTATCGTGATGACGCAAATTTATCCAAATTTAATTCCACAACTCGTTTTTACAATAATAATGGAAGAAATGAGAATGGGGGTGAAACCGATTATCAAAATAAAAATTTCAACACAACAACCGGCATCGTTTTTTACCCGAACGAAAAACACGAAATCGGAACTGAAATATATTATTCACATGGAACGATAGATAGAAATGGTTGGGAAAATCTTGAAGTTTATAATCCTGATTTAAATGCTGTTTCTGAAAATAAATCAATTTATTTCAACAAAAATATCTTTTGGGACGTTGTTGCGAACTACTCATACAAATTAGACAGTTTGGGCAGTAAAATTAAAATTATAGCCGACATAGGAAACAATACCATTGACAATCGAAACGAAGTTGACACCCGATATACATTCGGAAATCTCGAAGACAATAAAAATAGGTTTTTGACAGATGCAAAATCTAATTTTTACAACATCCAATTAGATTGGAACCAAAAGTTGAAGTCAAATTTAGAATTTAGTTTTGGTGCAAAATTATCCAATGTTTCGAGAGAAAATGAATTGAACACATATCTGTATGAAAATGATTGGGAATTAACTGCTGACGGACAAGAAAATTTTGAAAATACCGAAAATGTTTTAGCAAATTATCTAAGTATTTCCACAAAACTTAAAGAAAAGCATCAACTAAAAATCGGTTTACGGACAGAATATACTGACTTAAAAGGAAACGATTTTGTAAATAACACAGAAGTAAAACAAAACTATTTTGATTGGTTTCCAAATTTCTTCTATGCCTATCAAATTAAAGAAAATCAAAACCTTTCATTTTCTTATTCGAGAAGAATACAACGACCAAGTTTTCGAGACTTAAATCCATTTATCATAAAGCAAAACGATTTTCTATATCAAATAGGTAATCCAAATTTACACCCCCAATACACAAACAAGTTTGATTTAACCTATCAACGAAAAAAACAATCGTTTTCCCTTTATGCTGATTTCACTAACGACATGATTATGGGTGTTTATACAACACAAGGGAACATAAGTTATTATAAACCGCAAAACTTTGGGAAAATGAGAAATTTGGGATTTGATTATTCCTTTTATGGTGATTTGACAAGTTGGCTTTATTCAAATATCTCTTTAGGAGGTTGGAATTATAATTTTGAAACACAAAACTTACAAAACGACAGATTCTCTTTTTATATATCAACTTATTCACAAGTTAAATTTAGCAAAACCTTTTTCTTAGATGTAAATAATAGTTTTTACTCTAAAAACCAATTCGGCGTAACACAAGGAGCAGAACAATACCAATTAGACTTAGCATTACAGAAAAATATTTTAGACGGTGCAGGATTAATCCGAATTGCGTGCGAAGATGTTTTCAATACATCAAGAGACAAAAACACATCCTATTACGAAAACTTTGATTTCCGATTTCACCAAAAGAGAGTAACACGCTCATTTGTATTAATGCTTATTTATACTTTCAAAAATAAAGGAAAATTCAACGAAAGAAATGTTCAACAAGGTAACGATAACAAAGGAAGATTATAGAATGGCGGAAACCGAAAAGCCAACAACGAGTAGGTGTAACCCAAAAACTTGTTAGTCATGAATGCAAAAAAATCATTCAAAGAACTTGTAAAGAATATGGAAGCTTTACAAGAGGATGAACTGTATAAAAAAACAAGTTTTTTAAGTTCTTTTTTGAATATAATGATCCTGGTAAATGGTCTTTTTCATTACCCAAAAACCAAACTATTTTATGCTTCTCTAATAAAAAATTGAATTAATTTATCTTCTTTTATGTCTAACTAAATCTGTTACAACTCCTAATATGATTACCACATCCTCTTCTTCTAATTGTATACAGTTTTTATACTTAGAATTTAGAGAAACTAATTGTTTATTTACTGCATCAAAACGTTTGAATGTATATTCTGAGTTATTGACCGAAACGATAATATCATCGTGATGTCTTGGTTCTATGTCAGATCGAATGATTAATAAATCACCTTTTAGATATTCAGGATACATACTATCGCCACCGACACGATTGAGATAAGTTGCCTCTGGATGGTTTAATAAAATTTCATCTAAGCTAATGTTATTTTGGACAAAATCTGCTGCAGGAGAAGGAAAACCTGCTGAAACATCACCGAAAAATTGAACAAATCTTTTTTCACCATCTGTTTTAATCGGTATATTGATTAATTCGTCTGAAAATTTAGGGGCTTGAATAAATTGTACCATTTAATAAACGTTTAAAATATCTGTAAATTTTGTAGTATAACATGGAGATAATCGCTCTTGTTTCATTTTCCATTTTCGGCGGGTATCTTGAGAACCCAATATAAGCATATGATTTCCATACGTTGAATTTAGCTGATCCATTACAGCCATCAACGCTTTATGTTTTGGTGACTCATTATTAAATAAATTCATTTGTACTTGATCGTCTGGTGTTATAGCTGATACAATTACTCCTGCTTTTTTATAATCAGGGACTTTTCCTTCAGATGGTACTATTTTATCTAATAAAAACAAAGCGGCTTTCGATAAGACAATACTCGAATTTGTATCAAAATCTAAGGTTGTACTAAGACTATTAGAAATAAAAGATTGTTTTTCATCAAAACGATTGGTCATAACAAAAACGGTAATGATGTTGCATTTTGATTTTTCTTTTCTAAGTTTTTCTGCACACGAAATAGCAAAAGTAGAAACCCGTTCTTTTAAATTATCATAGTCATTAATTGTCTTCTCAAAACTACGAGTAGTTGCAATCGATTTTTTTCGCTGAATTTCTTCTAATTTTAATACACTTTCGCCTAAAAGTTCTTTTTTTAAACGCAATTCAACAATGGAAAAATTACGTTTAATATATTCATCTTCTAACCTTGTAAAATCATAAGCATTTTTACAACCTATATAGGCTAAACGTTTGGATAAGCGACGTCCTATTCCCCAAATATCTTCACATTTCATCCACTTCAAAGCTTTTTCAATTTTCACTTCAGAATCTATCATGTAAACACCATCATGATGATTCGGGAATTTTTTAGCAATCCGATTAGCTGCTTTAGCCAAAGCTTTTGTAGGTGCAATTCCTATACAAACAGGAATCTTAGTAAGATTATAAATTTTTCTTTTTATATCCTGCGCGTAATCAATCAAATTAAAATTCTCAAATCCTTTAAACAGTAGAAAAGACTCGTCAATAGAATAAATTTCTACATCTGGACAATAAGATTGAAGGATAGTCATTACACGATTACTCATGTCTGCATACAAAGGGTAATTAGAGGAAAAAACATATACTTTTTTCAATCTAAAAAGGCTTTCATATTCAAAGGCAGGTGCTCCCATAGGAATACCCAGATCTTTAGCTTCATTGGAGCGAGCAATAACACATCCATCATTATTAGATAATACCACAATAGGTTTACCATTTAATGTAGGATTAAATACACGTTCACATGAAGCGTAAAAATTATTACAATCAACTAAAGCATACATCATTCTACAAAGTTGACTAAATAAAACGCTACATGGTGTCGTGGTAAAAGTTAAAGTCTTTAGAAATTAACTATTTCTTGAATTTATAGTACTGTTATAATTTTGGATTTGAAATAAGTAATTCTGGATTATTCTTTACGAAACTTGTAACAGTTAATCTATGTACTCCCAATATTCGCCCTATAGCACTATAAGAAACATTTTTATCTAATAGTTCTTTTATCTTTTTTTCTTGACCGGTTAATTTTGTTTTAGATGACTTACTCCCTACAGGACGACCAAGAATAACCCCTTCTGCTTTTTTACGTGCTAAAGCTTCTTTTGTGCGTTGTGAGATAAGATTTCTTTCAATTTCGGCAGATAGTCCAAATGCAAAGGCTAAAACTTTTGAGTTAATATCGCTTCCTAAACGATAATTATCTTTAATTGTCCAAACTTGTATATCTCGATTCATACATTCATTCAAAACACCCATAATCATTAAGAGATTACGCCCAAGACGAGACAACTCTGAACAAATTAGAATATCATCTTTTTTCATTTTTTTGAGAAGCTTTCCTAGCTTTCGGTCATCGACTTGTTTTGAGCCTGATATGGTTTCCTCTATCCAACGGCTAACTATAATGTCTTGCTTTTCACAAAAATGGTTGATTTCAAATCGTTGATTTTCTACTGTTTGTTTATCAGTACTTACTCTAATATATCCGTATATCATGTTGTATAAATTTTTTATACAAAAATGGTTTAAATTAAATACTTATTGTACAAAATAAATATAGACATTTAATATAACAGTAAAATGAGCATTTATTTTGAACAATTTGCTCACCAAACTGATTTTAAAACAAGCGAAAGTTGGGTTGTACTTTCTCCTATTGAAAAACAAATTAAGCAGAAAATAGAAGCTATTGGCACACCTCTTAAAGAGTGGGATATAAACATCAATTATGGAATAAAAACTGGTTTTAACGAGGCGTTTATTCTCACTGGTGAAAAGAGGAAAGAATTAATTGACGAAGACCCAAAAAGTGCTGAAATTATACGACCGTTACTTAGGGGACGTGATATTAAACGTTATTCTTATGAATTCGCTGATTTATATATAATTACAACTTTCCCAAGCTTGAAAATAGATATTGAGCAATATCCTGCTGTAAAAGAGCACCTTATGAGTTTTGGATATGATAGATTAAAACAAACTGGAGATAAAGGAAGTCGTAAAAAGACTAATAATCAATGGTTTGAAACACAGGATACGATAGCTTATATGGAGGATTTTTCTAAACAGAAAATTGTATATATTGAAATAATGACTGACAATCCAGATGAAGGTTACGATTTTCCGTGCTTTTCGTATGATGAAGAAAAAAGTATTGCTTTAAATACTGCATACATCATGACTGGGGATGTTAAGGAATTAAAGTATATTCTAGGTGTGTTAAATTCAAAATTGGGCAAACAGCTTGTTAAATATTATGTCGTACAATTACAACAAAGGCAATACCGAATGCTAGGTCAATATGTCGTTAATTTTCCAATACCAAAATTAGATTATACAGAATATTGTTTTTTTGACAATTTAGCAACTGAAATTTTGGAAAGAAAAAAAAGTATGCAAGACTTTAAAGAGTTGGAAGAAATCATAAAAAACAAAGTATATAATATCTTTAATTTTACAGATGAAGAAATAGATTTTATTGAGCTTCAATAAAATCTATTCCAAAATCATAGTTAAAAACTTTATGTTTTAAAAATGTATATAAAATTATCACACAATCTAAAGCATCTTTCTCCAATAATACATCGTATTCAGATACACCTTTTTCAAATTTTCTTTTAGCTAAAGTATTTTCAAGGGGGGGGGGGTGTTTGATGAACTAGTGGGTTTCTTTTTAATCGTATTTCATCCAACATCTTTAAGAATTCATTAGATAATATATTATTTTCACGAGCAAAAGTTATCATACTAAAGAATGACGTGTTTTTAAACTTTTTATCAGTATTTTTCAAATGGTTATATAATGCTTTTTCTAAAAAAGATTGTGATAAGATTATGGTAGATAAATGTTGACCATTTATAAAAGTTTCTTTAATTTCCCTTAACAAAATAACTGTTTCTGCTCTACCCAGGAGCTCTATTTCAGCAGGGTATATTTTTGAGAGCATATAAAGTCTATGAAGTTTTTTTGTTTTCAAATGATTATCATAATCAACCAAATGTTCATATAATTTGTCAAGCTCATCTTTATTTAAATTATTTTCCATCACTTAAAAGCTATTTATAAAAACCATTTCTTCATCTGTAAAATTAAATAATAAATAAATAATTCTGTTTAATTGATCTTCCAATTCATTAATATTTAGAATATTGTTTTTAGTTAAGACTAAATTGTCTACAATATTTTCAATTTCCTTATTTGTTTCATCATTAGGTATTGGGATCACAAGAGGTTCTATAGCTTGGACGCTTATTAATAAATCACCTGTACCAGTTTTTGGAGCATCTTTCATTAAATATTTACCTAGGCTCGAATTTAATATTCCTACTAAATATTTAATATGCTGTCCTGTTGCAAAGCAGGCGCTATCAAGTGCTAAGGCTCCAGTTTCATCATATGAGAAACGTAAAAGTGAACCAACTCTTTTCCAAACCATTTTTGGTCTAAAAAAATCCTCCATATAAGCACAGTTCCTTAAATTATATGGAGTATCTCCTTTATCAGCTCGTTTTTCTAATTGCGAATAATATTGATCTAAATGTTTCTTGATTGCTGGGTAATCTTCTATTTCTATGCGTTTTACACCTTTGTCTTTTATGCCATTATGAGTATTAATTAACCATAAATCTGCAAAATCATATCCGTATCTTTTAATATCTCTACCACGTAAAATAGGTCGTATAATTTCGGCAGATTTCGGATCAGAAGCTATAAGTTCATCTTTTTTATTTCCATCAATAATAAAAGCTTCATTATACCCTGTAAGTATTCCTCTATAGATATTAATATTCCAATCCTTTAATGGAGTTCCGACAGCTTCAATCTTAGCTTTTATTTGTTGTTCTATTTCGCTTAGAACGATCCAGCTATCAGAGGAATTAAAAGAAGAAATATTATAATGTTGTTCAAAATAAATGCTCAAATTATTTAACACCTTTTCTTTAACAATACAAGCCTTGGTTTGTTGTCTATTTTTATCCTTAGCAAACATTAAAATATTGGTATCAACAGTAGCAGAATCAAATATCTGAATCCCTCCAAAATCAATAAGAATTAAAGGATCTGTATTATCTACAAAATACTTTCGCAAACTTTCTCCATAAGCAGCACGCATCCATTTATTAGAAGTAATGAAAATTAAATTCCCTTTATCTCTTAAAATGTTGTTACCTAATTCGTAAAACAAACTGTAAATATCTCCTGTACGAGCAAAGGTAATATAATTTAATTGTTGTAAAGCATCGCTTGCTTTACCCATTTTTTGCAGTTGGATATAAGGCGGATTACCAATAATTACATCAAATCCAATATAGTTTCCTTCATTATCTAAAACCTCAGGAAACTCGAAACGCCACTCAAAAGCATCCTGATAAATTACATTATTTAAAATCTCTTCTTTTTCCTTAGTGATTTTATCAGCTTTTATTTTTAGTTTTTTAAGATTGTCTTTTTCAGCTTTTTTGATTTTTTCTCCAAATAATTCTAAATTTTCTAAACGCTGTTTTTCAAGCTCATATTCGCCTAAAGCTTTGGAAACTTTATCTTTTATTTTAGAATCTAAGGTTGTTTTGAAATTTGATTTGATCGTGTCAATTATATCTAGAACCTCATTCTTTTTTTGTTTACTATTGGTTTGCTTATACTCATTTACAGCAATCTTATAATCTTCGATACTATAAACAACTTCTTTATTCTTAAAAGCAGTTTTTAAACTATCTTTTAAATCAAATCGACTAATTAATGAGTTCCCACATTTTATATTGATATCAATATTTGGAAGTGTTTGCAATTCACCTTCGGCTGTATAATAAGCATTTTTCAATAATTCGATCCACAAACGCAATCGACAAATATTTACTGAATTAGGATTAATATCTACTCCAAATAAACAGTTTTCAATAACATTCTGTTTTTCGTGAAACAGCGTTTTTTGAATGAGTAAACTATTAATATCTTGTCGATGATATTCGAATAATTCGCCTTCGTTGTAAGAAATGTAGAGTTCATCGTTTTCTATAGACACATCGCAAGGAATTCTTTTTCCTTCTTCATTGCACAAAATATTCAATTCACTTTTAATGGAGATAACTTCATTTAAAGCAGAAACCAAAAAGTGCCCTGAACCAACCGCAGGATCACATATTTTTAGACTATTAATCGTTTGATTGAATTTTAGTAAATCCTCTTTTTTGAAAAATTGGGAACAGTAATCTTTTACATCTTCAAAAGTTTCAATTGTGTCATTGTAATCAACTTTAAACTTATCTACAACAGCTTTCCTGATGGCTTCTTTACACATGAACATAGTAATATATCCGGGTGTATAAAAAGAGCCGTCTTTATAACCGTTTATTTTTTCAAATATTAATCCAAGGACTGAAGCATTGATTAATGTTTTATTTTCGTGAGCATCTTCAACTTCTGTATTTGCATCAGCAGAAAAATCATAAGCATCTAAAAAACGGAAAATATATTCTAAAGTATTTAGCTTTCCTTTCAATCGTTTTCCGTTGGCATCTTTTAAAACTGTAGATGAATAAATTTCCATCTCTTCATCTTTCAAAGCCGTTATATCAAAGGTAAGTTGTTCAATTGCACTATGCTCAAAAAGGCTACTGTTTAAATAAGGGATATGCTTAAATTTATCTTTGTATTTTGCATGACGTTCGTTCAAGGGTCTTGCCAAAGCAGAAAAGAATAAATCATTTAAGGCATCAAATCCATCTAAAAAATTAAAGTTCAAAAACTTGAATTCATTGGATTTGTTATAACTTACTAACTGAGATTCTAATAATTTTAAGAAAAGTATTCTATTAATCCAATTGATGCAAAGTTCTAAACCAACTGAAAATGCTTTTTCGTCGTTATTAGAAAATCCTTTAACACGATCGAGATAGTTTTTATCTTCTAACGTAAATATGGTATTTTCTAAAAGTGAAGCGTAATCCCTTTGGTTTAAAGGTTTACGAACAATGACTTTCTTAGAGTTTTCTTTTATTTCTTCTAAACCGATGATATGAAGCAATTCTTTGTAAAAAGCATCATTTAGTTTATTGCTATCATTACCAAAACCATGACCTAATAAGTGAACATTGGAAAATAACTTGTAAATAGTACTTAATTTGTTATCACTAAGCTTTTCAATCTCATCTGCACCTATTTTTAAATATACATACGGCAATTGTTCTTTAATTCCTTCAATATATTTAAAAGCAATTTCGTTATAGAAAAGTTCATTTTTTGTAGTGTCTTTTAATCCATCACGAAAGTTATTGTACTCTTTAACCAAATTAGCATTTTTATAAAACAAATTATAAAAATCTTCTGCTTTAAAGAAAAACCACTCTACACCATTTGTAATAATCAAATGCTTGATATTGTTGTTTTTATGATCTATTCGTTCACGTAAATAATAAAGCAACAATTCATGTAGTGCTTTCTTATTTAAATTCTTTTCAGAAATAAATTCAGCTTTATTACTTGGTCGCTTAGCTTCAATAATTACTCCTATATCACTCTTTGCTGTTTCATCCAAGTATATAGCTAAATCAATACGATCCTTAGTATTAATAAGATTTTTCTGATAAAATGTATTTTGAAAAAAGCGTTTAATAGGTTCTTTTAAATGCTCTTCACTTTCATTCTTTTTATCGCTTAAATCAATAGCTTCAATACAGTTTAATAATTCATTTTTAAACTTTTCTATATCGCTTTTTAATGGTTTAAATTTACGATATGCTGGATTCAATGCTTTATTGATGGGAGTTGATAACATATAGCAATATTTTAACATATAAACCTACAAAACATTTTATAGAATATAAGTGTATTAATAGAAAATGTTAAAGTTTTAGTAAATAAGTTTATTATTAATAACAGCTTTGCATTTTACGATTACCTACCTGTAAAAAATGTGTATAGGTAAGCCTACCAGCATGTAAAAAATGTGTATAGGTGAACCTACCAACATGTAAAAAATGTGTATAGGTGAACCTACCAACATGTAAAAAATGTGTATAGGTGAACCTACCAACATGTAAAAAATGTGTATAGGTGAACCTACCAACATGTAAAAAATGTGTATAGGTAAGCCTACGAACATGTAAAAAATGTGTATAGGTAAGCCTACGAACATGTAAAAAATGTGTATAGGTGAACCTACCAACATGTAAAAAATGTGTATAGGTGAACCTACCAACATGTAAAAAATGTGTATAGGTGAACCTACCAACATGTAAAAAATGTGTATAGGTAAGCCTACGAACATGTAAAAAATGTGTATAGGTGAACCTACCAACATGTAAAAAATGTGTATAGGTGAACCTACCAACATGTAAAAAATGTGTATAGGTAAGCCTGCCAACATGTAAAAAATGTGTATAGGTAAGCCTGCCAACATGTAAAAAATGTGTATAGGTAAGCCTGCCAACATGTAAAAAATGTGTATAGGTTAAATTTCGCTATCGACTATAATTCAATTACTTATATAAAACTAATAACTTTATTATCTATTTATATATATATTATATAATAATTATAATAATATTAATTAAATAATTTTTACTTCTGCATTGTTTTATCATCCTGGACTTATTTCTAATAATATATTTCTTTATAAATCAATCATTTAACAGCTCTTTTAAAAAATTGATATTAAATAGCAAGATGTGTCATTGTTCCCACAAACTTTTCAAGTTTGGAAAATGACATCTTGCCTTTTTTCAAAAGGAGAAAAAACTTCGGAACTCGTTTTTTACTTAAAATTCACTATTAAAAAAATTTATCTTCAACTATTATTGTCGTTTTTAGTCTTATTTAATACTAATTAGACCTACTGACAGTCAATCACTTGCAATTAATATTTAAACTAATCAAATTTGTAGTGTAACTAACAAAAGAAGGTTTATTTAATTGATTTTGAAGTGGATTAATGGAGAAAAAAACAGACACAATAAAATTTAGAATAGAGATGCAGAAAAAAGAAAAGTGGAAGCAAATCTGTTTACAAAAAAATATTTCTCTAACAAATCTAATCGTAAAATCTGTTGAAAATAGGCTTCTAGAAAATGAAAGAAAGTTGGTTCTGGAGTTCATTGAAAAGCAGGATAATATTTTTGGTAAAATTCAAAACAACATCAATCAATTTGCAAAAATTGCTAATTCAAAAAATGATGTTTCGACAAATGATCTAAGAAGATTCAATCAAATGTTGCAGGAAATTGAAACATTGAAAAAGGTACAGATCGATATTTTTAATAAAATCTATTCAAAACTCTGAAGATGATTGTAAAAATAATGAAAGCTGCTGGACCAAGTTTTCCAGGAGTGAAATACAATGATAAAAAAATACAATCGGAAAAAGGCGAGTTAATGCGGATGAATAATTTCCCTTCATTTATTAATGAAAAAAGTAAACAAGAAGAAGTGAAAAATTATTTGGCTGCAATTTCGAAAAATAACAAAGTTAAGAAACCCCAATTTCATGCAACCATTTCAACAAGATTTAGAGAACATAGTAAGGAAGAATTAACAAGAATATCAGAGGAATTCATGAAAGAAATGGGATATGGAGATCAACCATATATCGTCGTTTTTCATGATGACACAGAAAATAATCACGTTCATATTGTTTCAACTAGGGTTGATAAGCATACAGGAAAAAAGATTGATGATAGTTTTGAGAAATTGAAATCCCAAAAAGCATTGACAGTCGTGATGGAAAAAATCTATGGTGTTAATACAGATGAGAAAATTGAAAAAATGTTGCAGTATAAATTTAGCACCATGAATCAATTAGCTCTACTTCTTGAACGATCAGGTTTTCGTCTTTCGAAAAATGCAAAGATTGAGAATGCTTATGATATTTTAAAAAATGGAGTAAGACAAAAAACCATTTTAAGTAATCAAATAAATTTTAATCAAGGGACAAAAGAACGGAAAAATCAATTAAAGGCTATTCTCCATAAATATAAGGCAATTCAGTCCAATAAGGTTTTCAAAGTTATAGACCGAAGAGAAAAAGAGGGCATGTTACCAAAAGATAAAATTGATGATAACTGGGAGCCCAAAATAGAGTTTCAAAGTGAAATACAACACAAGCTCCGAGAAGCTTTTGGTATTGATATACATTTTCATCAAAGTGCCGACAAAATTCCTTTTGGCTATACATTAATTGATCATAAAACAGGAATGATCTTCAAAGGTAGTGAGTTGTTAACCATGAAAGACTTATTTGAATTTACAGATTCGGAAATCGATAAAAGGCAATTTGAATCCTTAAAAGATTATTCAATAAGAGATGAAGATTCTAAGAGACTACTGCTTCAACATCTTAACAGAAATGGTTTTGATAACATTCAGGATTATATGCTTTTTCAAAATAAAAAAAGAAAAAGTAAAAATGAATTCAGTTCATTGAAAAAAGAAATTGTTGACTATTTGAAAGCTAAATACAAGAACAATAATCATATAACTATTTTGAGAGATGAAGAAGGTAAAGACTACGTAATTCATGATAGACACCATTTCATAGGAGAATTGAAAACTGTTATTGGAGAATATGAATACCAAAAATATTTGAATCATGATTTAAATGTTAATCAAGATTCTAAGCTTTCAGATGAATTAAGTCAAAGTATTAAAGATTTGACTTTTGAAATTAATAAATCATCCCACGGTGGTAACGACCCATCGGAAGAAGAATTAAGGAAAAGAAAACGCAAAAAAAGGAAATAATATGATTATCACTTTTGCAACACAAAAAGGAGGAGCTGGAAAAACAACATTAGCAATTGCTTTTGTTAACTATTTAAATGCTCTGACAGATAGGAAAGTTAACGTTTACGACTTTGACTTTCAGAAATCTTTTTACAATAAATGGATTGAAGATGAAATGTTGGAGTTACCCAAGCTATATGATGTAAATGTTATTGGAGACGATGAAAATCCATTTGATGACTTAGAAGTGCTTTTTGATTTAAAAGATTCTGAAGAAGTAAACGTGTTTGATTTAGCAGGTACACTAGATGAAAAATATTCTGACCTACTAATTTATAGTGATGTTATTATTATTCCTTTTGAATACTCTGATGTTTCTGTTAAATCTACTCTAGTTTTTAAAAACCTTTTGGGGATCATAGAATCGCAAGCAGAACGGATTTTTATTAGGAGTAAATACGATAAAGGTTATAAGTATTTAAACCAACAGGAAATGGACGAAGAAATTTCAAAATATGGAGTTTTAATTGAAACGCCTGTGTTTAAACGAAATTGTCTTCAAACCATTAACACCCGAAAATTGAGTTACGAACAAAAATATGCAGTAAGAAAACCCTTTAATGAAATAATTGAAAGTATAAATGAAGCACTACAAATTACCCTTTAAAATCAATCTTGATAGAAAATACAATGATCTGAATATTGACAAGTATTATGATGAAAGAAATGAGAATGAGAATGAAAGAAAGACGTGGAATATAGCTTTAGACAATGATTTACACATGGAATTAGGGAAATATAAAACTTTTGATATCTCATTAGATGAAATTATTGATTTGGCTCTTAGATATGCTTTTAATAAATATGAATTTAGAAGATTATCAGCTCAATTAATTGAAGAAAAATCATTAAAAAAAACATAATTTATGATAAAATATTTAATAATTCTGCTTGCTACATACGTTATTTATTACACTGTTAATATTGTTTATGATCTTTTTTTAAAGAAAGAAAAAACAGAAAACCCCGATGATAAAGAAGAGTATTCTTTGGGAGATATAGTTACTAATGATATAAAAACAGTCAACATAGATGATGTGGAAGATTTAAAAACTCCAGCATCTTTCCAACAAGTGAACATACAATCTAATGATGATAATCTTCGTCCCAATTTAGAAGAATTAAGGGAGCGATTTGAAAATGAAAACGAAATAGATTCCTCAGCTAATTTGAATAAAGAAAGTGAATCTAAAGCTAAGTCAACGAAAGACAAAAATAACTGGAAGGAACTGATGAGATTATCAGAAACCATGGTTCAAGTTGTAAAAAACTATGATGGTCAAAAAGTTTATCACTCAACAATTTAATAATTAATTTTTTTTAAAACCAATTCTTTAATCATGATTAAAACAAACATGAAAACCAAGTATTTTTTAACAATAGTTATGATGACTATTCTTATTTCTCCTTTAATGGCACAAGGTGGAGCGACAGCTATTTCAAATGCAGCAAGTGACATAAAGGATTATTGGGATCCACTAAAACTTATACTAAAAGCAGTAGGTGGAATTGTAGGACTTATTGGCGGACTTCGTGTGTATAACAAATGGACGAACGGAGATCAGGATATCAATAAAGAAGTTTTGGCATATGGCGGAGCTATGGTCTTCTTAATTGTTGTTCCTGAGTTTGTGGGAGCCTTTTTCAGCTAGTATGAGTTTTTATTTATATAAGGGGTTGAAAAAACCCCTTGTATTTTTCGGTTTAAAAGGTAAGTATATCTTACACGCTGTCGTGGTAATAGGCGTTGGAATCGTTATAACCATGATACTTTCCAAAATAGGATTATTAGGTTCATTGTTAGGTATTGCACTTATTGCAGGAGGCATCTTATTGATCTTTAAAAGACAAGATAAAAAGGGTTTATATAATAAAACTAGAAATCATAATCAAGTATTTATTATTCCTAAAAGAATGAAAAAATTAAAAAAATGAAAAAATTTGAGTTTACAATTCCATTTATTGGCTATGACTATGGGAAAGATCATAACTGGGATTTTGATGTGTTAATCGGACAGTATGGGAATCCAATTATAGCAATCAAAATCAAGAATGTTGTTGAACAATATTCCGCTGATCCTGATTCATACTCAGATTTTCATAGTTTACTGAATCAAATTGTTAGTATTATCGGTGAAGGTCGGATAATACAAAAACTCGACGTTTTTTCTAAAAAAAGATACAATGCAGAAAAACATGATGAATTTCTGCAACAAAAATATTCTGATCATTTTGATGGTCGGATGTATAAAACGATTGATACCGTTTTGATATTTACAGATATCATCGACGATAAGCTCAAAAAAAAATCAAAACAATATAGTTTTTCTGAAAAAAAATATAAAGAATTAAGAGATAAATGTCAAAAGATATTTATGCTGTTGAAACAAGAAAATTGTAATCCTCAATTTTTATTTGAAAAAGACTTTGAACATTATATTTCAGGAACTATAACCATGCAGTTTAATGAACTTCCTGTATTTGACAATATCAAATCTACCAATGAGTTTTTACAAATAGGAAATCGGTTTGTAAAAAACATATCTTACGTAGATGTAGAAAATATAGATTTACCTTCAACAATTGCACCCTATTCTTATTTAGGCGGTTCTGGAGCTGCAGCTGAAACAGCAGTAGATAATTTTTCTTTTTTAAATGATTTAGATGATTATGAGACAATTATTTATAATCAAGTTATTTCTATTCCCTTGCAGGCTCAACAACATAGAGAATTAGATAAAAAGAAAAAAAAACTTGAAGGAGCTTCTAAAAACTCTCCTTCAAATGCAATCATAGCAGAAGAAATAGAAAGCCTACTTTATAATATTGCTACGGATGGTCAATTAATAGTGAACGCTCATGTTTCAATTCTATTTTCTGCAACAAATAAAGAGGAAATGGAAAATATTCAATCCGTAATCGAAAATAAATTATTCACAAAAGGAATCATCGTATCCAAAAATGCATATAACCAAATGGAGTTATTTAGAGCTGCTATTCCTGGTAATTCAACTGAATTACGAGACTATGATTTCTTTATGACAACAAGTGAAGCTGCACTTTGTTTTTTTTTTAAAGAAAGTTACCCGTTGAATGAAAAATCAAATTTTTATTTAAGGTTTACAGATAGACAAGGTGTACCCATCAAAATAGATCCATCAGATTTACCTATGAAAACAGGCAGAATTAACAATCGTAATAAGTTTGTTCTTGGTCCTTCAGGTTCAGGGAAATCATTTTTAATGAACAATATTATCGAACAATACCTCACATACAACTATGATGTAGTGATTGTTGATACAGGAGATTCATATAGCGGCACATGTGCTTATAAAAACGGTAGATATATTCAGTATACAGAAGAGAAGCCAATTACGATGAATCCTTTTCTTTTGACCAAAGAAGAATTTAATATTGAAAAAATTGAATTTCTAGGGAACTTGATTTTTTTAATCTGGCAAGGAGCGGACGCAAATATGTCGCCTACGATAAAATCGATTTTAGACAATGCTTTAATAACCTATTATCATCAATTTTTTACTAAAGATAAAAATTGGTATGAAAGTCAAACTACTGAAGATTTACTTTTTTACTTACAAAAATTCAATATCCATGAAGCAGATATTAACGTAGAACTTGAAAACTCTTTTGAGAAAGAAAAAACTTATTATGATGTTTTAGGAATTGCGTATGACGCTACTACAGAAGAAGTGAAAAGAGCAGGCAAAAAACTTATATCGGAATTTCACCCAGATAGGAATATTAATAATCCTGATTATAATCCAACAGAATTTTACAATGTATATGAAGCTTATGAAACATTGGTAGATGAACATAAGCGAAAAGTGTATAATGAAACTAAGTTGATTTTAATAAAGTCACAAGATATCATTAAAAGACCTCAATCAGCTGAAGAATGGAATGAAGCTTTTAGAAATGCGGTTATAAAAAAGATTAAAAAACTGAATGAAGACTTAAAAGTAAACGAATTGTCTTTTAATACATTCTACGATTTTTGTAATGATTTTCTACCAATTTACTTAAATAATAAACGTCATAAAATCAATGAAAAGGAATTCAATCTACGCACATTTCTGTTTGTTTTAAAAGACTTTTATAAAGGTGGTCGGTATGGTCCAACCTTGAATGAGAGTGCGGATAATTCACTATTCGAAGAGCCTTTTATTGTATTTGAAATTGATAACGTAAAAGATAATCCAAAACTATTCCCTATAGTAACACTTATTATCATGGACACGTTCATCCAAAAAATGAGAATGCGCCAAGATAGACGTAAAGCACTAATCATTGAGGAAGCATGGAAAGCAATCGCTTCTAAATTAATGGGTGGTTATATTCTTTATTTGTATAAAACAGTAAGAAAGTTTTGGGGTGAAGCAATTGTAGTAACACAAGAACTGGATGATATAATCGGGAATGCTGTTGTAAAAGATAGTATTATTAATAATTCGGACACGTTTATTTTGCTTGATCAAACAAAATTCAAGGATAATTTTGATCGGATTGCCGATATACTTTCATTAAATAAAGTAGAACAAAACAAAATATTTACAATCAATAACTTGAACAATAAGTTTAATAGAAGCAGATTCAAAGAGTTTTATATCGGAAGAGGAGGACGTGGTGAAGTGTATGGTAATGAAGTTTCTATTGAACAATACTTGACTTATACGACAGAGAAACCTGAAAAATCAGCAGTTGAATATTATGTGAAAAAATATAAATCATATGACGATGGTTTAGTTGTGATTGTCAAACATTTAAAAGAATTTGATGTTGAATTAAGTGAACTTGTGGCTATTGTTAATTTATTTAGACAACCCTTAAATCAAAAAATTATTGACTTTTATTTTGAGTTAAAGCAAATACATAAAGACAATACCCTTAAAGTAATTTCTCAACAATTGAAAGACTTTCAAGATAACCCAATTGACTTACTTAAAAACAGATACGCTCATGAAAAAGTTTAGTTTAATTGTAGCATGTTTCAGTTGTTTTTCTTTGCATGCACAAAGAACCTATATAGATCCTACCGTTACTGCGGCAATGATTCTCTATTCAGAAAACCTTAAAGCCAAACAGGAACAGGTAATTGATGAAACAAATAAATTACAGAAGGCACAAGCATGGGTAGGTTCACAAATGATGGTGGCAAATGATATACAAAATAAAATTTTGAAAGGTTTAAGTGAAGTTTCAGGAACCTTGCAGAATGGTATTCAAGTGAAACAAATTTATAGTGAATTAGAAAAGTGTTATAAGTATGCAGATGATGTTGCCAAGCTTGCATCACAAAATCCACAATTTGCAATTTTTGGTGTTAAGGCAAGTCAGAAAACGTACGAGCAAAGTATTAAGATTGTAACTGATGTTAGCGAACTTCTTTCTTCTGGACAACTGAACCTAGCAACAGCAGGAGATCGGTATAAGTTATTGTTTAATATTTCTGAAAATGTTAGAAGTTTAAAGCTTTGGTTATTAGCTATTAGATTAAGAATTCAGAGAGCTGTTAATGTAGGGTTTTGGAATGCTATAAATCCATTTTCAAAATATATCAATACGGATAAAAGTATTGTAGAAAATATCATGAAACGTTATGAAAGAAATTTTTAAAAGTAGAATTACCTACGCTTTACGTGTGTGCCTAATCATATTTATACCAATGATTTCTATGTCTATGGGAGGCAATTCTCAACCATGGAGTAAAGAGAATGTTTCGTTCCCAATGATGAACTTGGAAATTAAGGCTACCATGAAAGAAAATGAAAGACAAAAGGATATGAAATCCAATCAGGATCATAATACCATGGCTGAAGTTTATAATAAAGAGCAATGGGGAAACTTTAAAGAAAAGATAGTAAAAATTCAAGATCGGCTAAGAATTGTTTCTTTTAGTTTACAAGCAATTCCTTCAGGTATACAAATCAAAAGAGAGATTGATAAGATATACGAAAACCAAAAAAAGATAATTGAAGAAATTGAACAAATGCCATTAACGTTAGTTGTTATTCTTCCTTCGCAAATCAAATTTATTGATGACGTCCAAATGATTATTCGTTACATCGCAGGAATTATACTTTCTTACGGAGCTATTAATCAAATGGAGAAGGCTGAGCGAAAAATATTATTAGACTTTGCGGTAGATGAGATTAGAATATTAAGAAATAACTCGAGTCGCATGTTGTTCAATATTAGAGAAATAAAATTAAAAATCAAACGAAACACTCGAGCATTTGAATTTTATGTCAATAGAGATAAAAAAGTGGTAGAAGATATTTTAAGTAATATTAAAAATTTTTAAAATGAAGAAGTATTTGCTCTGTTTAGGTCTTCTATTTAGTCTTTCAGCTAACGCTCAATCTTTTGTAATAAATGAGAAGTTGTTAATTCAGATTTCTAAAAATCATGCTGTAAGAATGGCAAGTGAAGGTGCGTTTTTAGATTCTTATGAAAGACAAAAAAAGCTATATGATGAAATCAATAAAAAAGTAGCACAAGTAATTGCTATTCAGGATTATATATATCAGCAATTGAAAAACGTAAATACAGCTATTTTACAAAGTAAAAAATTATACTATATCTATCAATACTTGGATAGGATTTCTAAAAATGGACAGATCATGATTGATTTATCTATGAGAAGACCTGACTATGGAATCTTTGTAAACCGATACTATACCAATATTTTAAGAGAAATAAAACTTTTAGCAACCGAGCTTACTACGGAGATTTTGAATGAAAATAGAGACTTCTTAATGGATTCTATGGATAGAGAAATTCTAATAGAAAAGATATATAACCGTTTAAGACATATCAATGGGAATATTTTATATATCACCCTTAGACTTCAAAACGCTCATAAAATCCCTTATCTATACAATGTGCCTATAATAAAAAATTACCTGAATGTAGATAAGGCAATTGTAAATGATATTATCCGAAAATATAACTACATCTTTTAATCAAATCGTATGAAAAATCTAAACATTTGTCTACTAATAACATTATTATCTGCTCTTGTTAATGCGCAAACAGTAAATAAACTGAATGATCCATCTATCGTAGCTCAACATAAAAGAATGACTTATGAACGTTGGGGAGATTGGAGACCTTATCCAAAGTACTTTTTAGGGATTCAAACAAATTTTGCCTATGCAACCGTTTGGGGAATGTGGGCACCTAAAAGAAACCGAGAATATAAAAGAGGGGAAGATATTCGTCCTTTAAAACCAACAGGTTTACAAAATAGAAGGTTGATGGAGCTGAAAATTGAAGAACTAGAAGCAAATAAAATTAAAACTTCTGCTGATACAATTTATAATAGAAGTGTTCAAGATTTCGCTCATTGGACTTCAACCTTTGTTGATGCTGATCCATTATGGTTGCTTTATTACAAGAGAATGTTATCCCCTGTCAGAAATTTCCCCTCAACTCCATCACATTATATTGATTGGAAAATTAAAGATGAGAAAACGTATGAAATGATGAAAAGCACAGGTAAAATAAAATATTTACAAGAAGAACTTGACATTATTAAAGATAAATATCGCATGTCAAGAACAATGGATATGCCACGTGGAAAACGTTTCCTTATGTATCATGAAACCCTGATAAGATGGAGAGCCTTTGAAAGAAGTTTAAGGGCAATCAATGATAAAACAACTCTTTTGCTAACCTATCGAAATCTTGTGAAAGATAAATACAACTTTAAACAACACACTTCGAAAACCGATGAACAAATAATTGAATCTGTGATGCTTAAACTAAAAGATAAATATTAATTCTTATGAAAAAGTTATATGTAATAGCATTAACTATTGGTTTATTTATCCTGCCTATAGTTTTGTTTGGTCAATCAAATGAAGAGTATGGTAATATTCTAAAATATTTAAAAGGTGATGGTGCATTCGAGAAATGGTTTATGGAAGTTTTCACGAAACTAGATACAACTATTAATGTAGAAGCTTCATCCGCCGCATTATTAGGTAGAGCAATTGGTGGTTTTGGTTCCCTTCTCTATCTAGGATATTTAGGGTGGCAAATGATTTCAGGAGATAGAGATTGGGAAATATTACCGATGCTAAAACCTTTATTCATAGGTTTAATTTTGATCTATTGGACAAGCTTTGTTGGTATGATTCAACAACCTTTTATTTCCTTGTCTGCTCCAGGTCAACAAATATTTAGCGAAATTGAAGATGAAGTAAATGATTTGAGAGTTGAACGTTTTAAAAAACAAGCTCAACTTTTAGAATTTCTTATTAAGAAAAAAGCTGAAGAAGATGCTAAACAAGAAGTAGTTGAAGGTGATCAAAGTTGGTGGCAACAATTAGGGGATGAAATTTCCGATTCTATGGATAAATTGATTGCACCAATAAAAGAATGGGGAATTCGGATGAATTATTCCGCTCAAAAAACAATCGCTGAGATTATCGAGTTTATAGCTTTAGCCTTACTACGAACATGTGTTTATTTAATTTTCTTTATTCAAAAAATTTGGAGCTATATCTTAATAATACTAGGTCCTATTGCTGTAGGTATGGCTTTGGTTCCAGGGTTTGAAAACTCCTTATACAATTGGATTGCTAAATTCATTAATATCAATTTATACACTTTTATAGCCTATACAATTATCAATATTGGTCAACAATTAATAGCATCAGGATATACAATGGAAATTGAAAGATTAAGTCTTTTGGTAACAGAACAAGGGGTTGTTGACGATATCGATGCTTTGCTTCTCTATATGACTGGGAGTGGGATTATTTATAATCAACTTTTTACGGTAGTTGCCTATGCTGTTACAGGAATTGGAGTTTTAATGACTCCAACAATAGCAGATACTATTGTTACAGCAGGAGGTTCAGGCGCAATGACAAAAGTTAAAAACGCTGGTGCTAAAATAATGAGTGGAGCAAAGACAGCTGTAATTGCTGCTAAAACAGGAGGGGCGAGCGCAGTAGCAGCTGCAGCAAAATCAACTGCCTCAGCTGGAGCTTCGAATAGAGTTAAAAATGCAATGAAAAAATAATAAAATGCTAGTAAAAAATATAGAACAAAGAATTAAAATTAATAAAATAGTTTCTATTTCAACTATTTTATTTGCATGCATCATCGTTGTTGTCGGATTTTTATTTTCTTATAAGCTTATTGAAGATTCGAAAAAGTCTATCTATATAATTGATAATGGAGTCCCAGTATTAGCTCAACAAACCGATGCACTAATCAATAGACCAGTGGAATATAAAGCTCAGATTGAGTTGTTTCATAGATTGTTTTTTACTCTAGCACCCGATGATTCATATATCAAAGAAAACATCAATAAATCACTTTATCTAATTGATGATTCAGGTAAAAAAGAATACGCAAATCTTAGAGAAAAAGGGTTTTATAATCAAATCATTGCTTCAAGTTCTATGGTTAGTGTCAAAACAGATTCTATCAAAATAAACCCTGCAAACAATAGCTTCTTATATTTTGGAAAACAGATGATTAATAGAAAATCAGGAATCATTACTAGAAAATTAATCACTGAAGGTTTTTATAAAGATATTATAAGAAGTCCTAATAATCCACATGGTGTTTTGATAGAAAGCTGGAGGGTTCTTGATAATGAGGAGTTGTATTCTAAAACTAATAAATCATTCTAAGTATGGAAAAATATATTGCAAAACTTAGTAATAAAAAGTGGTTTATATGGGTGGTTAATCATCCAAAAAAATTCTATGTATTTACCATGATTTTTTTAATCATTTCCTATATAGGTAACATCACTTATAGTCTTTATAATGAAAGACCTACACGACTTCTAACGTCTAAATTTCCTGTTGTGAAAATAGAAGAAAATAAAACCGCTATAAATCAACAAAAGATTCATGAAAGGATGAAGAAAATTGTTTCCGAATTACAATCCTTAAAAGTCAAAAGAGATAATAATTCGCTTATCAAACAAGACAGTTTAAGAATAGAATATTTGTTTAACCAGTATCAACGATTGAAAAATGAACTTCAAGAAAATTAATTTCAAAGATAAAAAGTATGTAATTCCTCTAATAATATTACCAGTACTATTATTCTTTATCTATTTAGGATCGAGCTTTATGAAAGAAAAGGAGCCAGAAATTGATCAAAGTGAAAAACTAACCCTTTCCTTAGGAGACACTAGAGATTCTATCATGACAAAAAATGAAGCTTATGATGCTTTTTTTGACAAGACGGATGATAGAACTATGCTAGAAGGTTTAGACCCCGAATCTGATAGTTTAATGGTTTATGGAGATTTATTAACAGATAACGAGAAAAAAAGGATTGATTCTATTCGATATAATAATCAAAATCGGATGAAATCAATTAGTAATAAAAATAATTCTTCTTACTACAATCCAAACCAAGATCAAAAAGATTATCAGAGATCGGCAGAGATCATAAGAATGTTGAATGAAAATTCATATACCTCAAAATCAAAAAATACACCTGCTGAAAGCTATTCACAAGAAAATCAAACTGATCCTGTCAAGTTACTGAAAGAGCAAATGTTGATCATGGATTCGATAGAAAAAGCTCGAGATCCTGAATACCAAAGTAGATTAGCAGCTGAAGAAAAATTAAAGTCAAACAAAGCAAAAAAAGATGCTTTTCTAAACTCAACTTTTAATGTAATGAAATCAGATGTAAGCTCTAGTTTCAACTCTATCTACAGAACCAAAGAAAATAATTTCATTAAAGCTGTAATTGATGAAGATACAAAAGGATATTTAGGCTCAAGAATTAGAATACGCTTACTCGAAGATATTTATGTTGCCAAAAAGAGAATTAAAAAGGGAAGTATTTTATACGCTCAAGTATCTGCATTCTCAATGCAACGTGTAAATCTTAATATCGTTTCTGTTTTAGCTGATGGTGAAATTTTACCTATCAATTTATCTATCTACGATTTAGATGGAATGCAAGGGTTATTTATACCTAATAGTCTATTCAGAGATATGGTGAAAGAAATGGGAAGTCAATCCGTACAAGGGACAAATTTAGATATTAACGGAAGTAGTTTTTTTACAAGCATAGGTTCAAAATTATTCACATCTACTTCTCAATCCATTGCCAATATTATCAAGACAAACAAAGCAAAATTGAAGTACAACTCTTATGTCTATTTAATTGATGAAAAAGAGCTTAAAACAAACTAATTATAAACTTTTTAAATATTAAAAAATGAAACCAAATATTTTTTTATTTATTCTTTCTGCATTTTTTTTCATTAAGGTAAATGCCCAAACAGCAACGAAAGAACAGTTAGTTGAAGATTTGAAAATTATCGAAGTATCCAAAGGAATTAATTTACATATAATATCTCCTGAAGTAGTCCAGTATGTAGATTTATCAACGGATAAACTTACGGGTGATATTCCAACCGAAAACATTGCAAGAGTAAAAATTACGGATAATGATTCTATTGCATTTACAAATAACCAAGAAATAGGCATTATCACGGTTGTTGGTCAATCTTTTATAGCTCAGTACAGAATAGTTTATTCTGATGATAGTCAGAAAAACAAAACGAATATCCACATCCAAGCTGAAAATATGCAGCCAATTGAGTTTAGTTCGATGGTTTTTTCCAATACAGAATTGAAAAAATATTCAATGGATTTAATTACAGAAAAATCTGATAAAAAACCTATACGAATTGAAAACAACTCAAAATTAACGATGCAACTAAACAATGTATATGTAAGAAGTGACTACATTTTTTTGGATGTTACTTTTCTTAACAGTACCAACATAAGTTATAGTATTGATGATATTAAATTTACGATTGAGGATAAAAAAATTCACAAAGCGACAAACAACCAGAGTATAGATTTACAGCCAGTTTTCACCTTAAATAATTCTAAATCATTTAGAAAAAACTTCAGAAATATTTATGTATTCAAAAAGTTCACTTACCCCAACTCAAAGGTGATGATGATTCGTTTAATAGAAGAACAACTTTCTGGTAGAACGATTGAAATGAAAGTCAACTATTCTGACATATTGAAAGCAGACACTTTTTAGAAATAATACTATTATGCAAGAACAACAATATCAGTTAAATTTATATAGTTTTTTTCAAAAGTTAGTATATGCAATTGTTGCCCTTGATTGTATATCACTGTTTTACGGAAAGGCTAATATTCCTGTTTTATCTAATCTTCTACAAGGTTTAATAAAAACAGGATTTATCTACCCACCGATTAACGCAAAATTTGCTACACTAATTTTCATCACCTTAGTAGCAATCGGCACAAAGGCAAAAAAGAAAAAAGAATTAAACATTACTACAAATATTATAATACCAATTATTATTGGACTTACACTGATGTTTGCTTCTTTGGTTTGGCAAAATCAAGCTGAATCTCAAATACTTCCAACAATAATTCCTGGATTAAATGCCTATCAACTTCTATATGCTTGTTTGTCTTTTTTAGGAGCTGTAATAACCCAAATGGGCGCAGATAGTATTTCTAAATTTATGCAACAAAAAATGGGAAAAGATAGATGGAATGTAGAAGAAGAATCATTTGATCAGAATAAAGAATTAATCGATACTCCTACTAGTATCAATATTCCATATTTATTCAAGTATAAAGGAAAAAACAACAAAGGTTGGATGAATATTAATCCATTCAGAGGAACTATGGTGATAGGAACGCCTGGTTCTGGTAAATCTTTCGGTGTGATAAATCCAGCTATTCGACAAATGATTTCAAAGGGATTCTGTTTATGTATTTATGATTTCAAATTTCCCGACTTAGCTCAAATTGCCTATTATCATTATTTACTGAAAAAAAGCAAAGAATCTGACTATAATTATGACTTCCATGTCATTAATTTGAATAATGTTGAGATGTCAAAAAGAGTGAATCCTTTTGACAAAAAGTATGTTCAAACTTTAGCAGAAGCTCAGGAAATGGCAGAAGCAATGGTAAGCTCTTTGCAAAAAGGTGGCGCAAGCGCTGGTGGTGGTTCTGATCAATTTTTCACCCAATCTGCTATAAACTTTCTGTCCTCAACGATCTATTTTTTTGCGACATATGAAAATGGTAAATATTCAGATTTACCACACATTCTGTCCTTCATGAATAGAAGTTATGAAGAAATTTTTGATACTTTATTTCAACATGAAGAATTGGTTTCATTACTATCACCTTTTAAATCTGCATATGATAACAAAGCATTTGATCAATTAGAAGGACAAGTAGGTACATTGAAAATTTTCCTATCAAGATTAGCAACAAAAGAAAGTTATTGGGTTTTTTCGGGTGATGAAGTCGAATTGAAAATTACAGACAAACAGAATCCTTCCATTTTAATATTAGCGTCTGATCCAACCACACAAGATATTAATTCTGCACTGTACTCTTCTGTATTAAATAGAACCCTAAGAGTAATTAATTCAAAAAATAATTTACCAGGCGGAATAATTGCGGATGAATTTCCTACGATTTATATCCACAAAATAGACAACGTTGTTGCAACAGCTAGAAGTAATAAAATTGCAGTTTTACTTGGTCTTCAAGAGTTACCACAGTTACGACAATTCTATAAAAAAGAAGTTGCAGATACAATTTCAGCAATTGTAGGAAATATTCTTTCAGGTTCAGCCAGAGATAAAAATACCTTGGATTGGTTAGAAAAAATGTTTGGGAAAATTAAACAGAAAACCTTTTCTCAATCTATTTCTCAACAGGGATCTACGACAAGTATAAATGAGAAAATGGACAATATGATTCCTGCAGGAAAAATTGCTGCCTTAAAAACTGGGGAAATGGTAGGAATAATCGCTCAGGAAAGCAATACCGAAGAATATAAAACTTCCGCCTTTAACGGGAAGATAAGTTTGAATATGAATGAAATAAAAAAGGAAGAAGAAAACTATCCAAAATTACCTGTTTACTATTCGTTTGTTGATCATAACAGAATCAATAGAAAAGAAGATGTTTTGATGACAAACTTCAGAAAGATTAATCGAGAAGTAGAATTACTAGTGAACGAACAACGAAAAACCACAACTTAAATGAAAACATATTACCTAATTCTTTTTTGTTGCCTAAGCCTTATCGCTAGCGCACAATTTAACACTCTTACACGTAATGTTATTTACAATAAAACAGAGGCGAATACAAAGTTCGATACAAAGGAAATAGAGAAAGAAAAGACCAATGATAAAAAGAAAAAAACTATTAAACAAGTCTTAAACCTCACTAGTAAAACAGATTTGAAAAAAGAAATTGATTCAATGAAAATATTAATTAAAGATATTAAAAATGACAGATCTTTTTTTAATCAACTGAAAGACTCACTAATAGGAAACACCATGAGTCAATTGAATAAAAAAAATTTACCAAAAGAAAATAGTATAAAAAATATAATTAAGTACGAAACCATAGAGGAAATTGAAAATAATATATTTATGCCTATAAGCAATAAGATATTAATTACCTCTCCTTTCGGATTAAGAAAACATCCAATAAGTGGTGTGAAAAAGATGCATAATGGTATAGATATTAAAGCAAACTATGAAGCTGTCTTTTCCGTTTTGGATGGCATTGTCGTAGCCGCTGGATGGGATACTAATGGAGGTGGAAATTATATAAAAATTAATCATTTCGACAGATTTGAAACCGCATACTTGCATTTATCTGAAACCTATTATAAAGTTGGTGATTTTGTGAAAGCAGGTTTTGTCATAGGTAAGAGCGGAAACTCTGGGCATTCTACTGGTCCGCATCTACACTTTTCGGTCAAAGAATGGGGAAAATATATTAATCCAACTAATTTTTTAAATGATATAATTAAAGTAAATAACTTAATAGCAAGTAATTATGAATAAACAAACTTTACCTACTGATGAATTGAAAAAATACGGAATTATTAATGATGATAATTCGTTTTCAAAAAAGTTAAGTGCTGATGATGTTCAAGTTTTTTTGAATGGAGGAACTATTGTAGCAGACAATGAAACAAAAAGAATTACTTTTCATTTAACCGAAAATAATTCCAAATTAAATGTCAATCTTTTTGAGCGTGACAAATCATTGAAAGATGTTTTAGAAAACAGTAAAAATAACATTGAATATACTGAAATTACAAACATTTCAACCAATGGTGAAAGGATCAATTTCGAACAAAAAGCATTTGTTTACGATGAAAAATCTAATCAAACTTTAGAACTAGATGTAATCAAAGATATTAAAGAAATTTCTGAAATTGTTAAATCTAAAAATAATGATTTACAAACAAATAGATACAAAATTGAATTGCAAAAACTTCAATCCTTTCTACAAGATAAAATTGATAAGTTCCCTGAGATAGCAAAAGATATTTTAGTCGATTTAAACATTGTTTCAAATGAAATTAATAGCATCAATAGTATTTCAAATCCGAAAAAGCAACAGCAAAAACAAAATAAAAGCGATATCAATTTAAATGTCAATGATCCCGACATGTATCAAGATGCAAGTCTAAAAAGAGAAGAAGAAATGAAAGAAGAAGAAAACCAAACACGTAGAAGAGGAAGATAATAGGTAGTATCTAATCCTTTGCCCTTTCCAAAAAACATTTCACAATTCCGCAACAATTCATTTTATTTCTTGCAGCAAAATTGCTTCATTTATTTTTGAAAAGCGCACTCTCTCTTACAACACTATAATAAAATTCTGTTCCGACATTTTATTATAGAGTTGTATGCTTATCTAAAAAAACATTCAATGTATTATTTAGTCTTTTTTAAATTTAATTAGTTTATAAACAAACACTTATCTTGATTTTGTGAAGTAATTTTTTGAATTTTGAAGTAAGACTTGTATGGCAAAGGATGATTTCATTGAAGAAACTCTGAAGTTTGATGTTGATTCCATAACTAGAATAGGTCTTGAAAATTTTTTAACTACAATTCAATATATAATTATTATGGAAAACAATCAAAATTTTAATCAATTAGAATATTTGAAAAATCAACTAAAGTATCTAGGGTTTGGAGAAGATGAAAAATTACATCAAGATCTAGAATCTGGTATTGAAACTAACGAAAAAAAATTTGAAATAAAAACGAAGACAGATAAAGCTCTTCCTTGGAATGCTGTAGACTTTACTTTGAAATTTAGTAAATCGGAACAAGGAGGAGTTTTTTTTAATTCGTTTGATGCTACACTTTCAAGCGATAAGAAAGATCCCATTACACAAAATTTTAAGGTTACAAAAGATAACACTTTTACTGCAAAAGAAGCAGTTAATCTACTAGAAGGTAGGTCAGTTAAAATAGAATTTGTCAACCCTAAAACAGAGCTGAAAGAAGATGCATTTGTAAAGCTGAATCTCAAAGAAGAAAAAAATGAATTTGGGAATTATAACTATCAAACATTTTATAAAAATTACGGAGTCGATGTTCCTAAAATCATTGAGAAATCAAATTTAATTTTTGAAAAACCAGAATGGAAAGATGACACCATAAAATCACTTGAAAAAGGAAATATTGTCAAAGTGAAATTTCAACTAGAAGATAAGCTCATAGAAGGAAAAGCTTTTTTAAATCCTCAATATAAAACTCTGAATCTCTATGACAATAATATGAATAGAATTAATACGAATAAACCCCTTCAAGGTTTAGAACAAGAGGATGCACATGAAAAAGGAAAAATAAAACAACAAAGCAATTCTAGAAGTATATAAAAGTAATCAAACGGCAATTTTACTATTGCCGTTTTTAAATATATGATTTTATGAAAAAAGGATTAATACTAATGTTTTTATTATCTGTTTTTATTTCCTGTAAGAAAAATGTTGTATCACAACAAGGTGGAATAGATGTAATTTCTAACGTTTATTTTAATGCTTCAAAAGGATTGGATGAAATTCAAACTTTTTACATTTCCAGAATTAATTACTCAAATGATTCTATTATAGAATTAATCCCTGATGTAGATTTACCATCCATAAATGTAGAAAGTAATTTTATTTTAGATACAACTTACTATTCTATTAGCGATAATGTTAGCCAATCATTGATAACAGACCTAATGAAAGGCCAAGGATATTCTGTTTTTAAAAAAAATAATGGGGCTATATATACAAATGAAATAATCCCTAATTACGCGCATAGAAGACCTTTACCTGATACAATTCTTTTCAAGAAAAAATATAAAAGATTCGAGATTAATTCTCCCGATTTATACTCTCGATTTTATGTCTATCAAACAGATACACTATTACCTTACTCTTTATATCAACATATTCGAAAAGATTTTGACGGACGCTTAGAACGTATTGATACCTATAATAAAAAAACAGATGTCTTTGTAACCCTTCAAATTATTCCAAGAAATAAATGGGATGAAGAAGCTGAAGAGTTTTTCAATTTTAATCGTTTCGTCAATACAAAAACAAAGCAATGAATTATCAGTTTACACAAGATGAAATTAATGAAATATCTAACAGTGTTTCTGTTTTAGATTATTTCTTATTTCTTGAACAAAAAGGGAAAATGAAATTTGAAGCTAAAAAAGGAAGAGATTATTTTTTTAGAAATAATGAAAATAAGTTTTCTGTAAATGATAATGGTTATTATAATTTTAAAAATAATGAAGGAGGTAAAATTCTAAAAGCTGTAATGTCTTTTGAAAATAAGACTTGGAAAGAAGCATTAGAATTTCTGAGAAACTTTAACGGAAATAATCTAACAACAATTGCAGAAAGAAAAAAAGACTTTAAAACTCGCGAGAATAATTACTATTCTGAAGTGAAAATTCAATACACAGGATTACCAAATAATGAAAAACTATTAAAATATTTTGAGGAGAGAGGAATTTCTAAATCAGTTCTAGAAGAAAACACTTTTCAGATTCACTATTCAAATAATGGTAGAAATTACTTTGGAATAGGTTTGGAAAATAATTCTGGCGGTTATGAAATTAGAAATCCATTTGTAAAAACCAAATTAGGAAAGTCTGATATTTCTGAAATAAAAGGTTCAAAAAAAGAGATAATACTTTTTGAAGGAATGACCGATTTATTATCATTTCTTCAACTACAAAAAATAAATAATAACAAAAATAATCGTACATTAATTTCTTTAAACTCTATCACCAATACAGACAATTTTTTAAATGCTTATAAAAATTATGATGGTAAGATTTTTTTATGTTTAGATGGTGATTCAGGAGGAAATTTTGCTACAAGAAGAATATTATCAGAATTTTCAGCCAAAAACATACAGGATATTCGTTCCTTTTATAACATTTCTGAAACTGCTAATAATGACTTGAATGACTATCTTAAAGCTAAGATATTACACGAAAATATTAATATAAATACTATTCAAAATGAGAATACAATTAAATCTGAACGAGTTTCCAATTCTCAGTCAATGGAAAGAGGAACACCTAAACAACAAGCTAGAGATATTAGTAAGGAAAGCCAATCCGAGCAAGAAAACAATCACGCAGGAAGACAAGATGTGGGCAGCAACCATGCTAGAAATGGACTTGAAGGAAATGAACCTGACCGTAGGAGAAATCCCGAACCAGGAAGTGAACCCACATACAAAAAACAACAGAAAGATGTTATCCTCGGGGATTCCTTGGGCAGAAGATTATTAAATCAGTCAACTAATATTGAAAAGCTAGATGAGCTTATTATCCAGTATAAAGACAGAAAATTAACAAATAATGAAATAGCCGAAGTCATTTCTACAGCAACGTATATTTCTGATGATTTGAAGGTCAAACTCAAAGAAGGTCTTGTAATAACTGATGATTTAAAGAATATTGCCAATCAATACGTAACTGGAGGAATATCGAAAGAAGGAAGAGGGATATTAGATGAATATTATACCGATTCTACTATAGTAAATAGCATTAAAAATCTGATTAAAAACAATTTCAATAACTTCGAATCCTTAATGGTTTTAGAACCAAGCGTAGGCACTGGAAATTTTCTAGAATTATTAAAAGATATTAATCTCAAATCTTACTCTACTGCATTTGAAATCAATGAAACGTCCGCTAAAATTGCTAAAATATTTTATCCTGAAACAGAAATAAATTTAAGGTCTTTTGAAACAGAATTTATTGATGAAAAAGGTTTTAAAAAAGACAATAATCA